>NZ_JBHOQJ010000100.1:0-3514 GCF_042408365.1 Thermoflexus sp.
CCCTCTGGCGGCGGAACGGGTCACCCGGCCCGGTCTACGAGCTATGGGTCGATGAAGCAGGAAGGGACCGGTCATCTGTGGAACCCCGCGGGGTGAAATCGATGACGATGAGTCACGGAACGATTTCGAGGGCTGAGGGAGGTGATCCCCAACGGGCGCTAAGCGCTCTACTTATGAACGGCCCTAGTCCCCGAACCCAGGGACCCCTTGGATCAGCGGGCGCCTTCGGTCTTTGGCCAGGCCTTGCGGACGACCAACCACACGTCCCGCGTCTTGCCCCTCAGACCCCATCCTGGCTTCTAAAAGCTCCCCATAAGTGAAATTGTGCTCTTAACGATCTTTTCACTAATTTCCAACTTTGGCAATGATTATATATTACATAACCGATTTATTAAATATGAACTCAAGATAAGGAGCAAAAACTGTGACCCGTTTTCGCAAAGCACGGACGTTGGGTCTGCTCATCCTGCTGCTTGGATTGCTTTACGAAGTGCGAGCGCTTCCCGTTCCCGCGAAGGCGGATCATGGCGGAAACCCCAGCATCAGCGATATCGTGCTGACGGCCCCTCAAACCTACATGATCTGCCCCTCTGGCACCGACTCCGACGTGGTCGCCTTAAGCAATGTGGGAACCCGATGGTTGAAGGGATACGTCCAGCTGGATTTCGTGATCCCGGACAACGGCGGCCGTCAGTTGGTGCAGCGATGGGATGTGTTCCAGGGTGGGGATTATCGCCTGGAGATCGTTTATCCAGCCTGGGAGGCATGGCCCGATGGGTTCTTCGAGATGCATGTGGATCTGGTCTTCGAGGTCTATCCCACGGAGGCCGACGCCCAGGCAGGGATAAATCTGCTTGGGACCATTGGCCCCGGACATCCCTGGGATATCTTCTGTTTGGCTGTCCGGCCGACAGCGACGCCTTCCCCGGCGATCACTCCTTCGCCCACACCCTCCTGGACTCCGACCTCTACGCCGACGTTGGTTGCTGCTCCTCCCACGCCTCCTTCCAGCCCGTCCCCCACGGGAACTCCAACGGCCGTTCCGCCCGTAGCTCCTCCGGTTCCGCCTCCCACGGATCCGACCCCGCTTCCCACGGAGCCTTTAAATGGGGAGTTGCTGGGCCGCATGGGCGCGGAGGGCCCTCAGCTCCCGGTTCCATGGATCCTGGCGCTGGCCCTGTGGATTGCCGGAGGGCTGGTGTTGGGATGGCGCTCTCGCCGCAGGGACCGGGTGTAGTGTTCGGGGGAAGGAGATGATGGCCAGCAACCAGAGGGTGCAGGCCGCATTGGGAGAAAACGTGCGCTTTGACCGAGAATCCGCCCAGATATGGACTCACGGATACTGGATTTTAGGCCTCGGGCTGATCCTGGGAGGGCTCCCCGGAGCCGCGCCCGCCGCATGGGAGCGAGAAAAAGCGGCGACAATCGCAGGAACGCCTTTGAGCTCTATAGGGGAACCGGAACCTTTCTTGATGGAAGCGGTCCCTGGGGCCTCCCTCGAGGATCCAATCCGGTGGGGAGTATCCGGGCACGAATCGGCGATGAGGTGGATTGGGAGGCCTGCGAAAGCTCCCGCGGGAGGGATCCCTGAGCGCCTGGTGATTCCAGCGATCGCCCTGGATACGCCAATTGTTCCGGCGGGATCGCGCGTCGTCTCGATCAACGGGCGCCGCTACCGCGAGTGGCTGGCGCCAGACCGTAGGGCGGCGGGGTGGCATCCGAGCTCAGCCCGGGCGGGAGCGCCTGGCAATATGGTGCTCAGCGGCCACAACAACATCGCAGGGGCTGTGTTTCGCCGCCTGGCTGATTTGAAGCTTGGGGATCGCATCTGGATCTATACCCGCGATCGGGTTTTCCCCTATGAAGTGGTCGAGCTCCATATCCTCCCGGAACGCGGCCAGCCGCTGGCCGTTCGACAGGCGAACGCCCGATGGATCCAGCCCACTCCGGATGAACGGCTGACCTTGGTCACCTGCTGGCCTCCCTGGAGCAATTCCCACCGCCTGATTGTTATCGCCCATCCTTCTCACAGCCCATAGGGCCATCAGACGGGGTTCAGGAGGTTATCCAGGCCGCACAAGAGGGATCACATAGCCCCCAAATATTTTTTAAGAAATTACGCCGTTGATTCCCTCAGGAGCTTTGGGGGTGGAGCCCTTCCGCCTTCCCTCGCGAGCTCCGAACTGCTTTATAATTTCTCCTCTCATCCCTCAGCGGGTTGCGGGCTTCGCTCCTCCACTGGAGCGAACGTCGACCTGCCTACCGGGTTGTGGATTGCGGGCCCAGCGGAGCGGTCAGGGGTCTTGACAAAATTCCTGGTTTATGCTATAAACAACGTCAAATCTTAGACAGGCAGGAACGGTCGCCCATGACATTCGGTTGGGTGGTTCTCTCCCTCGTCCTTATCGCCCTCATTCTTCGGGGCATCCTTCGCCTCGGAGAGGCGATGCCCGTTTGGGAGGGAGCCACCCCCGGTTAGCCCAGCGTATCATTTCATCTATCGGTTGCTCAAGAGGGGGCCTCCCAAACGGGAGGCCCCCTCCTTTTTTATCCCCCGCTCGCTGAAAGGAGGGATCCGATGGAAGCCGCGGCGATCACCCAGACCCAGGTGGCTCCTCGCGCGGTCCGACGGGAGCGCCGTCGGATGAAGACGGCGTGGGCGGTGATGGAGGCGTTGGTCCGCGAGGGCGTGGAGGTCATCTTCGGCGTCCCCGGCGGCGCCTCCCTGCCGCTCTACGACGCCCTCTACGATTACCCCCAGATCCGCCACGTCTTGGTCCGCCACGAGCAGTGCGCGATCCACATGGCCGAGGGCTACGCCCGGGCCACGGGGAGGCCCGGGGTGTGCTTCACGACCTCCGGCCCCGGCGCGACCAACCTGGTCACCGGCCTCACCGATGCCATGATGGATTCCACCCCCGTTGTGGCGATCACCGGGCAGGTCCCCACGTTCTTTATGGGCGGCGATGCCTTCCAGGAGGCCGATGTCATCGGCCTCACGATGTCCGTCACCAAGCACAACTGGCTGGTGAGAGCACCGGCCCAGGCGATGGAGGCGGTCCACATGGCCTTCCGCCTGGCCACCGATGGGCGCCCTGGCCCGGTGCTGGTGGATCTCCCCCGCGACGTGTTGCTCGCTGAGACAGAGTTCACCTTTGAGGACCCCCAGGCCTTCCGGCTTGCACGTCCGCGCCCTTCGTTCCCCGACGAGGAAGCGCTGCGGCGCGCCGCCGATCTCATCGCCGGATCCCAGCGTCCGATCCTCTACGTGGGCGGAGGGGCCATCCATTCCGGCGCGGCTCCGGAGATTCGCGCCCTGGCGGAGAAGGCCCGCATCCCGGTGACCACCACCCTGATGGGCCTGGGCGCTTTTCCCGAGGACCATCCCTATTCCCTCAAGATGCTGGGGATGCATGGGACCGTTTACGCCAATTTCGCCATTAACTTCTCCGACCTCATCATCGCCGTCGGCGCCCGGTTCGACGACCGGGTGACCGGCAAGCTCTCCGCCTTC
>NZ_JBHOQJ010000110.1:0-13722 GCF_042408365.1 Thermoflexus sp.
GTGGGCCGCTTATGCGGCCCACCCCGCATAGAAAATTTCATCTTTTCAACAAAGCAATCCGATTCCATATTCGCACAACGTCTGGTCTGAGGCCCAGCTTCGTGGGGAGAAGTCAGGGGTAGCACCCTATGTCAAAAATTCAAAGGGGCTATGCCGTGAAGGGAAATTGATTTCTTTGGGGGATGACCCCATGATTTCACCGCTGGGCATGGCCGTGTAATCGGTAGGAGCGCCCCTTGTGGGCGCCCTATCGGTAGGCACAAGGCCTGCCCCTACCAGAGGCATCCACGTCCCTTGGTAGGGGCACCCCTCTTCACCGTAAGGTGGACATAGCATGAAGTCCATCCACGAATCGGGATGCGAATGCCTCGAGGAAACTTATCCTCGCTCTCCCAGGGCCTGCCGGAGGCCAGCCAGATCGGTGATGAGGGCAATGCGGAACAGGAAGGCTCGCACGGAGGGGCTCTGTTCCCATAGCCGGCGGACCCGCGGGCCGATTGGATCCTCGACACCGGCGGCCCCTTCCTCCGCGGCATAGGCACCATAGAAGGCGAAGTAGGCTTGGTTCAGCTTGCGGATAACATAGCCGTGTTCCAAGAAGACTCGGCGTCGGGCTTCCATATACAACTCCGCCCGGCGGATCTCCCCCCGGGCCAACAGTTGCTCTACCACCGTGCGGGTCTTCGCCAGCTCCCGGCCGAACTGGAACGCGGGCCGTTCCTCCGACTGGGAGGGTGGCGGCGAGGGATCTGCAGCAGGTGGAGGGAGGGCATCCGGGTAGAAACGCGCCAGCCAGGCGCGCCCCAACGCCTTGCCCACCAAATCCGCCGCCGTTTCATTGATGGCCCGGGCCTCCGGGCGATCGTAAAACCATCCCAGAGGCCACAGGAAGAGCCAGTGATGGGTCCATTCGTGGGCGACGATCTCCGTCAGGGCCTGTAGGGAGGAGGTCTCCATAATCATCGCTGGGTAGAAGGCCAGCCCTCCCAGTGGGACCACCAGCGAGGAGACTTGGAGGGTCTGATCTACGGAGCGCTCCAGGCGGTCCATCTCATCGGCCGTCAGGTCGGCTTGCATGGGGAACGTCGCCGTTAGCGCAATGCGCTCTCGGGGGGAGATGGCCAGCAGGTTGGGCATCGCCGTCAATCGGATGTTCACCGGAGGGATGGGATAGCCGAGGATGGACAGCCCTTCCTGGGCCAGGAGGACGCTGAGCTGCTCGGAGAGGACAGCTTCGGCCAGGGGGCGAAGGGCCTGAGCCCTGCGGTGGGCGGCCTCCCATTGTTGGCGGAGGGAAGCCACCCGGGCCGGATCCGGCGGGGTTGGGGAGGTTATCTGACGATCCAGCTCGGCGGCCAGCTCCTCCGCCGTCGCGACCTCATGGAGATATCGCCGGACCGCCTGGGTTTGGGCCTCCTGGTTCAGGAAAGCTTGGGGGAGCGCTGCGTCCAGGATCGTTTTCTCCGCCCAGACTTGGAGGGCCCACAGGGGGAAATGGAACCCACGCCCCTGAAGCAGGGCGGCGACTTGGGCCTCCAAGGAAGGGAAGGGCTGGGCGGCGGGAAGGCTCAAGGCCAGAAGGGCGGTCAGGAGCAGATCCCGCAGGAATCGAAGGCCAGGTCGACACATCTTCAGCTCGGAGTAGGGGATCCGTGAGAACCTCATCTTCCTCTCCTCTTCCTGCCGCTCGCTCTAAGGGCGGCGGGAAGAGAGCCGCTTGCTTCTGGGGTCGGGCGGAGGCCTTGTGGTTTCCCCGAAGGGTGTGGATGATCCGATAGCGTGGCGAATGCCAGCAACCCGACCCCTATGGGGGACCCACAAGGGGTGTCCCTACATGCGCAAAACTTTGCGTAACTCAAGCGATGGCTCGCGGGATATTCGGAGTTCTCTCCACCCTAACGCCACCTTGCCAGAGCGAATGGCATCCCGCAGCTGCCTTTCCTTTGGGCTCAGTCCCGAAGCATCCGTCTTCACCTTGTTCTTCCCCCGGCCCAAAGGGCCGGGGGAAGAACAAGCCCTCCGTGGGCTTACGTGTGGGATGGTGCGCTAAATGATTAACGGCTCCTGCCACGTGCCCCAGATCGCTTTAAGGGCCTTCGTGATCTCCCCCAGGGTCGCGTAGGCCTTCACAGCCTCCAGGATGTATGGCATCAGGTTCTCGTTCTCCTTGCGGGCCGCATCCTGCAGGGCGGCCAGGGCCTGCCCAACCCGCTCGTTGTCCCGCTCCATGCGCAGCTTCTGCAGGCGAGCCCGCTGCCGCCGCTCCCCTTCGGGGTCCATCTGGAGGATGGGCGGTTTGATCTCCTCTTCCTCCACGAACTCGTTCACGCCGACAATGATGCGGCGCTTCTCATCCACCTCCTTTTGGTAACGATAAGCGGCATCCGCGATCTCCCGCTGGAAGAAGCCGGCCTCAATGGCCGGGATCACCCCGCCGAGCTCCTCGATCTTGCGGAAGTACTCGTAAGCCTGCTGCTCCAGACGGTTGGTCAGGTATTCGACGTAATAGCTCCCTCCCAGAGGGTCCACGGTGTTCGTCACGCCGCTCTCGTAGGCGATGACCTGCTGGGTGCGCAGGGCGAGCTTGGCGGCGAACTCGCTGGGGAGGGCGAGGGCCTCATCCAAGGAGTTCGTGTGGAGGGACTGGGTGCCGCCGAGCACGGCGGCCAGGGCCTGGAGGGTGACCCGGATGATGTTCACGTAGGGCTGCTGGGCGGTGAGGGTGCAGCCGGCCGTCTGGGTGTGGAAGCGCAGCCACCAGGAGCGCGGGTTCTTCGCCCCGAACGTTTCCTTCATCTCCCGGGCCCAAATCCGACGGGCTGCCCGGAACTTGGCGATCTCCTCAAAGAAGTCGTTATGGCAGTTGAAGAAGAACGAAAGGCGCGGCGCGAAGGAGTCAATGTCCAACCCCCGTTTCAGGCACCAGCGGACGTATTCGAACCCGTCGGCCAGGGTGAAGGCCAGTTCCTGGGCTGCGGTGGCGCCGGCCTCCCGGATGTGGTAACCGCTGATGCTGATGGGGTTCCACTTCGGCACGTATTTCGAGCCGAACTCGATCATATCCACCACCAGGCGCATGGAGGGCTCCGGTGGGAAGATCCATTCCTTCTGGGCGATGTATTCTTTGAGGATGTCCGTCTGGGTGGTCCCTCCGATTTGATCCCAGGGGATCCCCCGTTTCTCCGCTACCGCCAGATACATCGCCCAGATGATGGCCGCGGGCCCGTTGATAGTCATCGAGGTCGTGATCTGATCGAGCGGGAGGCCGTCCAGGAGGATCTCCATATCCAGCAGCGAGGAGACCGCCACCCCACACTTACCGAACTCCCCCTCGGCCATGGGGTCGTCGGTGTCGTAGCCATAGAGGGTGGGGAGATCGAAGGCGATGGAGAGGCCGGTCTGCCCGTGCTCGAGCAGGTACTTAAACCGGGCGTTGGTCTCCTCAGCCGTTCCATATCCGGCGAAGAGGCGCATGGTCCACAAGCGGCCGCGATACATGGTGGCGTGGATGCCCCGGGTGAACGGGTATTCGCCGGGGAACCCGAGATCCCGCAGGTAATCGAAGTCGGGGAGATCCAGCGGGGTGTAGAGGCGGTTCACCGGCTCCCCGGAGACGGTGGTGAAAACCTCTTGGCGCTCCGGCATGCGGGCCAACCATCGCTGAAGCGTGGTCTCCTCCCAGCGATCCCGCGCCGCGGCCAGCTCCTGGAGCTTCTCCCGATCGAACATTGCATCCTCCTGCTTGGAGATTTCCTGGGATCCATCCTCTCCGCGCTTTGACCTTCCCGAAGCCTCGGCCTTCATCGCTAGAGTCCCTTCGTTGCTTGTTTTCCGCTCCTTGTGTGACGGAGTTCCACAGGGAGGGGAGAAGAAAGGTTTGCTGTGAGGTGTCGGCCGCATAAGCGGCCTCCATCGCACAGCGGTCCCAAGCGCAGGGCGATCATCACCACGGATTAGGCGACCGCCGGTTCGACAAGTCAATGCGCTCTTATTATAAGCGGGGCGTCGATCCGCTAACAAACGATTGATCGAACTTTCACGGCCTTGCTTCTCTACCGGGATCGCTAAGCCCTCCGCCTGGGCTCAATCTGCCCACCCACGCCACTGGGTGACCTCCTCAATCGGTCGGCGGGGGGTGTGACGGGGTGGGGCGTCAGGAGCCGGATAGCCTAGGTAAATGAGGCCCATGAACTGGGCATCCTCCGGGACCCCCAGCCAGCGCAGGAGGAGAGGATGGTAAGCGGTGTCGCCGGTACGCAAATAGGCCCCGAGGCCCATTCCGTGGGCGGCGAGGAGGATGTTCTGGATCGCGGCGGCGGTGGCCACGATGTTCTCGTGGGTCTCGATGGGATCCCGGCCCTTCAGGCAAGCCACAGCAATAATCACCGGGGCGCGCTTGGGCTTCGTTCGTTCCCGCTGCAATTCCTCCTCGGTGGCGTCGGGCTTGACCATCTGGAGGATGCGGGCGAAGACCTCGCCTAACTCCTCCAAGGCCGGGCCGGCGATCACCACGAACCGCCATGGTTCCGTCAGGCGATGGTTGGGCGCCCGCACCGCTGCCTGAAGCAGCGTCTCGATCTCCTCCCGTTTCGGCCGTTCGGGCCGCACCTTCCCGACCATCCGTCGGGTCATAATCGCTTCAAGGACGTCCATCGCAACCTCCATCGGTTCGGTTGGCCTTTGCGATCCAGGGGGCTGCTCCGCCCTCTCCGCACGCGCAGAGGAGAGGTAGGCGAGACTCCATCCCTTCTGTAACGCGAATCCCATAGATCCATCATGGCGCAAGCTCTCCTTCTTGTCGAGAAGGAGGGACCTGGCCATAAAGCGAACATCGCTGCCGGACCCCTTGGTCAGGGATTCCCTTGAGGTCCTGGAGGGATCTCAAGCGGGGCAGCCCCCCGGGCAGGCTGCCCCGCCCATCCCAAAATCCTTCCCCCTTCCCTGGGGCCCTTTGAGCCGGGGGGAGGGGTGAGGGGCTTGCTCTGCACGGGGGGAGGGCTCGGAGGAGAGGCCGGGCTATCCGTTTGTCCAAAGTCATAGAAGGGCGCGCTGAGACCCGGGTGACGGAACAGCGCTTCTCCTCATCCATAGGAACAAGCGGTGTCCAAGCAGGGCGTGACGCGCCGGGCTTCCCCTGGATGTCCGTTTAGCGCCCGCCCCTTAATCCTTCGAGCTTATGGAGCCGCATTCTGGGAGGGAGGGGAAAGCACACGCGATTGTGTATAAAGCCCTGTCAGTTCGATTGTAATAATAGTCACAACATTATGATCTTAGTAACGATAATGTTATATAATTCACAATTCGGTTGTTTCATTGCTACTCTTGACATTTTTTATTGATTTATTAAACTAAAATTGGGAAGGCGTGAGGGGCCTGACGGAAGCGGAGGGCATGATGTCGGGCGGGCCGGTGGTGGCGCGGGCCTGGCAGGCGTTGGAGGAGGTTCTGGACCCGGAGCTGGATCAATCCATCGTTCGGCTTGGGTTCGTGGCGGGGATGGCGGTGGAGGGGTCCTGTTCTGTTGGAACGGTGCGCTTGCCGACCTTCTGATGCGCCTCAAATTTCGTGTTCATGATGGCTGCAGAGCTCCGCCAGCTTTTTCCGTGCAAGAGTTATCTCGGCTGTCAGTTCGCGCTCCTTCTACTGGGCGGCGAAGCTGCTCCCCCCCGGCACCTTCTGTGTGATCATCGGCATCGGGGGCCTGGGCCGCATCGTCCTCCAGGTCCTCCGCGCCCTCTCCAGCGCCCGCCTCATCGCTGTGGGCATCTCGGAATCCGCCCGTCAGCTGGCCCGGGAGCTGGGGGCCGACGATGTCCTCGCTGGCGGCCCTGACTTGGTGGCCGAGGTCCGCGAGCGCACAAAGGGCGGCGCCCACGTGGTCCTCGATTTCGTCGGCGAGGCGGGGGTCGAGCAGCAGGGGTGGCAGATGCTGCGCAGCGGTGATCATCCCATAGCGGCGTTTGGGGGATGTGGGTCACCTTCAGGGGCCCACCCCGCCCGAAAGCCCTCCGTGAAACGAAAAGATCTCTCCCAACGCAGCTTTCTCCCCATGAAGTCCCAGCCGGATTGAAAGGAGGCCTTCATGTTCCCTGCGCCGTTTGAATATGTAGCCCCCACCACATTGGAGCAAGCGGTCCGCTTGCTTCAGCAGTACGGTCCGGACGCCCGCCTCCTTGCGGGGGGACAGAGCCTGATCCCCATGATGCGCTTCCGCTTGGCCAATCCAAAGGTCCTGATTGATCTCAACCGTATCCCTGACCTGGACTTCCTGGCGGAAGATCGCGGGGTCCTGCGCATCGGCGCTATGGTGCGCCATCGCGCCATGGAGCGCAGCCCTATGATCCAACAACGGTATCCGCTTCTGGCGGATGCCGCGAAGGTCATTGCGGATCCGATTGTGCGCAATCGGGGGACGGTTGGGGGATCTGTGGCTCACGCGGACCCCGCTGGGGACTGGGGGGCGGCCCTCCTGGCAGCGAAGGCGGAGGTGGTGATCACCGGCCCGAAGGGCCGACGGATCAGCCAGCGCACGCTGCCCTTGGAGAGCTTTTTCACCGGACCCTTCGTGAGTGCCCTGGAGCCGGGGGAGGTGGTGACGGAGATCCGGGTGCCGGCCCCCGGACCGCGGGAGGCCGGCGCCTATCTGAAGATCGAGCGCAAGGTGGGCGACTTCGCTGTGGTCGCCGTGGGGGTTCAAATCGCCCTGGACGGGGACGGGGTGTGCCGGAAGGCCGGCATCGGGCTGTGCGCGGTCGGGCCCACCTCCCTCCGGGCCCGGGAGGCGGAGGAGTGGCTGGTGGGCAAACGTCTGGACGAGGCCACCATCGCCCGGGCAGGGGAGCTGGCCGCCGCGGCGGCCCAGCCGACCAGCGACACCCGCGGGCCCGCGGAATATAAGCGAGATATGGTCCGTGTCCTCACGGTCCGGGCCCTCCGGAAGGCCCTGGAGCGCATTCCGGGAGGATGAGCGCCCGAGGCCTGGGAAAGGGAAGGCGCGTCTGTTTCACTCGGAGAGATTGGAGGAACCCGAATCGCGAGACAGGAGGAAAACCATGCCGGCGCGTAAGGGCAAGCGAACGACCGGAGCTTCACGCCGGGCAGCCCCTCGCAAGGCCGCGGAGGCTGTCGGGCCGGCGGCTCGGCATCGGATCCGGGTGACGGTCAACGGTCGCCCCTATGAGGCTGATGTCGAGGCCCGCACTCTGCTGGTGTATTTCCTTCGGGATGCCCTGGGGCTCACCGGGACTCATGTGGGCTGCGATACGACCAGCTGCGGGGCGTGCACCGTCCTCCTGAACGGGGAGGCGGTCAAGAGCTGCACGATGTTCGCCGTCCAGGCCGACGGAGCGGAGATCATGACCGTGGAAGGTCTGGCCAGGGACAGCGAGCTGCATCCCCTGCAGAAGGCGTTCTGGGAACACCACGGCCTCCAGTGTGGGTTCTGCACCCCCGGCATGCTGATGACCGCTTACGCCTTCCTCCAAGAGAACCCGCAGCCCAGCGAGGAGGAGATCCGCATCGCCATCTCCGGCAACCTGTGCCGGTGCACTGGATACATGAACATCGTCAAGGCCATCCAGCACGCCGCTCAGGAGATGGCCGCCCGCTGAAGGGATCCTATCGATCAGGAGGTTCAATATGGCGACCACAGGACAAGCTCACGGGGCGCTGGGCCATTCAGTTCGGCGGAAGGAGGACATCCGTTTCATCCAGGGGCGGGGCCGCTATCTGGACGACATCGTCCTGCCTCGCATGGCCTATATGGCCCTGGTGCGCAGCCCCTACGCCCACGCTCGCATCCGCTCCATCCGCACGGAGGCCGCCAAGGCGGTCCCGGGCGTGCTGGCTGTGATCACAGGGGAGGACCTGGAGGAACTGGGCCTGGCCTGGATGCCCACCCTGGCCGGGGACAAGCAGATGGTGCTGGCTGTCGGCAAGGTGCTCTTCCAGTATCAGGAGGTCGCCGCCGTGGTAGGGGAGACTCGGGAGGCGGCTGTGGACGGTGCCCAGGCGGTGGAGGTCGATTACGAGCCCCTCCCAGTGGTGGTGGATCCGTTTAAGGCCCTGGAGCCGGGCGCGCCGATCCTGCGGGAGGATCGGGAGCAGAAGACCAATCATATCTGGCATTGGGAGGTGGGGGACCGGGAGGCGACGGAGGAAGCCATGCGCCGCTCCGAGGTGGTGATCCGGGAGCACATCAAGTTCCAGCGGGTGCACCCCGCGCCCTTGGAGCCCTGCGGCTGCATCGCGGACTTCGATCGGGTCAGCGGCCGGCTGACCCTCTATGTGACCTCCCAGGCCCCTCATGCCTATCGGACGCTGCTGGCGATGGTGAGCAAGCTGCCGGAGCACATGATCCGGGTGATCTCGCCGGACATCGGCGGGGGCTTCGGCAACAAGGTGGCCGTTTACCCGGGCTACGTGTGCGCCATTGTCGCCTCTATAATGCTGGGGCGGCCGGTGAAGTGGGTGGAGACGCGGACGGAGAACCTGACCTCCACGTCCTTCGCCCGGGATTATCACATGACGGTGGAGCTGGGGGCGACCCGGGATGGCCGGGTGACCGCCCTGCGGGTGAAGACGCTGGCCGATCACGGCGCCTTCGACGCCTCGGCCAACCCCAGCCGCTTTCCCGCCGGACTCTTCAGCATCTGCACCGGATCTTATGATTTCCCGGTGGCCTTCGCTGAGGTGGATGCCGTTTACACCAACAAGGCGCCCGGCGGGATCTCCTACCGTTGTTCCTTCCGGGTGACCGAGGCCTCTTATTTGATCGAGCGGGCCATGGACATCCTGGCCGATGAACTGGGGATCGACCCCGCGGAGTTGCGGCGGAGGAACTTCATCCCGCCCGAGAAGTTCCCTTATCGCTCGGCGCTGGGCTGGACCTATGACAGCGGCAATTATGTGGCGGCCCTGGACCGGGCGCTGCAGCTCATCGGCTATGAGGAGCTCCGGCGCGAGCAGGAGGAGCGGCGGCGCCGAGGCGAGCTGATGGGCATCGGCATTTCCTCCTACACAGAGATCGTGGGGGCCGGGCCGAGCCACACCTTCGATATCGCTGGCCTCAAGATGTTCGATAGCTGTGAGATCCGGGTCCATCCGACCGGCAAGATCCTCGCCCGCTTCGGCACCCGCCACCAAGGCCAGGGCCACGAGACCACCTATGCCCAGATCGTCGCCCACGAGCTGGGGGTCTCCGTGGAGGATGTACTGGTGGAGGAAGGGGACACCGACACCGCTCCCTACGGCCTGGGCACCTATGCCAGCCGCAGCACCCCCACCGCCGGGGCGGCGGCGGCCATGTGCGCCCGGCGCATCCGGGAGAAGGCCCGCAAGATCGCCGCGCATCTGCTGGAGGCCGCTGAGGAAGACGTCATTTGGGAGGAAGGACGCTTCGTGGTCCGCGGCGTTCCGGGGAAGTCCGTGACCTTCCCCCAGGTGGCTTTCGCGGCTTACACGAACCCACCGTCCGGGATGGAGCCGGGGCTGGAGGCGGTGTATTACTACGACCCGCCGAATCTCACCTTCCCCTTTGGGACCTATGTATGCGTGGTGGACATCGATAAGGGAACTGGACAGGTGAAGGTCCGGCGGTTCGTGGGCGTCGATGACTGCGGGACGGTGATCAACCCGATGATTGTGGAGGGGCAGATCCACGGTGGCCTCACCGAGGGCTTCGCGATCGCCTTTATGCAGGAGATCGCCTACGATGAGAACGGCAACTGCCTCTCCTCGAATTTCACGGAATACCTCGTCCCGACCGCGCTGGAGACGCCCCGTTGGGAGCTGGACCGCACCGTCACGCCGTCCCCGCATCATCCGCTGGGGGCGAAGGGGGTCGGCGAGTCCGCCAACGTGGGCTCCCCAGCGGCCTTCGTGAACGCCGTCGTGGATGCCCTCTCCCATCTGGGGGTGCGCCATATCGACATGCCCATCACCCCGTGGAAGATCTGGAAGATTCTGCGGGAGCATGGGATCACTGAATAGCGGGGAGAGGTCCTTCCCGCCCCCAAACCGTTGAAAAGCAGATCATCGCCTTGCCCCCAAGCGGAAGGCGAGGGCAGGGATCCTTGGAGGTTTCGGATGGGCTGGCGTCTGAGTGGAGGGATTCGGCTGGATGGGTTGATTCAGGAACTGGAGGCGCGGGGGGAAGCGTTTGTCATCGCTACGGTGGTGCGGCGGCAGCCACCGGTGTCCGCGCGGGTGGGGGATCGGGCGGTGATCACCGCGGACGGCCGGATCTATGGCTGGGTGGGCGGGGGCTGCGCCCACGATCTGATCCTCCGGGAGGCACGGACGGTCCTGGTCACCCGCCAGCCGCGCCTCCTGCGCATCACCCCGGAGGCCAGTGAAGAGGGGGTGGAGGAGGAAGCTCGCGCAGTGGCCGTGATGGCCTGCCCCAGCCGAGGGGAGTTAGAGGTCTTCCTGGAGCCCTGGGTCCGTGAGCCGCAGCTCCTCATTTTTGGGGAATCCCCACTGGCCCGCGCGCTGGCAGTATTCAGCCAAACCCTGGGTTACGAGACCACCCTGGTGGTTCGAGGCGAGGCCCCTGCAAAGGAGCTGGGGGAGGCTCGGGTCGCTCCCCTGGCGGCGCTGCCGAGTTTTTCCCCTCAGGACGAGCTCTATATTGTGGTGGCCTCCATGGGCCACTATGATGAGGAGGCGCTGGAGGCCGCCCTGCGCACCCCGGCCCGATACATCGGCCTGGTGGCCAGCCGACGCCGGGCTCAGGCGGTTCTCGATTTCCTGCGGCAGGCCGGATGGTCGGATGGGGATCTAAAGCGGATCCGGGCTCCCGCCGGCCTGGACCTGGGGGCGGTGACCCAGGAGGAGATCGCCCTTTCGGTGATGGCGGAGATCATGCAGGAGCGGCGGCGGGCCATGGCCGCGCAGGCTCTCCCTCCGGAGCCCGCCCTGGCATGGGCCCGCGATCCGGTTTGTGGGATGGAGGTGGAGATCGCCCTCGCCCGCTATTCCCTGGATTGGGAGGGGCAGCGCCTGTATTTTTGCTGTCCCTCCTGCCGGCAGGCGTTCATAGCGGATCCTTCCCGTTACATCCCAGCGGCAGCGCAGGAGTAAGTCAGATCCGATCCGTTCCGCTGGAGCCGAACGCTCTCGGCGTTCGGCTCCAGCGGACTCGCGAAGGGGAATTCCTATCCTCACGCCCAGTTCTCCAAAACCGCCTTGACCTTGCTCATAAAGGCGTCCGCCTGGGCCCCATCGATGATGCGGTGGTCGAAGGTGAGGGTGAGGTAGACCATGGGGCGGATGGCCAGCACATCCCCCTGAGGGGTCTCCAGGACCACCGGGCGCTTGTGGACGCGGCCCACGCCCATGATAGCGCACTGGGGCTGGTGGATGATGGGGGTCGCGAAGAGGCTCCCCGAGACCCCGTGGTTGGTGATGGTGAAGGTCCCTCCCTGGATCTCCTCCGGCTTGAGCCGCCGCTGACGGGCCCGCTCCACCACGTCGTTGACCACGCGGGCCAGCCCAATCAGGCTGTAGGTGTCGGCGTTCCGGATCACGGGGACGACCAGGCCCTCCTCCCCCAGGGAGACGGCGAGCCCGATGTGGTAGGCTTTGTAAACCCGGATCCCCTCCTCGGTCCAAGTGCTGTTCACGATGGGATAGGCCTTAAGGGCGGCCACGGCCGCCATGATGAAGTAAGGGGTGAGCGTCAGCCGCACCCCCTCCCGTTCGAAGGCGGCCCGGTTCGCCTCGTAGTGGGCCATCACCCGGCTCATATCCACCTCGAAGACCGTGGTCACGTGGGGCGCGGTGTGTTTGGAGCGGACCATGTGCTCGGCGATGGCCCGGCGGATGGAGGTCAGGGAGATCACTTCATACGGCGTGGGCGGAGCGGCTGGTGGGGGCGGCGGAGGCGGGGCGGGGGCCGGCGCGGCAGGAGCAGGGGTCGCCCGCAGCACCTCTTCGGTTGGCCGGAAGAGCTCTCCAGTCCCCGGTTGCTCCCACGGTGGCAGCTCGGCCTCCCGGGCCGCGGGGGCACCGACCGGCTGAAGCCGCATCCGCTCGATGTAGGCGAGGAGATCCTTCTTCGTCACGCGCCCGCCTTCCCCGGTCCCTGGAACTTTCGAGAGGTCGATTCCGTATTCCGCAGCCATCTTTGCCACCACAGGGGTGATCCGCGGCCCGCCCTCCCGACGGACGGTCGGGGTCGGTTCGGGGGCCGGCGGGGGCGCGGGGGTGGGGGCTGCCGCGGCCGGGATCTCCTCGAGGGGCTCCACCTCACCGCCGTGGCCGATCCGGTAGGGGCGCTCCGGCACCGCCTCCCCTGGTTGTCCCAGCACGGCGATGAGCGTCCCCGCTTTCAGCGTGCTCCCCTCCGGGAAGTAGATCTTCAGCAACGTCCCCTCCTCCGGGGCCGTCACCTCCGTGGTCACCTTATCCGTCTCCACCTCCAGGAGGGGTTCGAACCGCTGTACCCGTTCCCCTTCCCGTTTCAGCCAGCGGACGATCTTCCCCTCCACCACGCTCTCTCCCAGCTGCGGCATGACGACTGGGACAGGCATCTATGCCTCCTCCATGGGGTTTGTCTACTGTTCTCTTCCCATCCTAAGGGAATTCAGGAAAAGGCCCTGCGCGAAGATGAGGATGAAACCCTTCGCGGCCGCCCGATGGATGAAGGGCCGTTCTTTGCCTGACCCATCAAACGGGCACGGAAGTGCTCCACTACGAACGCGATGAAGTTAATACCGGGCCAGCCGCCGGATAGCTTCCGCGATCTTCTGGGGATTGGGCATGAAGAAATCTTGCATCGGCGGGCTGAACGGCACACCGGGCACATCCGGCCCACCCAACCGCATCACCGGGCCGTCCAGATATTCGAAGCCTTCCTCCGCCAGGATGGCCGCGACCTCCGCCCCATAGCCCAGGGTGAGGTTGTCCTCGTAGACGATGAGGGCCTTGCCCGTCTTCCGCACGGAGTTCAAGATGGTCTCCTTATCCACCGGGGCTAAGGTCCGCAGATCCACCACCTCCACGTCGATCCCTTCCTTCGCCACGATCTCCGCCGCCTGGAGCGCGTAATAATGCATCATGCCGTAGGCGAACACCGTCAGGTCGCTCCCCTCTCGGGTGACCTTCGCGGGGCCGATGGGGACGATGTAATCGCCGTCGGGGACTTCGCCTTTGATCAAGCGGTAGCCCTTCTTGGGCTCGAAGAAGAGCACCGGGTTGGGGTCGCGGATGGCGGCCTTGAGCAGGCCTTTGGCGTCGTAAGGGTTGGAGGGGATCACCACCTTCAGGCCCGGGACGTGGGCGAAGAAGGCCTCGACGCTCTGGCTGTGGTAGAGGCCGCCGCTGATCCCCCCGCCATAAGGGGAACGGATCACCATCGGGACGTTGTACACACCGCCCGACCGGTAGAAGAAGCGGGCGGCCTCGTTCACGATCTGGTTGAAGGCGGGGTGGATGAAGTCGGCGAACTGGATCTCGCAGATGGGGCGAAAGCCGTTGAGGGCCGCCCCGATCCCGATGGCGACGATCGAAAGCTCGGCCAGCGGGGAATCGATCACCCGCCACTCCCCGTATTTCTGCCACAACCCCATCGTGGCCCGGAACACGCCGCCCCGCGGCCCCACGTCCTCTCCCACCACAAAGACCCGCGGGTCGCGGGCCATCTCCTCATCGATCGCCTCTCGGATCGCCTCGATCAGCGTTTTCTCCGGCATCGATATTCCCTCCAAACGTTCGTGATCT
>NZ_JBHOQJ010000030.1:0-5615 GCF_042408365.1 Thermoflexus sp.
GCGGATCCGCTCGACCAGGGCGTCGAAGAACGCCTGAAAGCCGCCTTCGAAGGTCCCCAGCCGCGGGCTGCGCTTGTGGATCCGCGCCCAGAACCAGGCCATGTTGATCTCCGGGTAGGCTTCCCCGAACTTCCCCTCGAGAAGGGGCTGCCAGATCCGTTCATATGCCCGCCGCCCCATGTAACGGGGGAGCCACTCATGGGCGGTCACCCGTTCCAGGGGCTCCCAACGGGGGGTGAGGCGGAGATAGGCGATCACGAAGCCCATCCGCAATTTCTCGGCCAGGGAAAGGCCCGGGAAACGGAGAACCGCCATGGGGCTATCGAAGGGATAAGGCCGTTCATTATACCAGACAGCGGTGACCGGACGAGGGAACCGCACCCGATGGCCCAGGCCCAGCTCCTGGATCAGGCGGAGGATCTCCGTATCGGAGGCGAACCAATGATGATAAAATCGCTCCAGGGACCAGGACCAGCCTTCCGCTTTGAAGCCGGAGGCCAGCCCGCCGGCCTGGGATGCGGCCTCATAGACCACCACAGAGGCTCCCGCGCGGGTCAGATCGTAAGCGGCGGCCAGGCCGGCCGCTCCGGCCCCCACAATGGCTACCCGTAGCGACATCGCGATGCGCTCCGGAAAAATTCCTGAGGCTCAAGAAACGCCCGATCGCCAGGACAGCCCGAAGGCTGCCCTTCGCGATTTCCTTAATTTTAATTCCGCACGCCTCCTCCTGCGACCGTTTCTCCATTGCCTGCGCCGATGCCTCCAGGTCGGCGGGCCGATCCTACTCTCCCTGCTCCTCAGTCTGGATCCCTTCGGAATTCAGGCGGCGCGGTGGATCCAGGAGGGAGATGCCTTCTGGTCGGATGGGCGGATCCTCTCCGCCCGGCAAGCGTATCAGGCGGCCCTGGCGTTCCGCCCAATGGATCCTGCGGTCTGGCATCGTATCGCCCGGGCGCACACAGCCATGGGAGATCTGGAAGAGGCGGAAGCGGCATGGCGGCGTGCGATGCGACAGGGGGATCCGTGGGCGCTTCGAGGTCTGGCGGAGATCGCCATGCAACGAGGGGACTGGGAAAAGGCCCGAACCCTCTGGAAGGCGTGGGCCCTCCGGATGCCATCGGATCGAGAGGCGTTCCAACGTTGGGCGGAAGCGGCGCTGGCCCTCGGGGATGGAGAGGAGGCTCGGAACGCATGGGAGACCGGGGCGTTCTATCATCCGGATGATCTACTCATCCGATTTCGATTGGGCCTCCTGTTGGGTGTGCAGGATCCGGAGGCGGCCCGGGCGCTCCTGATCGCCCTTCCCTCCCCTTTCCGAAGCTGGGCCGATTGGCTGCCGGAGCCATGCGCCGTGAACGCCCAATGCCCAGAAGACGCGCGCGATCAAACCGCGCGCCGCTGGGGCTTCGCGCTGCTGGGGGCCCGGTTTTGGGGGGAAGCCCGGCTCGCTTTGGCCCGTTGGCTGCAGACACATCCGGGAGACCCGGTAGCGATGGCCGCCCTGGGCTACGCCATGGGGCGCCTGAAGCAAGATGGAATGCCCTGGCTGCAGCAGGCCCGCCAGGGTTCCGCGATCCCCCCGGAGGTCCACTATTTCTGGGGCCTTTATCTTCTGGAGCACGGGCAATACCAGGAGGCACGAAGGCGGTTCGCCGCCGCCTATCAGCTGGATCCGAACCCCCTGTACGCCTTTGAGCGCGGTCGGGCGGCGATGCTGGCCGGGGATCTTGTGGCAGCTGACCGCTGGCTCCGTCAAGCCGTTGAGGCGGATCCGGAGGATGTGGAGTTCTGGATCGCGTTGGCCACGCTCTATCTGGGCCATCAGGTATGGCTGGGGAAAGGCATCGAGGCCGCCCAGCAGATCCTCCAGCGGGCACCCCAACGCGTGGAAGGCTACGAGTGGCTGGGGTGGGCCCATTACCTCCGGGGGGAATGGGAAGAAGCCGAGCGGCTCCTTCGCCAAGCCCTCCGTATGGATCCGAAGCGGCCATCGGTGCGTTATCGTCTGGGGATCGTGCTGGCCGCGAAGGACCAGCGCGCGGAGGCCCGCCGCCTCCTGGAGCAGACGGTCCTTTTGGATCCGTTGGGGGATTTCGGACGCCGGGCGCTCCAGATGCTGGATCGCCTCCGATAAGGGGCGGGAGGTTTCCAGGGGAGCGCCGAGCGGGCTTCCCATGCCCCGGAGTCCTCACGACCGCCGTCGCCCCTTGCGACGGGTCGGCCGGAGGGCGAGGCGCAGGGCCCGCAGCCCGTGATCCAGGGCATCCAGATCCAGGGTGTAGAACGTCCGGCGTCCAGCCTCCCGGGCCTTCAGGAGGCCGACTTGCTGCAGAATCCGAAGGTGATGGGAGACGGCAGGCTGGGAGAGATCCAACGCTTGGACCAAATCCCCCACGCAGAGTTCACGGCCCCAGAGCAGCCGTAGGATCTGTTGCCGGTGATCGTCCGCCAGGGCTTGGGCAAAGCGAACGGGATCCCCGCTCATCCCTCGGCCTCAGCCACAATCGGCTTCAAATCGCGATAGCGCCAACGGAGCTCCCAGACCCGCAAAGCGGCCTCGATCTTGATCCGCCAGTTCATCTTGGAGCGGCCCACCCGCCGGTCCTCGAAGAAAATCGGGATCTCACACACCCGATATCCCAGGCGCTGGGCGAGGTAGGCCATCTCCACCTGGAAGATATAGCCGTTGGAGCGGACGCGCTCCAACGGCATCCGGGCCAACGCATCCCGACGCCAGCACTTGAAGCCGGCCGTCGCATCGCGAACCCGCAGCCCCAGAACGGCGCGCGCGTAGAAATTTCCCCAGCGGCTCAACCAATAACGCCCAGGCCCCCAGCGCAGATCCACCCGTCCCCCCGGGGCGTAGCGGGATCCCACCACCACATGGTAATCCGCCATCCGCTCGAGCATCGCCGGGATCGCGGAGGGCGGATGGGAAAGATCGGCATCCATTTGGACGATCGCCTCGGCATCGGTCCGTAACGCCAGCTGAAAGCCCTCCAGATAGGCCGGCCCCAGGCCCCGCGGGCCATCCCGATGCAACACCAAGAGGCGGCCCGCATATCGCCGGGCCAATGCCTCCGCGACCTCGCCGGTCCCATCCGGGGATCGATCATCCACCACGAGGATCCGCAGCTCCGGTAGGCCCAGGGCAAGCAACGCCTGGACCAGATGCGGCAAGTTGTCCGCCTCATTATAAGTAGGGACTACCACTAAGGTTTTCATCGCTACGCCTCAGGTCGTGTGGGTGCCCGAACGGCTTCAGGAGCGCACGGCCGTGCGCCTTCGCATCTTAGAAGTTACGCCGTTGATTTCCTCGGGAGGGTTGGGGGGCCTTCCGCCTCCTCTCGTGGGTTCCGAACGGCGCAACTCCTACATCTTTTCCTTCCATCGCGTGTAGAGGTCGTTCTCGATCCCCAACCGTAGGAGCACCCGCCCCACAATCTGGTCGATCAAGTCTTGAACGGTGCGGGGACGGCCGTAAAAGGCGGGGACGGGGGGCATAATCACGGCCCCCATCCGCGCCGCCCGCCGCATCAAGTCCAGATGGCCGATGTGTAAGGGGGTCTCCCGCACCACCAGCACCAGCGGCCGCCCCTCCTTCAAGGTGACATCGGCCGCCCGGCTCATCAGATCGGCGGTGTAGCCGCTGACGATCGCCCCCAGGGTCTTGATCGAGCACGGGATGATGACCATCCCCATGGTCCGGAAGGACCCGGAGGCGATGGCTGCCCCGATGTCATGGTGCGGATGGACCACATCCGCCAGCTCCATCACCTGGCGGACCGTGTAATCGGTCTCTTGGGTGATGGTGATGCGAGCCGCGGGGCTGAGAACGAGATGGGTTTCGATCTCTGGGTTCGAGCGGAGGACCTCCAGCAATCGGATCCCGAAAATCACCCCGCTGGCCCCACTGATCCCAACGATCAACCGCTGTTTCATCCCCCTCCCCGCCCTCCGAATTCCCTACGGAAAAGATTCTACCCCTGAATAAGCGCCGGCAGCACCTGCAGCGCCCGCCGCAGGCGGGTGCCATGCCAGAACAGCAGGCTGCCCTCGATCCAAAGCACACGGCCCGCGCGCCCGGCCGGCGTATCGGCGAAAAGGGCGCGTACGGCGTCCACATCCTCCGCGCGGAAGGGATAGGGCTCATCGGGAAGCAGGATGAGCTCCGGGGCAGCGCGGCGGATCTCCTCCTCCGAAAGCCGCGGATACCGCTCATCCCGCGTTACTTGTCGAGCGGGCAAATCGGGGTTCAGATCCGCAGCCAGCGGATACCGTCGCCGGCGGTTCGCGAAGACGTTCTCGCCCCCACACAAGGTCAACACATCATGCGCATAAGTCTCCGCATTGAACGTCATCCAGGGATCCCTCCAGATCGCACAAAACACCCGCGGAGGCCGTTCGGGAATCGCTTGGCGGCGGGCAGCGACCATGGCTTCCATCTCCTCGAGCACCGGCAGGCGGGGGAGGTCGAACAGCGCGGCCAGACGTCGGACGAGGGCGATCGCCTCCGCCACCGAACAAGGGAAGGAAACCGCGACCGGGATCCCCCGGGCTGCGATGGCCAGCGCATCCGCCTTCCGGTTCTCCTCCACGTTCACAAAAACCACGTCCGGCCGCAGGGCGAAAATGCGGGCGAGATCCGGGTTTTTCGTTCCCCCCACCGAAGGGATCGCTTGCGCCTCCGCCGGGTGGACGCAATAATCCGTCCGCCCGACCACCCGATCCCCCAGGCCCATGTCGAACAGGGTTTCGGTGAGGCTGGGGACCAGGGAGACCACCCGGCGAAGCGGGCGATCGGGCCGGAAGGGTTGGCCTTCCAGATCCCAAAGCGGTTCCTTCATCCCCGGCCTCGCCATTTCATTTGTGATCCAGCCAGCGGGCTCCGAAGATCACCGTGATCTCTCCCCCGCCCCAGCGCTCGATCCGGTCATCCGGGCCGAGGGCAAGGGCCGCTCCTTCAGCCAGGCCGATGCCGTACGCAAAGGGGCGCCGATGAAGCGCTGCTTGAAGCGCCCGGGCGGCCTCCGGCGTGTAATGGCTCACCACGAAGGCGCCCGGCAGCCACCCCCAGGCCCCCAAGGTTTCCTCCCAGCTGGAACGCAGCGCCCAAGTCCCCATGGCTTCCGCCCCCGCGCCGATCCCCAGCACCACCGCGCCAGAATGATAGGCGGTCAGCATGGCCTGGAGGGCCGGCGTATCGAAGAAAGTTTCCAGCAGGCACCGGACATCGCCATCCGCGATCAGGATCAAGCGAGCGTCCAGCAGAAGGCGCACATGGGCCGTCTCGAAGGCGTCCTCCCGGGCGCGCAAGGTCAGCACCCGACAGGGGGGGCTTCCCCAGGCCCGATATTGGCGCTCATAGCGTCGGGCGCGCTCCGGATCATCGGCGGCCGCCATGACCACGACCACCAGCCCCTCCGGGGCGCTCCGGGCCAGGGCCATCCGGTGCACCTCCTCCGCGTCCTCCCCTCCGCACAGCACCAGCCATCCGTGGCCACCTCGCCAACGCAAAGGACCCTTTTGTCCCATAAGCTCCTCCCCCCTTATTTTGCACCGTTTGGCGCAGAAGTTGAATGATTTTGGGGTGGGTGGGGCCGCCAAAGGCGGCC
>NZ_JBHOQJ010000136.1:0-5885 GCF_042408365.1 Thermoflexus sp.
GAAGGCGCCCAGCTCGCCCCCAAACTCCCATATAGGGATGAATTCGTTAAACGTTAAATTCCATTAGCGCCCGTTCCGGCCCAGCCCCAGAAACCCCCGGAACATGGAAAAGCCCTGGATCGCAACGCCGACCTGGAGGCGGGGTGAGGCCCCCACCCGCTCGATGTCCCAACTCGTGTCCGAACCTCAGCTGGCCGAAGGGGATCAGGGGAGATCCTCCCCATCGTCCTCGAAGGTGACTACCTCCTTCCCTCGCAACTTCTCAATCACCTTATCGACGATCAGGCGGAGGTGATGAGGGTGGTGAACGAAATCCAAGCGATCCGCAGGGATGGTGAGCACGGGACACTGATCGAAGCTCCTGATCCATTCCTCGTAGAGATCGTTCAGACGGGCCAGGTAATCCGGGGCGATGGCCCGTTCGAAGGGACGGCCCCGCAGGGCGATGCGGTGTAGCAGGGTAGGGACCGAAGCCCGTAGATACAGCACCAGATCGGGGGGCGGGAGGAACATCAACAGGGTTTCGTAAAGCTCGCGGTAGACCCGCCAATCTCGTTCGCTGAGGTCTCCCCGTTCGTAAAGGTTTCTGGCGAAGATCTCCGCGTCCTCATAGATCGTGCGATCCTGGATCACGGAGTGAGGCCGCTGAAGGATCATGATGTGATGGCGGAGCCGTCGCCCCAGGAAAAAGATTTGGGAGTGGAAGCTCCAGCGGGCCATATCCTGGTAAAAATCGGCCAGGTAGGGGTTGTCATTCACCGCCTCAAAGAATGGCTCCCACCCCAGCGCCTCCGCCAGCCGCTCCGTGAGCGCCGATTTGCCCACCCCGATGTTCCCCGCGATGGCGACGAACTTCTTCCCGGAAAGGCCATAGTCGGTCACCGCCTTATCCTCCAACGATCAATCGCTCCCGATGGTGTTCCCACACGAAACGATGCCCGATCGCCCGAAAGGCCCCCCAGCCCCGCCACGGGCGATCCAATTGCTCCAAGCGGTGGGCGATCTCGGGGAGAGCCTCCGGAGGGATCCAACGGAAGGCCGCGATTTGCTCCGAGCGGTCCGCCGCCCGGGGCTCCCCCTCGGTGCGGATGTGGAAAACGAATGAAACGAACGGAAGGCCTTGGTCCAGCGCGCCTTCGGAGGGATAGAGCGTATAGGTGATCAATCCCCACCATGCGGCCGAATGCACAGGCAGGCCGGTCTCCTCCGCCATCTCCCGATGCATGGCCGCCCAAGCGGTCTCCTCCCAACCGATCCCGCCGGTCAACAGGCGGTACGCATCCGGGGGGTAAAACGCCTTGGTGTGCACCAACAGCTGGCCGTCCGGGCGTTGGATGACTAGGAGGACCTCCCCCCGACGCCGGTTCAGGCTTTGGCGCACTTCCTCCCACCAACCGTCTCCAACGACCGTCGCGTGATGCTGCGGCTGGGGGCCGAATCGAGCGATGAGGATCTCCAGCTCGGAGGGCGCGAGCAAAGGACGGTTCATGGGAGGGCCTCCTGGATGGCCTTTTCCAGCGCTTGGCGATCTCGCAGGCGCAACGCCCCCAGCCGGATCACGCCGTGGAGCGCCCCGAAGACCGGGCGCAATTCCGCATGCGGCCCCCGGAGGGGGATGATCAACAGGTCCGCCCGTGGGAAGAAGTAAGCGGTGTGGATCTGGATAGGGGGGTCGTAGCGCGCCCACACCGTCAGCGTCCGAGGCCCTTGGCGGTATTCGGACAAGGTGGCTTCGGAAAGCCCGATTCGGGGCTCGTAGCCCTCGATGTTGAAGCCGGAGAGGACCTGGTTCAGGGCCTGGTTCAGCTGATCATAACCCGGCGTTCCGGGCGTGAACACGTATTCGCGGCCCGCGGCGGTGATCCGGATCTCCGCGGCTTGGGCGTTGAGCCACGGCCAAAACCAAATCGGATCCCGGTTGGTGAGGGCGTTGACGCCCCAGATCAGCCCCAGGGCCAGCGCGGCCAGCACGATCAACGGCTCCCGCAGACGCGGCGTTCGCTCTTCCATCATGTTGGTTTCTCTCGAACGAGCGCTTCATCCGATTGAGGAAGAAGGCCAACGGCCCCACCCCTCTTCATCCCCCCTCCCCACGGCCCTTTGGGCCGTGGGGAAAAGAAATTTTTTGGGCTGAGCCGCGCGCCGAAGGCGGGCGGCTCAGCCCAAAAAGCCCCCAGAAGGAAACCCTGGGTACCCAGATGGGCGTAGCGTGAGAAGGGCGGAATCGTGATGTGGCTTCCTGCGTATTTCTTAGACACTCTCCGAGCCCGGAGGAGGGCGATCACAGCGACCTGCGGCGCTGAAGGCGCCGCCAGATGATCGTGAAGATCAGGGCGTAGATCCCGGCGAAGATCATCAGGTCCTGCCAGAATCGCATCCGATCCTCCTTATTCGCTCATGGCGAGGCGACAGGCCGCTTGATCCACCAGGTCGGTATGGAATCGATCCGGATGGAGGACGGCGGCCAACAGCTCGACGCCGTCGATGGTGCGGGGGCCGGGCCGGCTGAAGTAGGCCGAGGCCTCCAGCGCGTAGACGTTCCCCATCCGGACCGCCGGGAACCACCGCCAGAAGGGCAGGCGCTCCAGAAGCGTTCGCGCGGCGATGACCTCGGGCAATCGATAACCGCAGGGGATGAGGCCGATGACCTCGGGCTCGGCCTCCAGTGCCTCCTCCCACCGGATCCGCCGGGAGGGCTCCCCGGGCCGCCCGATGACCTCCGTTCCCCCGGCGATCTCGACCATCTTAGGGACCCAGTGGCCGCAGCCGAAGGGGGGATCGAGCCATTCCAGCAGCAGGACCCGCGGGCGGGGCGCCCCGCTCACCGCGGCCTCCACCCGGGCCAGCCGGGCGCGCCATTCCCGGATCAAGCCCTCGGCCCGCTCCGGCACCCCGGCGGCCTCCGCGATCTGGCGCAAAGCGACGAAAAGGTCCTCCAGGCGATAGGTGTTGACCCCGATCACCTGGGGCGAGGACCGAAGCCGTTGGGAGGCCCGGAGGGCCTGGCCGGCCGGGACCGCGCACACCTCGCACAGCGCCTGGGTGAGGATCAAATCGGGCTCCAGCGCGGCGAGCCGTTCTTCATCGATGAGATAGAGCGGTTCCCCACGCCGGGCCTTCTCCCGGACCGCCGCGTCGATGGCGGCGGGGTCGGTGAGCCCCTCGGGCAGGGCGCTGCGGGTGAGCCGGGGCAGCGAGGCCACGACCTCCGGCGGGAAGTCGCATTCGTGGGAGACGCCGACCAGATGGTCTTCCAGGCCGAGGGCGCACACCAGCTCCGTGGCGCCGGGGAGCAGCGAGACGATTCGCACGGTTGCCTCCCTCCGAGGCGATCCGGGAAGAAATCTCAAAACGGGTTCGAGGCCGCTGGGTTGGAACGCCGAGCGCAGGCGCGCCCGGATTCAACCCCCGGAAGTCAGGACCGGGGTCGAGAGCGGGCGCGCGGGGGATCGGCGCTCCCAGAGCCGGCAGAAGGCGCAGATCCCAGGGGCGGAGGTGGGCTGCCCACACTTCTCGCAAGCATGAAGCTCCGCCTCATCGGACCGGAAAGAGATCCAGCCCTCTTCTTTGGCTTTCAAGAAGCCCAGGTAGAAGCGCAATTTCGTGCCGGGCCGCTCTTCCTCCAACTTGGCCAGCCACTCCTTGTGGGCGATGCTGGTCGAGCCCTCGGCGTAAGGGCACTCGTCGTAGATATAGTCGATGCCTCGCAGCAGCGCGTAGGCCGCGGTCTCCCGCTCGTAGAAGCGGCAGAAGGGCTTCACTTTGCGGGCCAAGCCCGGGCGGGAGGCCGGCAACACCGGGCCTTGGCGGGCCATGTAACCGACCTGCCAGTTCATGACGTTCCCGAAGAGCACGGCCACCTCATCGTCCAGGTTGTGGCCGGTGGCCAAGGCCGCGTAGCCCCCATCGTAAGCCACGCGGTTCATAATGTAGCGCTTGATCAACCCACACACGGCGCACGGCTTGTCCCGGCCCCGCATGGTCCGAGCGGCGACCTCCGGGATCGTCTCGCCGTACATCTCTTTGACGTCGACCACGATGAGCCGGGCTTGCGGCCAGCGCTCCGTCACGAAGCGGCGGCATTTCTCGTAGGATTGGTCGGAATACTGGATGCCCCCATCGATGCCCAGGCCGATGTAGAGCCCGTCGGCCTGATAGCCCAGACGCAACAGCACATCCCACAGGCTCAGGGAGTCCTTTCCTCCGGAGACGGCCACCAGCACCCGTTCCGAACGGTCGAACATCCGGAACATCCGGATGGTCCGCTCGGTTTGCTCCACGAACCATTCCAGGTAGTGCTCCGCGCACAAGGCCAGCCGGTGCTGTCGCATCAAGATGGCCGCCTCCTGGCCGCACTTCCGACAACGGATCCGCATGTTCGATCGCTCCCCGTGAACTCCGTCTTGGGGCTTCCCAGTCGGTATAGGCCGCCGAGGGCGACCCGTCCCATTCCCAAAGGAGAATTCTAAAGCAGGGCGAGCTGTTTTGTCGAACCCTTCGCACGCGGCGGCCTCTCCAATGTGTGAGGAGGATCTTTCCGCAGGGAATTTCCGTGGGGAATGGCCGTGGGATGGGGGAGGGGCACCCTTTGTGGGTGCCCCTCCATGGGGGGCACTAGGCCTGCCCCTACAGCGGGCATCCCAGAGAATGCCTACCCTTTGCAGGAGGCGCGCCCTCCGGGGAGTGGGCATCGCATATTAGTATGCTCCCCGCTTCCGGATGACCGCCGGGATCGTCTGGGCCAGGATGGCCAGGTCCAACCACAAGCTGTAGTTGCGAATGTAGAACAGATCCAACCGCACCCGCTCGCTGTAGGGCAGATCCGCTCGCCCGGAGACCTGCCAGAGCCCGGTGATGCCGGGCTTGACGGTGAGGAGGTTCAACGCCCAGCGCCCGTAGCGGGAGATCTCCTCGGGCGTTAACATGCGCGGTCCCACCAGGCTCATCCCTCCCCGCAGGACGTTGAAGAGCTGGGGGAGCTCGTCTAAGCTCCAGCGGCGCAAGAACCGCCCGACCCGCGTGACGCGCGGGTCGTCCTTCAGCTTGTAGTTCTGCTGAAAAGCCTCCTTGAGGGCGGGGTTTTGCTCCAGAAGGGCCTCGGCGTTCACCACCATCGTGCGGAACTTGAACGCGTCGAAGAGCTTCCCCCCTAATCCAACCACACGTCGCCGGTAGAGCACCGGCCCAGGGGAGTCGAGCTTAATGGCCAGGGCGATGAGCGAAAACACCGGAGCCAGAAGGAGGAGCGCGATGGCCGTCAGGGTGTAATCCATCGCCGCCTTTAAGAATTGCTCCAGCGGCGAGAGGCGGAGCCGCCGCCAGTAGAGCAGGGGAACCCCCATCACCTCCCGCACCTCGGTCCCAGTGGCCAGGAGCTCGTAGAGGCCTGAGGAGAGGCGCAGGTTCACCTGGGGATGAAAGGCGAAGCTGCGGAAGAGCTCCACCAGGGCTTCCCGGGGCAAGGCGCTGGCGGAGACGATCACCTCGCGGACCCCGAATTGTTCGATCAAGCGGGGGAGATCCGTCAGGGTCCCCAGCACAGAGAGGCCGGGCAGCACTTCCTTACCGCGGGGAAGGCGGGAGTCCAGGACGCCCAGCAGGATCATCCCGGAGATGGGGGAGGAGCGGAGCTGCTCGGCCACCATGCGGGCTTCCTCGTCCGCGCCCACGATCAAGGCCGGGACCATCCATTTCCCCCGGGCCCGAAGGGCGTAGACGGCCCGGCGGGCGAGGAAGCGGGTGAACCCGACCATCCCAATGGAAAGCGCCCAGGAGAGCAGCAGCCAGCCCCGGGCGATCACCAGGGCGGGCTCCATGAAACTGGCCACGATCGCGGCCATCATCCCCACGCTGGCCCCTTGGATCACCCGCATGTACTCCGAGGT
>NZ_JBHOQJ010000166.1:0-7282 GCF_042408365.1 Thermoflexus sp.
CCCGTTGGATCACCGGGCCATCGGCCAGGGGATCGGAGAAGGGCACCCCCAACTCGATGAGATCCGCGCCGGCCTGCGCCAGGGCCGCCACAACTCGAATCGACGTCTCCAAGTCCGGATAGCCCACCGGCCAGTAGAAAACCAGCGCCGGGCGCCCCTCCGCCCGAGCGTTCCGAAACACCTCCCTTACCGCACGGATTCCGCCCATCGTCCCTTCTCCTGGAATGGCGAAACCTCACGTTCCGTTCAGCGCTTTGGCCACGGTTTCCAGGTCCTTGTCCCCGCGCCCCGAGAGGTTGATGAGGATCCACGCCCCCGGTCGCTCCCGGGCGAGGCGCATGGCCTCGGCCACGGCGTGGGCGGACTCTAAGGCCGGTAGGATCCCCTCGAGTCGCGCCAGAGCCTGGAAAGCGGCCAGGGCTTCGCGATCGGTGACCGCCGTGTAGCGGACCCGCTTTCGATCCCGCAGGTAGGCGTGCTCCGGGCCGACCGCCGGATAATCCAAGCCGGCGGAGATCGAGTGGGTGTCCAGGATCTGGCCCCACGGGTCCTGAAGGACATACGTGCGGGTGCCGTGCAGGATGCCCACGCGGCCCCGGTCGCCGTCCGCGAAACGGGCTGCGTGACGGCCCGTCGGGATCCCTTCGCCCCCCGCCTCCACCCCCACCAGCTCCACCGGATCCTCTAAGAAGGCGGCGAACAGGCCGATGGCGTTGCTGCCCCCGCCGACACAGGCCACCGCCACATCGGGGAGCCGTCCGAATTGTTCCAACATCTGCGCGCGGGCCTCCACCCCGATCACGGACTGGAACGTGCGGACGATGACCGGATAGGGGTGGGGGCCCAGAGCGGAGCCCAGGAGGTAGTGCGTCGTCCGCACGTTCGTCACCCAGTCCCGGATGGCCTCGTTGATCGCGTCCTTCAGCGTGCAGGAGCCGGCGTCCACCGGGCGCACCTCGGCCCCGAGCAGCTGCATCCGGAACACATTCGGCCGCTGGCGGGCCATATCGGCCGTGCCCATATAGATCGTGCACTCCAACCCGAGCAGGGCACAGGCGGTCGCGGTGGCCACCCCATGCTGGCCCGCCCCGGTCTCCGCCACCACCCGCCGTTTGCCCAGCCGTCGGGCCAGCAGCGCCTGGCCCAGGGCGTTGTTGATCTTGTGGGCCCCCGTGTGGGCCAAATCCTCGCGCTTGAGGAAGATCCGGGCCCCCACCGATTCCCCCAACCGCTGGGCCTCCGTCAGCGGCGTGGGCCGGCCCACATACGTGCGCAAGAGGCTTTCGAATTCCTTTAGGAATTCTGAATCCTCTATGGCCTCATGGAATGCTGCCTCCAGCTCCTCCAGGGCAGGGATCAGGGTCTCCGGAACGTATCGCCCGCCGTAGGGCCCAAAGTAACCCGGGCGCTCCTGAACGGGTGGAAGGATCCATCGAAGCATTTCGCCTCCAGAAAGGTCAAGGCTTTTCAATCTTCGGTAGTCACCCCTTTCGCCATTCACTAGTGATGAGCTCCAAATGTTAAGAATTCAAAGGGACTGCGCGGCGGAGAGGAATTGCCCGCACCCCACGAAAAACTACCGATTGTTGAACGGAGTGACCACCCAATGTCCTAGCGCACGCATGAAAACCACGTGCTCAGGCGGTCAGCAAGAAGGAGCCTGCTTCAAGGCATTCGAACGCCTGGCGCGCGCGCGCCACAAAGGCCTGCACTTTCCCCGGATCCTTTCGGCCGGGCGTCCGCTCCACACCGGATGACACATCCACTCCCCACGGCCGGACCTGAAGGATGGCCTCCGCGACGTTCTCGGGGGTCAAGCCCCCGCTGAGCAACAGCCGATGGGTTCGGGCCCACATCGCCGCGATCGCCCAGTCGGCTCGTTGACCGGTTCCCCCATAGGCCCTCGGATGCCACGCATCCACCCCCAGCGTCGGCCCCTCGGACAGGCGTCCCCGGTAGCGCTCCGGATCGGGAAGCTCCCCCCGCGACTCAGTAGAACCTTGAGCGCTGAGGCGCAGAACTTTATATGCGCAATCGGCCAGGGCGGTCAGGACCTCGGGGGATTCCTCCCCGTGGAGCTGGGCCCAGTCCAGGCCGATGCGTGCCATGAGCGCGCGCACCTGGGACGCCGGCTCGTTCACGAACACGCCCACCAACCGGACGTGGGGGGCTTCCTGACGGATCGCGGCGGCGATCGCGGCCGCCCGCTCCGGGGAAACGAAGCGGGGGCTTTTCGGGTAGAGCACAAAACCCAGCGCATCCGCCCCCGCCGCAACCGCCACCCGCGCGTCTTCCAGATCGGTGATCCCACAGATCTTCACGAACCCCATACCCAGGCTCCCTTCATCCGAGCAGGCTCCGCACCCGCTGGGCCACCGCCTCGAGATCGAAACCGTCCGGGCAGCTCCCCGCTTCCACGAGCGCCTCGCCGATCAGCACCGCATCGTAGCCGAGGGCGGCCATCTCCCGAACATCCTCCCGCGACCGCAACCCGCTCTCCGCGACCGTCCGGATCCCGGCGGGGATCCGGGGCCGCAACCGGGCGGACACCGTCCGATCCACCCGCAGGGTGCGCAGATCGCGGTGGTTGACGCCGATCATCCGCGCCCCCGCTTGGAGGGCTTGCTCCAGCTCCTCCTCTCGATGAACCTCCACCAAAGAGGTCATTCCCAGGGTGTCCGCCAGGGCGATTAGATCAGCCAGACGGTGGGGATCCAGGATGGCCGCGATGAGCAGCACCGCGTCGGCTCCGGCGGCTCGGGCCTCGTAGACTTGATAAGGATCCAGGATGAAATCCTTGCGCAGGATCGGCGTCCTGGGGAGAGCCTGGCGAATCCTCTGCAGGTGGGCCAGATCCCCCAGGAAGAACCGCTCCTCAGTGAGCACGGAGAGGGCGGAGGCCCCAGCTTGCACATACACCTGGGCCAGCGCGATCGGATCGACGGTGGGGGCGATCGGGCCCCGGGAGGGGGAAGCCCGTTTGATCTCGGCGATCAGGGCGGGCCGATCCCCCTGTCGGGCAAGCGCGGCGGCGAAATCCAGGGCCGGCGGCGCGGCCTCCGCCTCCGCCCGCACCATGGTCAGCGGGCGCTTCCCCATCCGTGCAGCCACCTCTTCTTGTTTCCAGGCGAGGATCTTCGCCAACTCGGACATCTCAGCTCCCCTGGGCCAGCGTCCGGGTATACGAGACATATTCCTGCAGGACAGCCAGGGCCGCCCCATGGGTTAAGGCTTGCTCCGCCCGCTCCAGGCCCTCCCGCAGATCCTCGACCTGCTCGGCGGCCCGTAGAGCGAAGGCGGCGTTGAGCACGACCGCTGCTCGGAGCGGGCCGTTCTCTTTCCCCTGGAACAACGCCCGCAGCCGTTGTGCGTTCTCTTCCGGGGTAGCGCCGCGGAGCGCCTCGAGAGGCACCCGGGGGATGCCGTAATCGGCGGGATCGAAGACCCATGTGCGCACTCGCCCGTCGACGTATTCCGCTACCCGCGTCGGGCCAGCCGGCGTGATCTCATCGACGTTGCCCACCCCGCACACCACGAAGGCGTGCCGGCTGCCCAGGGCGCCGAGGACTTCCGCCAACGGCTCCGCCAGGTTCGGATCGAACACCCCCATCACCTGGTAGGGCACCTCCGCCGGATTGCACAGGGGACCCAGGATGTTGAAGATCGTGCGGACGCCGATCTCCCGCCGGGGGCCGATGGCATGCTTCATCGCCGGGTGGAAGGCTGGGGCGAACAGGAACGCGAACCGGATTTCCTGGAGCGCCCGCGCGGCCTGTTCCGGGGTAAGGGTGAGCTCGGCCCCCAGGGCGGCCAGGAGATCGGCGCTGCCGCTGGGGCTGGAGACCGCTCGGTTGCCGTGTTTGGCCACCGGCACACCGGCCCCCGCCGCCACGAAGGCCGCCGCCGTGGAGAGGTTGAAGGTGCGGGCTCCGTCCCCGCCCGTGCCGCAGGTGTCCACAGCCACGCCTTCATAGGGCACGCGCTGCATCGCGCGGCGCATCGCCCGGGCGCACCCAATGATCTCGGGAATCGATTCCCCCTTCATCCGCAAGGCGGTCAGGAAGGCGCCGATTTGGGCCGGGGTGGCTTCCCCCGCCATGATCGCCCCCATCGCCGCCTCCGCTTCCTCTACCGTCAGATCCTCCTGCCTGACCAGCTTGGCGATAGCTTCCCGTATCATTCCCAACCTCCTGCTTCGGAATTCGGCGAATCGAACTTAGACCTTATACCGGGCCGTCCCCTCAACGGATGTAGATGATCTAATGGCTTCGCGAATACGGATCCATCGCCTCCTCGGGGGTACCCACAAGGGGTGCCCCTACCGGATGCCGCTGATCGCCAGAAAGTTCCGTAGCAGGCCGACCCCTTCAGGGGTGAGGACGGATTCCGGATGGAACTGCACCCCGAAGGTGGGATGGGTCCGGTGTCGCAGGGCCATGATCTCGCCCTCCGGCGTTCGGGCGGTGACCTCCAACTCTTCGGGCAGGGGCTCCACTACCAGCAGAGAGTGATAGCGGCCAGCCATCAACGGGCTCGGCAGCCCGGCGAACAGGTCCCGGCCGTTGTGGAGGATGGGCGAGGCCTTGCCGTGCATCAGCCGTCCCGCTCGCACCACCCGACCGCCGAAGGCGGCGGCGATGGCTTGATGCCCCAGGCAGACCCCGAGGATCGGGACGCGCCCGCTTAGGGCGCGGATCGCCGGCATCGTGATGCCCGCGTCCTCCGGCCGCCCCGGCCCCGGCGAGATCACAATCGCCGCCGGCCGCATCTCGATGATCTCCTCGACATCCGCCGCATCGTTCCGGACCACTCGAAGGGAAGCGTCTTCGTGCCCAGCTTCCTGAAGCAAGTGCCCCAGGATCTGGACCAAGTTGTAGGTGAACGAGTCGTAGTTATCGATCACCAGAAGCATCTCACGCCTCCTTAGCCCCCATGGCTTTGGTCGACGGCCAGCTGCATCGCCCGGGCCTTGTTGCGGGTCTCCTCCTCCTCACGCTCGGGGGTCGAGTCGGCCACGATCCCTGCCCCCGCCTGCACGATGGCGGCGTTTCCCTGCACCATCACCGTGCGGATTGTGATGCACCAATCGGCGTTCCCCCGCGGATCGAAATACCCCACGCCCCCCGCGTAAGGCCCGCGGGCTTCCCCCTCCAGCTCGGCGATGATCTCCATCGCCCGCACCTTGGGGGCCCCGGAGACGGTTCCAGCCGGGAAGGCGGCCGCCAGGGCATCGAAGGCATCGCACTCCGGGCGCAGCCGTCCGCGGACTGTGGAGACCAGGTGCATCACGTGGGAATAGCGCTCCACCACCATGAACTCTTCCACCCTCACGGTGCCATAGACGCACACCCGCCCCAGGTCGTTGCGGCCGAGGTCCACCAGCATCACGTGTTCGGCCTGCTCTTTGGGGTCCGCCCGCAGCTCCGCCTCCAGCGCCCGGTCCTCCTCCGGCCTTCGCCCCCGGGGGCGCGTCCCGGCGATCGGCCGGATCGTCGCCTCACCGTCCTCCACGCGGATGAGCATCTCCGGCGACGCGCCGATCAACGCCAGATCCTCTCCGTCCCGCCCCAGGCCCGACAAATGGAGGAAAAAGAGATACGGAGAAGGGTTCAGGCGACGCAAGGTTCGATAGATGGCGAAGGGAGAAACGGCGACCGGCCGGCTCCAGCGTCGGGCGAGGACGATCTGGAAAGCGTCCCCTGCGGCGATGTACTCCTTCGCGGCCCGTACCATGGCGCAAAAGCGCTCCGCATCCGTGTGGGCTCGCCAGGGAACGGGCGTGGCGGAGGCGGGCGCGGGAAGCGAATCCGGGGGAGGGGGATTGTGCAGGCTACTCCACAGAGCCATCAACCGGTCCTCGACCGCCCGCTCCGCCCCCGGCTCCGCCAGGCCGATGAGGGAGAGCGTTTGGGTCACATGGTCGAAGACCAACAGGGTCTCCATCTGCATCAGGATGGCGTCTGGGAAGGCGAGGCCTGCGGGAGAGGCCCGGGGCACCCGATCGAAGAACGCGGCCATCTCGTAGCCGATGTAGCCGGCCAGCCCCCCGATGAAGCGCGGCAAAGGATCGGCATCCGCCTCCGGGGTCATCGTGGCCAGCGCCTCCCGCCAAACGACGAAGGGATGCGTCCGGCGCAGGTCATAGACGCGGCATCCCTGGGGCCCCAACTCCTCCATCCGATCCCCGTCCACTCGATAGAGGACCCGAGGCATCAAGCCGATGAACGAATACCGAGCCAGGTAGGCGCCACCCTCCACGCTTTCGAAAAGGAAGGAAGGGCCCTGAGGACGCAGCGCTTGATATAGGCGGATGGGCGTCCACAGGTCCGCCGGCATGGTCCGACGGATCACACGCCTCCGCAGATCGGTTTGAACGGTTTCTTTTGCCATTGGGAACCTCCCATTCGGGACGTCCATCGGGGCATCCTCAGAGGGCACCGCGGCCGGAGGCCCTTAAAAAAAGGCGCCCGTCCCTCACAGAGGGACGGGCGCCATAAGGCCCCGTGGTGCCACCCTCCTGAGGCCAGCCGGTGATCTCTCTTCAGGAAACAAAACACCCCCGTCGGTGAGACGAGGGTGTTTTACGGCCAGCCCCACTCCTTCGCGGGGACGGGATGGATCTCCATCCGATCCCCTCCGCCCAGATAACGGTGGCGACTCCGGCCAAGACTAGTGGGGACGCATGGCGCCCCGTTCGTCCGGCGACTCCCGGGCCCATTCAGCCTTGGCGTGCGCAGCGGGCTTCCACCTGATCCCCGCCTCTCTGGGCGCCGGCCCAAGGCCTACTCCTCCCGTTCACCGTCTTTCGGGAAAGCTCTATTTTGCGCAAAACTATACGCCATGGCTTTTGATTTGTCAAGAGGTAATGGCGGCTGTGACTGTTCACCTGTTGGTGAAATTGGGATAATCAAGGGGAGACACCCCCTGGAGGAGGCCCATGCGATTGTTGTTCGTCCTCCCCAAAGTCGAGCCCGAGAAGATCCAACTCCCCACTGTCTGCCCCCGGCCGGGGTGCAACGGGAAGCACTTCAAGCGGTTTCAGGAGGTGACCCAGCGGGTGCGGGATCCCCACTGCTCCGAAGTCAAGGCCTATCGCTATCGATGCCTCCGGTGTGGCCATCTCTTCCGCGTCGATCCGGCCGGGATCTCCCGAGACCACTTCTCCCAGCGGGTCAAGGGGTTAGCAGTGGTTCTTTACCTCCTGGGGCTGAGTTACGGGGCCGTCTCCCTCCTCCTGGAGGCCCTGGGATGGTTTATGAGCAAGACCCTCGTTTACCTGACG
>NZ_JBHOQJ010000205.1:0-9098 GCF_042408365.1 Thermoflexus sp.
CGGGCGCCTTTGGCGCCCGGCCCGCCCCACCTCCAGGGAGCCAAAGTCAAGAATCAAATGTGGAAGAAGCACTAAACCTGGCTGTTACGGAAATGCGGCTACGGCATCTAAATAAATATGGGAGCTTCCCATCCTGTTGTCGGAGGAAGGACGATGGCGGGGACGAGCAAGTGGCCTCGGGTGCTGATTTTCACCACGCCCAACTGTCCGTGGTGTCGGGCCGCCAAGGAATATCTCCGACAACGCGGCGTGCCCTTCAAAGAAATCGATGTCAGCCGGGATACTGCAGCGGCCCGGGATCTGGTGCGCCGAACCGGACAGATGGGCGTGCCGGTGCTGGATATCGGTGGTAAAATTGTGATCGGCTTTAACCGGCCCCAGATCGACACCCTGCTGGGGTTGAAAAAGTAATGAGCACTCCCCTGCTCGCCCTTGGGAAGGTTTCCGAGGTTGGGCCGGGGTGCCGAAGGTCGAGCGCTTCCACACCTATCCCCCAAAAGATGTCTTTCAAAGCCTTAGAGGAAAAGACCTTCCAGAGGAGGGAGCAACAATGACCGAAGCGCGTTTTCCATGGCAGCCGCTGGGCAGCCGAGTGGTCGTCCGGCCGGTGGAACAGGAAAGCCGCACGCCGAGCGGATTGATCATCCCCGAGACGGCCAAGGAGAAGCCGCAGATCGGTGTGGTGGTCGCCGTCGGCGACGATGAGTCCATTAAAGTGCGAGTCGGTGATCGCGTGTTGTTCCCCAAGTATTCGGGGAACGAAGTGAAAGTGAACGGTGTGGAGTATCTGATCATCGACGCGAACGATCTACTGGCTTACGATACCGAGACGCGAGCCTCGCTGCCGGAAGAGAAGCCAGCGCGCAAGGGACGGCGCAAGGGGTAGACAGGCAACAAAGCATCCCCTCTTGGGGAAAAGACTGCTCAGGGTGAGGGCCACTCCCGGCGGCCCTCACCCGCGTGAGGCCTTAAACGCTTCCCCACCGGCGTTCACCCGCTGTCAGCCCCCGCCCTCCAAGATTAGATGACACGGGCTCACCCGTGATGGTATCCCGCGGGAGACGATCCCACGTAGATCGGTCGGCCCGGCCGTCTCCCCGAAGGATGCGGATGATCCGATGATCTTGCAAAACCGCGTAGGGGCACCCCTTGTGGGTGCCCTACCCATTCATGCCCCATCCCAGCGTGACCCTGCGACACGGGAAGGATGTAGGGGCAGGCCTTGTGCCTGCCTGTAGAGGGCGCCCACAAGAGGCACCCCTACCCCACAGCCACCCCTCATTGAAATTCTCTGCGGACCGATCAGCCCCATGCGTTGAAGCGAGTCCCGTCGTTCAGCAACCTCCCGAACCGCCAGGTCCGCGAGACTCCAGGCCGCTTACGGTTGCTCGGAGGGGGCATATCCTCCGCACGCAGGATCGGCGCAGATCACGCTTTGGGCCTCCCGCACCCCCAACGGGAACCACAGCCACGGCACCTGCAGACCACCACCCCCGTCACCCCCACCCGCCCCTCCCCCGGCACGATCTCCAACCGCACCGGATGCAAAAACGGATACGCCTTCGGCCGATACTCATACAGCCGCTCCACCAGGGTCAGGTTTAACGCGTTATGCCGCTCCTCCACTTCCCACTCCTTCCCCTTTCACCCTGGCCACACCACCGGCGGATCCCCCATCACCGTCCAGCAATCCCTCCATCCGGCTTCCCACCTCCATCCGCATCCGGAACCCGCTCGCACCGCTCCCGCTCCTCCGCGAGATCCTTCACCCGTTTGATCTCCGCCCGCACCCGCACCCACCACGGAATGTGAAAGTCGTCGATGAACATCGAGACCCGGGAAAGATCCGGTCCTTGGATCAACCGCGGCCCCTTCACCCCACCCCCTGCGATCCCAAGCCATCCGTTGACCGCCGGCTGTGACGCATACGGCGAGTGGATCGCCACCCCCTCCCCCAGCCCAATCCCCCGATCCAATCGAATCCCTCGCATCGCCAAGCGGCCAGGCTTCCAGCACGGATTCCCCGCCCCATCGAAATCCGGCGCCGCCCCCAGCGGCAGCCGCACGCAGGTGGTCCCCCCAGGCCCCCCTCGCCCAAGCTCCTCCGCGCTCCAGAAACGGGGAAACGCCGCCTCCCCCGGCCCGCGACGGCTCCCCCATGTCCACAACCGCCAGCCGGAGCCCGCATCCGGAATGACGGGCGGCCCCCAGATCAAGCGGGCGGAGGGATGGAACACCCCCAGGGATCCTCCCGGGCCACAAAGCCCATGGGCCAGGGGGTGATATGGAAGCGATGGGGCGGCACCCGGATCACCAGCTCCACCGGCTGGCCGGAGTAATCCATCAGGCGGCACAAGCCGGCCCCCAGCCCCACCCCCGAGGCGGGGTCCTTGTCCCAGAGCTCCAGCCAGGCCCCCAGAGGGGTGGGGCAGAAGTCCGCCGCGTAGTCGGCGAACCGCCTTCGCTCCACGATGTTTCCCGCGCAGCCCAGGAGAATCTGCCCCTCGGCCCAGCGATTCCCCTCCTGAAAGACTGCCCCCACCCCATAGGGCCCCGAACATACCCGCTGGCCTTCACCACCTGGAGAAACCGTGGGTGAGAGCCCGATCAGGAGACAATTTTCCTCCGGGCAATCCTGTGGCTTTCCCTCCCGTGCCCAGGCGGTGGGAGCCTGAACCAAGATCCATCCCCACAATCCGATCAGTAGCACCAACCCTCCCTTCCCAAGCGTTGCCTCACCTCCCCGTTTGTTGGAGGCAGGAGGGGGTGGTCATCGGGTCCCCCCACGCTTAATGGTCTCAGGATCCGGATGCTCCGGGAAGATCTCTTGCAGGCCGAAAGCTTTCCCAAGCTCCGAGCGCCGGAAGCCCTTCACCCCTAAGGCCTCCCATAATTTCGACCCATCCACCGTCTCTGCGCCACGCCCACACGGATAAACTGTGTCCCGCCCATCAGACACAGGAAACCCATGTCCTATGTGAGCATCGTAAAACCATAGGCTTATAGGCCGTAGAATGATCCCGCTCCCGGGAGAGGATCGCTGAGCGTAATCGAATCTTTCCTTGATCCCACCGAACGTAATAGGCTGCCCCTGGCCGATCCTTATCGAGGTCAATCACTATTGGGAAATCCGGATCCCCGGTGCGCGATGTGGTGTAAGGTGTGTAGATGATACCAATCCGCTGCCAATCCCGGTCATCTAAGATCCCACTTCTCTCAGAGGTAAACGGCTTGAGGGACTTTTTGGGGACTGGGGTTGTGGGTTCCCAATACCAGGGGATATCCCCCCATTTCTCCTTGCTCACCGTGGGCCGGTCGGGGGCCAGGAATTCGTGGGGCGCCACGTCGTGCCAGAAGCCCGCATAGACGCAGGGGGGATCAGTTGCGATACAGCGGCACCCCATGGGGATCGCGAAAGGTCGAGATCTTCACCAGCCGCCACTGGCTGGGGTCCTTCGGACAGGCCGCGGGGGAAGTGTCAGCCGACGTGGCGGTGGGCTGCGGGACGGTCGCGGTGGCGGGGACCGTCGGCGGCTGGGCTCCGGATCCCGGACGGGCACACCTCACCGCCAGAAGCGCCACCCCTACCATCCGGAAGAAACCCAGCCCTCCCCTCCGCATCCGCCGCCGCTTCAGCCCTCGAGCAAACACATCCATCAGTCGCATGCTCGCCCTCCGTGAAAAGGGGATGAAAGGGTTCCCCAAACCACAGCAAGACCCGTCCGATGTAGATGATAGCCATCCGGGAACTTGACCCATCATTGAGGAAGCCCTTTCCCATGGAGAGCTACGGCGGGCTGAATGGGGGAAAGAACCCAACCGCAGCGCGCGGATTCATGGATCCGAGCAGAGGGCCCGAAGCGGGCCGGGGGAGATCCACCGAAGCTGGCCCTTGAGCGCTCCTTTCCCCGACAGAGCGCGAGGATCGGGGACGATGGGGAAAAGCATTCCGGCTATCGCTCCAGAAACCACGCGGGGTCTTTCCGCAAATGCCCCTGCTCCCACCACCAGGTCCCTGTTCTCCCCTCCCAGCGAAAGGCCGAACGGGCGTGCATCTGCATCACGACCCAGATCAGATCATACGCGAGGGGCGCGTAAGGGCCCGGCGACATCCCCAGCGCGATCGCCTGATAGGCCGTCCGCCATTCCGCATCCTCCACCCGCCGGGTCTCCGCTACCGCCCATATCCTCCCCTCCGCCTCTCGAAACGCGAGGAGATCCGGATGCAGCAACCCAGGCCCTCCCAGCAAGAGACCCCGCCAGCCGCTTGAACGCCAGCGCCGCACCGCTTCCCCTGCGTGAACCGCACGGCCATCGAAAAAAACCGGCTCATCATCCTGAGGAGAAGCCTCCTCCCAGTTCCGTTTATGCACCACCCATCCCCGCTCACGAAAAAGTGCCTCCACCTCCGGGCCGAACCATCGCTCCTCATCGTCCCGTACAATCCACAGAACTCGTCCGTCCCCTGGCGGAAGCGCTTGCAACAACGCCGCCACCACCGTCCGCTGATCCGGGGCGGTCGGCAACGCCCCCTCCGGGGCTCGATCGGCCGGGATCAGCGGCGCGATCAGGGGGATCCCTGCGGCCCGGTAGATCGGCGCGGCCGCCCACGTAGTCTCCGGTCGGAAGTGACCGATGACCGCGATCAGCGAGGGATAAGCGACAATCTGCCGGGCCCGCTCCTGCGCCAGGATCGGGTCCCCTTGATCATCCAGCGCGATGAGCATGACCTTGGGACCTGCCGGATGGGTCGTGTTCCACATCCGCACCGCCAGCCGGGCCCCAAAAACCGCATCGTAACCGATGGCCCGATCCCGCCCTTCAAAAGGGGCCACCAGGCCGATATACATGATGCCCGCCGGCTGGCAGGCCACCAACCCCATGATCGTAATGACAAGGAACACCCATCCCCTTCGCGCCACGTTCGGCTGGCTCCTTTCAGACAACGTAAGCCCTCTTCCCCTCATAGGGTGACTTTTGGGTCATCCTTTTCAAACCTGACCAGAGTATAATGAAAATGAAAGGATGTCATCGGGGCTGGAATGGCAGGCCGGGATGGCCTTCCCCCTTTCCCAATAGAATGGAGGAGTCACGCCGTTGGTTGCCTCGTGGGGGGTTTGAGGGCGGAGCCAGGGTATTCGTGGTCAGGCGTTTCGCGCCCATCGCCCGTTCGGTGACCCGCCCAGACCCCTAAACCTCGTGGGAAGGATGAACGCTGGATCACGTGGGTATATTTTCAGAACAGAGTGGGCCGTCTTCATCGGCCAACCTCGCCCTGAAAACCTCCACAAGTTAGAATCCGGCCTTTCATCCCATGTGATCGGGTGTGCGATCATGTCTGAGTTCAATCCGCTCGAACTGGAGTCCCCTGAAGAGCGCGAAGCGGAGCATTGGCACACTGCCCCCCTCGCGGAGGGAGAAACCGAGCCGGAGGAGGCCCCTCCGACGACGCCAGCTGCGCTGTTGCGCCTCCGGATCGCCCACACCGGTCGCACGATTGAGGTGCGATCCCATCAGACGTGCGAGATCGGACGACTGGATCCCAGCCTAGGGCTCGTTCCCGATCTGGATCTCTCCCAGGAAGGGCCGGAAGCGATCTGGGTCTCCCGCCGCCACGCGCGGATTTTTTACCACGATGGCCATTTCTATATCGAGGACCTTGGGAGCACCAATGGCACCTATCTCAACAATAAGCGGCTGGTCTCGGGCCTCCCCTACGCGCTTCAAGATGGGGACGAGCTTCGCTTCGGGCGCATCATCGCCCATGTGCACATCGAATAAAGACCTGGAGGCCGTCGAAGGCAGCTCCTCACCTCTGAAGGATTTGGTTCCCTCTTCCCCGCAGTCTGATAGCCGCGCTGAAGAAAAATGGAGGTGCGGGCTACTGATGTGGCCCGCGCCTCGTGAAAAGATCATCGCTGCGGATTAGGGTGGCTCTCCACAGCCCCCGCGTCCCCTTTAAACCCATGGGGGCCCCCGACGGACGATGGCGTCGGTCATGCGAGCGACGCGGACGAGGGCCTCTACATCGTGTACGCGCACGATGTCCGCCCCGCGAACGATGCTCACCGCCACCACCGCCGCCGTTCCCTCCAGCCGTTCCTCCGGAGGTAGGTTCAGCGTGTAACCGATGAAAGACTTGCGCGAGGGGCCCACCAGGATCGGGAAGCCCAGCTCCCGCAATTCCCCCAACCGATCGACCAGCTCCAGATTCTGGGCCACTGTCTTGCCGAACCCCAACCCAGGATCGAGGATGATCCGGTAAGGAGGGATCCCCGCCGCGCGGGCGGCCTCCACCCGCTCCATCAGATGGGCGCGAACAGCTGCCACGATGTCCCCACCATCCTCCCCCTCGTAGCGGGCGCCCAGGCGGGGATCCCTCACCACCGCCTCCCGTCGGCTCCGGTTGTCCATTAGGATGATCGGGACGCCGAGCTCGGCCGCCGCGTTGGCCATCGCCGGATCCGCTTCCATGGCCCACACATCGTTGATGAGATCCGCCCCCGCGGCGACCGCTGCACGGGCCACATCGGCCTTATACGTGTCCACGGAAATCGGGCCCAGGCCCTCCGCCGCGAGCCGCTCGATCACAGGCAACACCCGCCGCATCTCCTCTTCTGCCGATATCGGCTCAGCGCCCGGGCGGGTGCTCTCCCCACCCACATCGAGAAGATGCGCGCCGGCCGCTTTAAAGCGCCGGGCCTGCTCCAGAGCCGCCTCCACCCAATTGGGGCCCTTCAACAGGCCATCGCCCGAGAAGGAATCCGGTGTGATGTTCAGGATGCCCATCACCAAGGTCTCCCGACCCCAATAGACAAAGTCCCGGCCAACCCGCATGGGCGCCCGGGCCCAGCGGCGGACCCCGTAAGAAGACAGATCCGCCGCCATGGCCGCCGCCGTGCGCCCCAGATGGGGATGCCTCCAATCGGGGGCGATCTCCGCGAGGGGGACAAGGACAAAAGCCCGTTCCGCCATCCGGGGATGGGGAAGGGTCAACGCCTCATCTTCCAGGCACAGGTCATCATAGAAGAGCAAGTCCAGGTCGATGGGGCGAGGTCCCCATCGAGGGCCGGGGCCCCGCCCCATCGCCGTCTCGATGGCCTTGCAAGCAGCAAGAAGCTGGTGCGGCGAGTGATCTGTGGTGCCGATGCAGACCGCGTTGAGGAAGCGGGGTTGGTCCACGTAACCGACCGGCTCCGTCTCATAGAACGAGGAGACCGCTTCGATCTCCACCCACTCCAGAAGACGCCGGAGCGCCTCTCGCAGCGCCCCATCCCGATCCCCCAGGTTGCTTCCCAGGGCGATCCCCACCCGATGCTTAAGGCGTCGAAGCGGCGGCATCGATCACCTCCCGGTAGATCGCGCTCTGCCCGAACGATTCCTCCACTTCCACCTCTAGCGCATGCAGGCGGAGATCGCCCGGAAGACGCGCCCGCAGCTGCCCGGCCAAGTAGCGGGCCAGCCACTCGGCCGACGTGTTGGGGATCGGCAAAATCCGCACATCTTCCAAAGGGAAGACGTAGCGTTTGTGATCGATCGTGGCCTCCACTTGTTCCTCCCCGATGGTCAAACGCAGGCGAGGATGCTGGGCAGGAAGCAACACCCGGTGATCCAGCTCATCCGCCAGAGCCTTCACCAAGCGCTTAAGGGCCACGAAATCCATCACCATATCCTCGTGCAGCGCTCCCTCCAGGGTCACCGCCACGCGGTAATTATGGCCATGGAGCGGCTCGCTTCCATTAGGGAAAATCATGAAATGCCCTGCGCAGAACACCAGGTTATCCTGCGAAACCCGCACGCGATCCACAGCGCCCTCCTATTCTTGATGGAAGTTGCCAGGCTGCCGGCCGGCTTCTTCCGTCGTTTGAGAAACGGACGGGATGGGCCACAGTCCAGTTCGTCAAACCCCCTCGATGATCTCTGCGGTGCGCCGTGCGCACGCGATCCACGTGAAAGCGGCCGCGCGCCGGATTCCCCGTTCCCGCAACGTTTGTCCTAAGTGAAAGTCCACCAGCACGGAGATCAGCGCCCCGGCCATCGCCCGGGCATCATCGGGAGGAAGCAGGTAGGCCGCGTCCCCGACCAGCTCCACCAGCGCCGGGATCTCCGAGGCGACCACCGGGACCCCACAGGCCATCGCTTCGAGCACCGGGAGGCCGAACCCTTCGTAGCGGGAAGGATACAGGAAGGCAGAGGCCCCTCGATAGAGGGCCGGCTTGTCTTCCTCGGCCACCGGTCCGATCGTCCGCACCACATCCTCGATCCCCCATGCCCGGGCCAGCGGGCGGGGATCCACAAACAACCGGCTCGAGCCCTCCGGCAAGCGCCCGGCGATGACCAGGGGGAAATTATCGCCGATGGCGTCCTGGGCCCAGGTGTAGACCGCCAGCAGGGTCTCAATGTTTTTCCGCCGGTCAAAGCCGCCCAGATAGAGCACATATGCCGGGGGCAGATCATACCGGGTCCGCACCCGCACATCAAGGATCGGATCCGGGCGCGGGGTGAAGCGTTCGGATACCCCCAAAGGAACGGCGGTGACGCGCTCGGGAGACAGCCGCAATCGCTGAAGGATGTCGCGTCGGGAAGCCTCGGAATCCGTGAGGATGTGCGCCACGCTCGGGGTGGCGGCCAGGACCAAGGCCGTGTAGAGGCGCGCGCCTACGCTGGCCCGATACTCCGGGAAGAGCAGCGGGATCAGATCATGCACCGTCACGATCACTGGCGCCGGTGCGCGAAGCGGAGGGGCCCAGTAGGGCACGAACAGCCGGTCCGCCCGCCAGCGAGCCGCCGCGCGGGGCAGGGCGATTTGTTCGAACCACAGCTTCTGGAAATCTTGGGGAAGCCGTGGCGAGCGGACCCCCACCGGGGCCACGCCCCCCGGCAACGAACCGGACCAACCCTCCGGAACGGCCACGCCGATCGTCCAGTTCGGCCGCGCCTGAGGGAGATGGCGAAGGAGCTCCCAGGCATACTGGCCTGTGCCCGTCGCAGGATATTGAAGGAACCATCCGCTGATCAGAACTCGCATAAGGAAAGCTTAGGCCCTCTCCTTTCGTGGAATCTCCGTGCGGGGGTTTAGGGGGCGAGCTGGGCGCCTT
>NZ_JBHOQJ010000218.1:0-11989 GCF_042408365.1 Thermoflexus sp.
GGGCTGAAAGCCCCGGCCCAGCCCCGAAAACCTCAAATCTAAAAATGGACAAAGCATCCTGCTTCTTTCTTTGGTTTTGATTCCTTGGGGGGTGGGGGCGAGCCGGACGCCTGCGGCGCATATTCCTAAAGCAAATGCAGCAACTCAACAGGCGCCCGGGCAAGGGCATAGCGCGTGTCCCTCCATGTGAACAACCCAGCCCAGGCCCCTACCCTCCCGGGAGGAGATGCGCTGCATAATTCCTAAGTCCATGTTAGCTCCATATGCAAGTCTAAAGGGCAGAACGTTAACCCGCCACCGGAGAGAGGGTTCTTCCCTTTCCGACACACACGATGCGAACACGTCCGATGGGGAAAATTCAGGGGGTGAGGAGGCCAAGAGAATATCCCATCCGACAGCGATACCTGAATCGCCGCCTTAAATCAGGCCATGCTCTCGAGCATAGCGCACCAGCTCCACCCGGCTGCTCAGACCAAGCTTGCCCATTAGATTCGCCCGATGCGTTTCCACCGTTCGAACGCTGATCCCCAGCTCTTCCGCGATCTGTCGATTCGTGTAACCCATGGCGATCAGCCGCAACACCTCCAGCTCCCGAGGGGTCAGCGGCTCGACCAGGACGGGTTCCACCGCAGGCGCCTTCAGATCCTTCAGCAAGGCACGGGTCATCGCGGGATGAATGTAAAGATCGCCCCGCCAAACCGCCCGGATGGCATGGACCAGCTCTTCTTCTACAGCTCGTTTGATGATGTAGCCCGAGGCCCCCAGGCGGATCGCCTCCCGCAGCATGTCCTCGTCCTCATGAACCGTTAGGATCAGGATGCGGAGTTCCGGAAGCGCCTTCCTCAAGAAGCGGGTGACCTCGATCCCGCCCCTCCCTGGCATGCTGATATCCAGCAACATGACATCGGGGCGCAGCGCCATGGCCTTTTGAATGGCGTCTTCGCTGTCGGCGGCCTCCCCGATCACCTCCAGATCCGGCTCATCCTTTAACAGGGCCCGCAGGCCAGCCCGCACCAGCCCATGATCATCCGCGATCAGAATCCGAATGGGCATACGGCACCTCCACCACCACGGTCGTCCCCGAACCCGGCGCGCTCTCCACGATCAACTTCCCCCCCAACTGTTCCGCCCGTTCCCGCATCCCGAAGAGCCCCAGATGGCCATCCCACATAGCTTGCTCCGGATCGAACCCTACCCCATTATCTTCCACGACAGCGACAATGCGATCGCCCCTCCGCTCCAACAGAACATCCACGCGAGTGGCATGCGCGTGGCGGGCCACATTGGTCAAGGCTTCCTGGAGGATCCGGTAAAGCGCGATCTCCACCGCAGGAGGCAATCGTTCTTCTTCTAGCCCGATCGATTCAAATTGCACATCCAGGCCATAGCGGCGCTGATACATCCCAATATACTGGCGCAGAGCTGCCACCAGCCCCAGGTGATCCAGAATGGCCGGTCGCAGATCCATCGCCAGACGATGCAGGTCCTCCATAATCTCCTCAACCAGATGCTTTAACTCCGCCACACGGCCCAGCATGGCTTCGGGTTGCTGGATCTCCCGCTCCAGCAATCCCAAGCTCACCCGCAGGGAAGTCAGCGCCTGTCCGGCCTCGTCGTGGAGCTCGCGGGCGATGCGGCGACGTTCCTCTTCTTGGGCCATCAGGATCCGCTCCAGAAATTGACTGCGAAGCGTCTCCCGCTGCTGCATCTCAGCCATCAGGCGCTGCCGGTGCAGCTCGGCATCCAGTGCGACCCCAATCTGTCGTCCGATGGCGCCCATCAGCTGGATCACACGTGTCAGCTGCGCATCATCGCCCCATGGCTCCATCGCTTCCGCCCGGGCTCCGAGCGCTCCTGCATCCCCATGAGCGGGGATCAGGACGTTCATCACCCCCAGGATTCGATCCCGGGACATCAGGGCCACACTGAGATGGCGCTGGAACCCAGCCTCGGGGCTTCCCGCCTCCTGAGCCCATTCCAGCATCGGGCATTGAGAGCGCGGCACAAACTGGGCCCATTCCTTCTGATGCAGGATGGCCTGCACGCACGGGCATATCGATACTCCGAATTCGGTGAGACGATTCGAGAAAACCGTTGAGAGGCTTTGCTGAGCCGCCAGGATCGGAGTCGGCGAACCTTCAGGTTGGAGAACGATCCATCCCGCCGGACATCCCAGGGCATCCAGGGTACTCCGCAATGCGACTTCTAAGATCTCTTGGAGGGAGCGGGCTTCTGAAAGGGCGCGGGCGATTGTGTTCAGGATCCGCAGCTCCCTGTTCTGACGCAACAGCTCGTTTTGAAAACGGATCAAATCGTCCATCATCACGTTAAAGGCGGCCGTGAGCTCCCCGATTTCGTCAGCCATTCGCACTGGCGGGCGATGGCTCAGATCCCCTCGGCTGGCCGCGCGGACAGCGTCCACCAGTTCCAGGATGGGGCGGCTTAACACACGGGTCAGAAGAAGGGCCGCGATCCCTCCAATGAGGAGCGCCAGCAGCGTCGTCGCAATCAGACGATAGGTTGCTGTGATCACCGCGCTCTGAAGCCGTTGATGGGAGAGCCCCAGCCGCACAACTCCCAGCTGACCCCCCAGGATGGGGACCGCCACATCGGTGAGCAGCCCCTCATCGCTATCCAGGAGTTGAACCCGCCAGGGTTGACCAGGGGAGAGAGGATTCACCCGAAGCAAATCGGAGGGCACGCGATGGGGAAAAGAGTGAGCCAGAACCTCCCCCTGCGGGCTCACAATGAAAATATAACGAACGTCAGGATTCGTCTCCAGGGTATTGCGCAGTTGCTGATATAGCCCGAAAAGGTTCTGGGTCAGGATCAGATCGGTGGCATCCTCGGCCAGATCGCGAGCTAACGCGAGGCCTCGTTCCTCTAGACCCTGACGCAGGCGCCCGGCCAGCTGGCTCCGGACCTGAAGGGTTACGGCCAGGCCCAGGAGCAGGATCACCCCTAAGACCATTCCCAGCAATTTATAGCGAATGGAAATCCCGGTGATCTTACGCCATAGCCATTGGGCCGATTGTCCGAGATCAGCCCTAAGCCGCGCCATCACGGCCTCCTAAGGCCATCCGCGGACCCTTGCCGCCATACGCCGGATATCCTCATAAGCGGCAGGGTCGGGGAGAACGAAGCGCTCCACGCCTAACACCGCCAGCGCCTTCTGCCCTCGGGGATCCCAAGGCATCTCCAGGAATGCCTGGCGCAGTGCCTCTTTTAACTTAGGATCTAATTCCGGATGAACCACCACCGGCGGGATCCCAAAAGGGGGTGAGCGTTCAATCACACGCAGGTTCGCAATCAGGGCCGGCTCGCTGTGGCTCAGGGATTCATAGACGAGGGAATCCACCGAGGCGCCATCCGCCAGCCCCTGAGCAACTGCCCGAATGCTGTTGTCATGGCTGTAGGTGAAGAACGTATCCCGAAAGAAGCCCTCCGGGGTCTCTCCCATCTGGGCTAAGCGATATTGCACATAGAGCCGCCCGGAGTTCGAAAGGGGATCTGTGAACGCGAAGCGTCGCCCACGCAAATCCTCCAGCCGATGGAAGGAGCTATCCGCTCGGACAATGATGAGGGCCTGATAGGTGGTGGTTCCGTTGATCTGCGGAACCACCAAAAGCTCCATATAGCCCTCCCGTTCCCCCTCGACGAAGGCGCCCCCACAAACGAAGCCCACATCGGCCTGGCCGGTGCGGATCAGATCGTTGATCTCCGCATAAGTCGGACGCTGAAGCAGTTCCACCGGCCGATCCAGGCGGTGGGCCAGGTAATCGAGGAGGGGACTGTAGGTCTCAAAGGTTACCCGGGGGGAAAGCACCGGGGCCACCGCCACCCGCAATGGCAGGCGCCCTGGCGCTCGCTCTGGGGCAACGACCGCATTATCCCCCTCGGTGTTCAACCGCACATAGGGGTAAGCCCCAGGGGCGCATGCTGTCAGGATCCAGAGCACCCCGATCAGCCATCGAAAGACCTTAACCAAGCGCATCGGCTAAGGATTAAGGAAAGAGTTTGGGGATGGCAGGACCACCTCCACAATGATTTTCTTTCCATCTCCCCATTCCGCCAAACGGTCTATTCCCAGGGCTTTTCAGCAATCCCACCGTTTAGGTCAAATGGATGACCCCATCCCCCTTCATCCCCGGCTCGCCCCCACATCCCCATGGGAACCCGCTGAATGAAAAAAGCCTGGGTCTATCCCCAGCCCCTATTCCATTCAACCGTCCAGTTCCCAGCTCATTCCCCCTGCGTTCATGAAAGCTTGACGACAGGCCGGACAATATTGCCTCAAGTAGCTCAGCAAAGCAGCGTTCTCCTTCCCCAAGCGGCTCTCGATCCAATCCAACAGGGGCGCGGCGGCAATCGGCTGATGACACCTCGCGCAACGCAGGACCTTCGCTTCGTGCAGCTTCGTCCGCCCACCATTTAAGCGCTCCAGGTCCACCACGCGGATCACCCGAATGGCCCCTCGATCGGATTCCGGGCACACTCGCACGCACTCCTCACAGGCCACGCAGCGTCCCATATCAAAGGTCCATTGCAGGCGATCCGTCTCTTCCTCCAGGCGGATGGCCTCCGTGGGGCAGGCCCGTGCACATTGGGCACAACCGGTGCAGGAGGCCGGATCGATATCGACCTGCCCCAAGGGGGCGAAGGGATCCGTAAGAGTGAGCTCCGGATGCTGGCAGAGCTCCGCCAGCATCCGGAAAACCTTTGCCGCCCCTGAGGGGAAGAACAACCCAGGGGCTTCGATCCGCCCGATGGGCTCCGGAGGAGGCCGAAGGAGATCCCCCCCGATACGAACTCGATCCTCGCGAACCCCCATCTGAGCCAGAACCCGCTGGCAGAAGCGCACCGTTCCTTCCAGCCGTCCTTCGAACGGGTGTGCGCACCCGTTTGAACACGGCAGCACCCGGACGGCTCCAGCACCCAAGATCAGCGGGGCCAGCAACCAGGCCGGAGGGACCGTCCCCGCGCATGGAACGGCCACCTTCAACCACGAGGGATGAACCCGGATCGGTTCCCCACCTTCTCGCCAGCATTGAAACACGATCCCCCGTGGGCTTAATTCCCTTACACGGGGATCCAGTAAGGTCTGGATTTCCACCTCAAACTGCTCCGGGGTCCAAGCGGGGTTCACCATCGCGCCGCGCGGACAGGCCATCAGGCACAGCCCACAGGTCTGGCAGGCCTCTTTATCCAGCTCCGGCCACCCGTCCACCCACCGCCAGGCCTCATAGGGGCACACCTCCTGGCATACTTGGCAGCCCTGCTCGGCTGCGCAACGCGCCCGATCCACCGCCGGCACCCCTTCGTAAAAGAGCCAGGACAGACGAAGCATGGCCCGCCGATCCAGCTCCCGAGCGAAGCGGGGACGGATCTGATCCATATGGCTTCCTGAATACTTTTGGGCCCGAGCGGCAGCAGCCACCAGGTAGAGAACAGCCTGCTCAATCCGGGCCTTCTCCCTCCCGGAGGGAAGAGCCCGAATCTCTATCCCCAGAGGATCCACCCCCGCTTTGCGTGCCTCCGCCTGGATCAGGCCAAGGCTGATCCGGGGATGACATACCCCGAGAACCAAGCGCTCCACTCTTTGTTGCTGGAGGAAAGCATGAAGATTGGGAGGCCGCTCGCACAGATGGGGAAGCACATGGAAAACCCCGTCGGGGAAAACGGAAGACAAGCGATCCCGCAGGGCCATCAAATCCAGGTCCAGGTCCCCACAGACCAGGATCGCCGTTCGAGCAGGCCCGGATCCGTTACTTGATCGCTGAGGGGTATGTGTTTGGAAGGCCTGGGTTTTCATGTGGGATTTGCTCTCCATGGAAAAGAAACGCTAAGCGGATGCTTTTCCCCTCCATTCCCTGGTGGCGGAGGAGACGAGGGCCAGCCAATCCGCGTCGTGGTGGATGAAAGCCTCTATGGCCTCCACGGCGATCCGGTATGGATTCGCTGCGGCTTCCTCTCGCACGCGCCAGGTCAGCAGCGGAACCCAACGCCGAAGGTGCTGGCGGAGGAAAACGTGTTCTACGGGAAGAGGAAGCGACGCCGGATCGTCCCCCGCCCACGCCTCGGATTCATGCTGGCACAAGAAAGCCATGAACTCCAGCTCCACGGCCAGGTGATCTGGAGGCAAAGAATGGCGCGTTGACAGCATCAGGCCCGCTTCCCGGTATTTCCGCTCAAGCTTCAGCATGATCCTCCCCTGCCCCGGGCCTTCCGGATCCAGATAGCGAGAAGCTTGGAGGGGAATCGTTTGGCAAAGCGTTGTATAAGATGCTTGGAGCTCCTGGGGTTTCCTACAGTAACGGCCCAGGCAATCCGCCCAACGCCGCCATGGGCCGTAAAACGCGAAGTGCTGGAGCGCCGTCCTATGTGCTTCCAGAATCTCCCCTGCCTCGCTTAGGTGCTCTAAACGCGCCTCTTCGGGGTAGAGAAGGGACGCGGATAGAAATCGATAGAGCGCATAACGCAGTTGCGCGACATCCGCCAGATGGATTTGCTTCATGGACGTGCCGTCTTTTTGTGACATAAAGGGCAATGAATAGGAAGAGGCGGAAGGGCCCTACCTCCTTTCATTCCCCCTCCCCATAGCCTTTTGGGTCGTAGGGAGGGGGGCGGAGCCGGACGCCCTTAGCGCCCGGCTCCGCCCCAAATCCCCAATATGTTATCCGGGCCAGAGCTCGTAAACCACAGCGGCCAGGAAGACGATCATCACCCCGAGGATGAAAAGCGTTGGCGGCGAGCCCAATATCGAAAGGAACAGCCCCACCCCATAAGCCCATTGCTCAACGGAAGCGACCACCGGGGTGGGAACCAGGACCACCCGCGGATTACTGTAGATCGGGCTATCGGGCGGGAATCCCCATGGGGCTGCGAAGACGAAATAGCTGAGGGCTTGCAGGGAAAACCCGGCGATCACCATGGCGATGGTCACTGCGGTCCGCGGCTGGAAGGCACGGCCTGTCGGGAGGGTGAACACGGCTTGGGCACGCCACGGCACTGCCTCCTCCGCCTCCTCGATCTCCATGATGGGAAAAACCTTGGCGAACAGGGCGTAAATCAGAGTTCCCAACCCGAGCAAGCCCAAGATGATCCGCACCTCTACTGAAGAGGGGAGGTAGAAACCGGTGCCGTAAGGAAGGAGCGTGCCGTGCGTCTGGGAGGGGACGACGATTAGGAAACGCTTCCCGACGGCGGCCAAGTTCACCAGCAGGCCGCTCAGGACCAGCAGGGGAACCGACCAGCGATGGCTGAGCAACTGGAACGCCAACAGCGCGAAGGGGATGACCAGACTAAGGATGGAGAACCAATAAATGGGGGCATAATCCCCGAAAAGCAAGGTCTCCATCACTCGTCGCTCATGGTGACCGCCGGTATACATCCCGGTCAGGACCTCAACCACCGTGAAGTAAAGGTAAATCGCGATGAGGATGAACAGGAAGCGCCCCAGCCACTGGAAGACCTCGAGGTTGAGGCGGTCATGCGCCCGCAACGCCCAGCGGAAGACGGCGGCCAGGAGCACCAGGAGCCCCAGGCCGGAGATGCCCGCCATCACCACGAACGCAGGGGCCTGTAGCGCGCTATACCACCCCGGCCGCCCCACCTGAAGGCCGAACACAAAGCCCAGGGTGGAGTGGGCCGTGATCAGCAGCGGAACAATGGCGATCGCCAGCCAAAAGCTGGTCCGATGATGTCGGTTCTGCTCTTCCAGTGTTCCCTGATAACCGGAAGCCCAGAGCCGGTGAAACCACTGAAGCGGGCTGGGGATCCGAGCGCAAACGGCCGCATCCCGACGGCCATCCAGAAAGAAATACACCACGCTGGCGAACAGATACCCCGCCACGACTAGGGTGAAGGTCCCGAAGAATGGGGATTGCGGGCGAGCATAGCGCGGAAGATTCAGCAACCCTCGAAGCGGCTGCCCCAGATCCGCCAGGATGGCCAGGGCAGCGAGGATCAGCGCCGTGATAGTCAACAGCTCGGCCATCCGGGAGAGCGGTTTCAGCTCTTTTAAGTTGAGCAGGCGGATCAAGGCGGCTACGGTGATCCCAGCGAAACTGATTCCCACAAAGTAAACGTCGAAGGCCACATAGAGCCCCCAGGGGGCGCCTCCCATCGTCCCGATATCCCGGAGGTTGGTAACCACCAGCCCTTCGTTCAATTGCTGGAGATAAGCCTGCAAGCCGGAGGCGAACACGGTCGCCGCCAGGCCGACCAGGAGCAGCCAGCCTGGGGTGATTTGGCCCACACCGTAGGGAAGACGTCCGCTCAATCCACGCATACTCACACCCTCGCTCGAACAGGTTCGATTTGGCGGATTTCTGCTCCCGGCGGTTTCCCACCCACATAGAACACGCGAGGCTCTGTGCCCAGCTCCTCCAGAAGCCGGAAATGCGGCTTTTGTCGGAGCACTCGCGAGACCAGGCTGTCCGGATCATCCAAGTCCCCGAAGAGCAGCGCCTGCACCGGGCAGTTCGCCACACAGGCCGGCAGCTTTCCTTTCTCCACCCGATGGACGCAGAACGTGCACTTCTCGATCACGCCCTTGACGTGCCCTCCCCCGGCGATCCGCCGGCGCTCCTCACCATAGGCTTGGTCCAAATCTGGGTTCTTATATGGGGGAGCGATCCCCCCTGTAATCGATTGCAGGTTCGGATCGCTCCAGTCCAGATAGTAATTCCGATCCGGTCGCTTCCAGTTAAAGTAATTCACCCCATAGGGGCAGGCCACCTCGCAATAGCGACAGCCGATGCATCGTTCCCAATCCGTCGCCACCAGCCCATCCTCCCGCTTGTATCGGGCGCCGACCGGGCAGACTTTCACGCACGGCGCGTTGTCACAATGCATACAGGGACGGGGCATGAACCATTGACGGACGTTCGGGAATTCCCCCTCCTCAAAGCGAAACACATACATCCAGAAAATCGCCTGAGGGGTGTTGTTCTCAACCTTACAAGCCTCCATGCAGGCTCGACAGCCCATACATCGGCTGAGGTCGATTACCATTCCGTAACGCGGCATGGCGAATCCTCCAGGTCTTCTCTATTTGTCAAACCCGAGATCAGGGGCACACGACCACGTCTCTGCTTTAATCTCAGGCTTTATAGATCCGCACTTTCACCTGAAAAGATTGATCCGCCGTGCAACTTACATAGCCCTCGCCGGTGAAAAAGAGAGCGCTGGCTCCTGGCCCCTGGCCCTGGGCCCATGGATGGGTCCACACCCCATACCCATGCGGCAACCCCACGGTGTCCGGCCGGATCCCCTCCGTGTAATGGACCCGCACCCGCACCCGCCGAGTTTCCCCCGTTAGCGCATGATGGGATTCCACCCATACCTCCTCGCCATCTCGAACCCCTAAGGCCTGAGCGGTCCTGGGGTGGATATCCAGGCGCTGGCGCGGCGCCAGCTCGGCGAGCAAGGGGATGAAGCTGCTCCGGGATTGCTTGAATTCGATCATCTTGTAGCTGATCAGATAGAACTGATATTCAGGTGGCGAACCATCCATCGTCAATGGGCGCCAGGTGGGAAATGGGGTGTAATCTCGCCAGTAGATCTCATCGACGCCGCGCGCCTTCATCTCCTGGCGATACCGTAACAGGGATTCGCCGTAAAACCGATGGCGGATCCCCCCAAAAGGCGGCTCTATGGCATAGCCGTAACGGGCCTTCACCGGGATCGGACCCTTCACCCAAACGCCGTGCTTTTCGAAATAGGCGATCCCTTCCTCGATCCCCAGGGATTTCGCCCAGCGGTCGAAAATCTCCCGGACAGACGGTTTGCGGTCCAGAGGAAGCTGATACGGTCCCTTCAATTTCAAAGCCTTGTTCAACTCATCCAGATACCCTCCCTCTCCGTAGAGAATGCCCAGCTGCTCACAGAGGTCCAGATAGATCTCAATCTCCCCTCGAGCTTCAAAGAACGGCTCCATCACCGGAAGCCGCAAGGCCACCCCATCCACATACCCATCCGAGATCGAAGACGGCCCTTCGTATTTCTCCAGGATGGCCGCGGGAAGAACCACATCAGCGAAAAGATCGGCGGTCTCCGAAAGCCACGGGCTGATCACCACCACGAATTTGAAACGCTTATAAGATTCGGCGATATCCGGCTGAGAACCGAAGGCGATTAAGGGATTTGTCATATGGACGATCACGATCTCAGGCAGCTTTTCCACATGGTATTTCTCGGGGTTTTGCATAACCTTCGCCATCACGGCAGGGTTGGCGCTGTTGATTGGAAAGAAGGGGCTATCTTTGAGATAGAAGTTGTAGGGAGGATCTTGAATCTTGATCTGATCCAGCTTCTCGAAATTCGGATGGATCTTCCAGGTAAAATCCATCATCGGACCTCCGACAGCGCCCACGGCGCCAAGGAGCATGAACACCAGGAGGATGGCGCGGATCGCTTGGAAGCCCAGCTCTTGCTGCGCCATGTGATACGCCATCACGCTCACCGGGCGGTAAGGGAGGTCCATTCCATCCACCCGGATGGTGCTGCCGATCATGGCGTTCTCGCCCAGCTCCAGGGCGATCCGGCGGATTTGCTCCGCGGGGACTCCGCAGATCTCCGCCGCCCATTCCGGCGTGCAGGGGGCCACATGCTCCTTAAACGCCTGGAAAGCCGGGCGGATTTTCTGACCCTCAAACTCGTAGACGCCCTCCAGCGCGGGCTCCACGCCCGGTGCATCGTAAGGTTGAGGGCGACCCGTGTTCAAATCCCATACCTGTTCTTTTCCATCGATCCGAAGGAAGAAACCATCTTCTTTCACCAAAAATGGAGCATTGGTATATCGTTTCAGGTAATCCGCATCCACATGGCGAGCCTCGATCAGCACATGGCTGAAGGCCAGGGCCAGGGCCAGATCGGTTCCCGGGCGGATCGGCAGCCATTCGTCCACAAAGGGGCCTCCGCCTCGAAGCCGCGGGTCGATGAGGACGACTTTCATCCCCCGCTCCCGTGCGGCGAGGAACTGCTGGGGCCATGTGATCCAGCACAGCTTATTTCCCCCCGCGTTGGTCAAGTTCCATCCCCAGGCCAGCAAATAGCGGGTGTAACGAAAATCCGGATGGAGCACGCTGCTGAGGCCCACGGTATATTCGCACGCTCGATAACCCGCATCGGAACAGAAAGCCCCGTGGCCCAGCTTAGTGGCCTTCAGGGCCTTCACGAAAGCCTCATCGTAAAACGCCTCAGCCTTGCTCCGCCCTTTCTGCCAAACAATGCGAGAGGGATCTCGATTGCGAACCTCGCGGATCTGATCGGCAATGAGGCGGAGGGCTTCCTCCCATGAGGCCTGGCGCCAACGCCCGGGAACCCCCTTCTCATTGGTCCGGATCAACGGGGCCTTCACCCGGTTCGGATCGTAGAGGGCGATGATCTGAGCTACCCCTTTCGGGCACAACGTGCCTCGGTTTCGAGGGTGCGCCGGATGGCCTTCCAGCTTCACCACACGGCCGTTAATCCGCCGGGCAAGAACTCCACAATCCTGCTTGCCGATCCAACAGAGGGTGGGAACCCATTCCTCCGTCAGCTGATCCGCAGGCTCCTGAGGGGCCGCTTGTAAAGTCTCCAGCCCCCGCGAGAAGAGCCGCCCGGCAAGAAAAAGCCCACCGGTGACCGCTGAGCTCTTCAGAAAGCGCCGTCGCGTGAGCCGCATCATGCCTCCTTTATCCAAGCGCGCAAGATGTGGGTTCCGTATATGCAGGTTTGCACTTTGATCGTAACCAGGAGAGGGGAATTCGTGAACCGTAGAGGTTACGGATTTTTCAACCACGAGGGCTCAGAGGAAAACCACAATCCGGAGGCCGAGTCTGTCAGGGAAAGCCAGAATCCCGTCAGGAAAAACCTGACATCGGGCTGGGGCAGACCGTGCGGGGCAAGAAACACAGCACCCCGTGCCCCTACCGGGGTCCTCGTTGAGGATCTCGGGTGTGGGGGGAGGCGATAAGAAATATTTGGGGGTGGGCCGGGCGCCTTT
>NZ_JBHOQJ010000227.1:0-8222 GCF_042408365.1 Thermoflexus sp.
CTTCCGATCTCGGGCCGCCTTCGGCGGCCCGCACCCCAGGAGGGAGAAAAAATGGCCATTACCGAGCGGATGATCCCTCAATCCAGGTTTGCAACACCTTCAAGAGCATGGTTCCATAGCTTCCAGGAGGCAGTTCAAAAACCAGGATAGCTTCCCTTTTCTCTAGAAGGAGGCTCTTTATCTCTAAGGCGAACGGCCGACACCAGACCGGCCGGCGGGTCGGGGGAGGGGCATCCTCCAACAAGGCCCCCCGTCGGAAATGAGAAGGCTGGAGCCCTTCCTCCTCCAGCACCGCGGCCAGCGCCTCTAACCAAGGCGGCTCGCTGCGGGCCCGCCGATGGGGCAAGGCTACGAGGGCCGCTGCCTCCGGCGGCGGTTCCAGCGGCACCGGGAAGCGCTCCCCACGGATCTCGATCTCGTAATGAGGGATCCGGGCCCACACCCATGCCAGCATACGGTTCCAGATCCACGCCCGATAGGCATCGACCCACAGCGCCCGCAGGCGTCCCGGGATGCGGCGCACTGCGCCCCGCCAATCGGTGGGATGATCCCTTAAGAAAACGAGCACGCTCCGATAATTGGACGGACGGGGCGCTCGCTCCAGCAACGCCGCCCAATTCCCCCACCAGGCCTGCGCCTCTGCCTTAAAGGCCCGCACGGCCGGAGGATCCCCGATCAGGGGGATCGTGAGGTAGATCCGAAGGGTCTCCTCGGCCTGTCCCAGGAGGAGGGGCCGGCCGATGAAACCGGCCTCCGGGCTCCATGATCCGAAGCGCTGGTCATCGAAGTAATTGGGGAACCCTTGAGCGGCGAGGAGGGCACTCGCCTCAGGCAACCGCTCGATCTCGCGATCGGCCAGATCCCGAAGCCGAACGATGAACCGGTTCCCCCGCAGATCCTGGGGCCGCAACGGGCGATCCGCGTAACCCACCCGGACGGCCTCGAAGCCCTCTCCCTGGACGCGCGCAGGCCCTGGACCCCGAACGGCGGCCATCTGAACGGCAAGGGCGTCGCGATCCTTGAGGGCGGGAAAGATCACCGCCCGCTGCGGCACACCCAGCCTCGCGGCCAGCTCCGCCTGAACCTCCAGCGTGGTTCGCCCCCGCTTGCGCACTTGGTAAAGGGTGTAGGGGCCGCCCGGCTGAAGCGGAAGCTCAATCATTTCCTCGACCTGAAAATCCTCCGGTCGAACCTTCCAGCGCATCCTCCTCCCCTCGTGCGGGACGCCTCACCCGCCCCGGAGCTCCCCGGATTCGGGGAACGACGGATGGGTCCGAAGTCCTGCTCAGCCCACTGGCGTTCCGGCTTTCTCCAAGATCGCCCCGAACGCACCGTCCATGTGATGCACATGGGGCAGGACCCGATAGAAGCCCTCGGCGTCGATAAAGGGGGTGGGCACCTTGCCCTGCGCGGACACCAGGCGGAATTCCGGGTGGTCCCGCAGGAAGGCGTAAATTTGTTCTTCATTTTCCTCTGGCTCTAGCGAACAGGTGCTGTAGACCAGGTATCCCGACGGCCGGAGCATCCGAGCGGCGGCTTCCAAGAGCTCCCGCTGAATTCGGGCGAGGCTCGCGAGGTCGGATTCCTGTTTATGCCATCGGGCGTCGCTCCGCCGGGCCAGCACCCCCGTTCCCAAACAGGGGGCATCGATCAGGATACGATCCGCCCATTCTGGCAGGAACGGTCGTCGTCCATCCGCTTGGACCACGTGGATGGTCGTGAATCCCATCCGCCAGGCGTGCTCCCGCAGCCGGTGGAGGCGGCCGAAGTGAGCGTCCGCCGCCACCACAATCCCTCGATCCCCCATCCACTCCACGATGGCCGTGGTCTTCCCCCCAGGGGCTGCACACAGATCCAACACCCGCAGACCCGGCCGGAGATCCAACAGATAGGGAACCATGGCTGCCGCCTCGTCCTGCGCGATCACCTTCCCTTCCTGATACGCCGGCCATGCGGTCAGATCCAGCCCGCCCTCCACCAGGATGACGTAGGGATGATAGACGCTGGGCCGGGCCCGCAGGCCTCGGGCCTCCAGATCCGCGAGGATCTCCTCTCGGGTCGCCCGCAAACGGTTCACCCGAAGGCTCAAGGGCCGGGGGGTATTCTGGAAGCGGCAGAGCTCCCGCGTCCCCTCCACCCCATAGCGGGCGATCCAACGGCGCACCATCCATTCCGGAAACGAATAGCGGATCGCCAGGTGCGCCACCGGGTCCTCGCGGATGGAAGGGAAGGACGCGACCGGTTGTCCTCGCTCCAGCCGGGCGGAGATCCGGCGCAGCACCGCGTTCACCAGCGCGGCAGCCCCTTCCCCCGCGGCCATCCGGGCAACCTCCACGGTCTCGTGGACGGCCGCCCAGCGTGGGATTCGATCGAGAAACATCAGTTGATAGAGGCCCATCCGCAGGGCGTTCCGCACCCAGGGATCCAGACGCTCCAATCCACCTCGCACATAGCGGGCCAAGACCCAATCCAGAGTCTTCCGCCAGATGGTCACGCCATCCACCAACGTCGTTAGGAGATCCTGATCCCGCGGGGAAAGGGCGATCTCCCGCCGCAGGGCCTGTAACACATAGTCCGCATAAGCGGCCTGAGTCTCGATCCGATGTAGCGCTTTTAGCGCGTAGTAGCGGGCAGGAGATCGAACGGAGGGCTTGGAGCGCAAGGGTCAATCTCCTCCATCAGGTTGTCGAGGATCTCCGCTTCAGGCGCTTTCCTTAGAGGCACCTTCCAAGGAGGCGACGAGCCGCCATCCTGCGGCCCTTTTCCCCTAAGCCTCATTACACGACTTCTGTGCGGTAAGCCGATCGGGCGCCGGCCGCCCGCAGGGCCTGAGCCACACGCTCGGCTTGCTCCGGACGGGTCAGAGCGATGATGTTGCCTCCCCGGCCGCCGCCTGTGAGCTTGGCCCCCAGCGCGCCGGCCTTCCGAGCGATCTCGGTCAGGTGATCCAGGACCGGCGATGAGACGCCCAGCTCGCCCAGCACCTGATGGTTCGCATCGAGCAGCGGGCCCAGGTCTTCGATCCGGCCGGAGGCCAGGCAGCGCTCGGCCTCCTGAACCAGCTCCGCAATCGCATCGAACAGGCGCTCGTAGCGCTCCGGATCCCGCTCCCACCCCGCCCGCACCGCCGCCACGGTCTCCCGCGTGGGGCTGGGGACGCCGGAATCCGCGATCACCAGCGTGAACGGCCGGGCGATCGAAAGGAAGACCGGGGGCTGGCCGCGGACGAAGCGGATGGGGCGTTCATACGCGATCACGGTGTTGTCGATCCCGCTGGGGGTGCCATGGTAACGCTTCTCCACCTCATACACGAGGGCGGAAACCACCTCCGGATCCGCCGGCCGTCCGCCCCACTGGAAAATCGCCCGGATCAGCGCCGCCGACACAGCAGCGCCGCTCCCCAACCCCCCAGCGATCGGCAGCTCGGAGCGCAGGATCAATCGAAGATCCGGCTCCGGGAGGCCCAAATGGGCTAGCGCCAGGCGAACCGCCATGGCCAGTGGATGTTCCGGCGGGGCCGTGGCGAGCCCGATTTCCCCCCCCACGTCAGTCGCTTCGATCCAGCATCCGGACCCACGGGGCAACGGCTCGGCCCGCACCCGCGCCCGCAATCCACACACCGGGACCGCTAAGGCGGGGCGGCCGTAAACCACCGCGTGCTCGCCCAGGAGGATCACCTTGCCGCAGGCGGAAGCTTCCACGGTCTCCTTCATCGCTTGAGCGATCTCTACTCCTCCGATAGGGTTCGTATCCAGCCAGGGCTCCGGCCCTTTCCATGGAGAATATGAGCGAATGTGGGTCATTCGACCCTTGTGGGACACCCACCCAAGGGCGCCCCGACATCAGGACGCGGATGTCTCTGGTAGGGCGGGCCTTGTGCCCGCCCTGGGGCACCCCTACGCCATCTTCCGATCCCACCCCCATCGAAATTCCTTGGGGAAAGATCATCAGAGCGGGATAAGCTACGAGCGCCGCGCCAGGATCCCCACGAAACCGGCTTCCGGGTGGAAGCCTGGGCGAGCCTCCTCCTCTGCGATCTCCGGCGCGTCCGGGCGTTGAAAGAGGGTAGATCGATATTCAACGATCTGGAACCCAGCTACGTGCAGCCAGGCCTCCAGCTCCCCCCGAGAGTAGAAGTGTGCGATGGAATAGAAGGGATGTCCCTGGCGGCCTTTCTCGGCATAGTGAGAGGCCCATGGGCTTTCCCCCAGGATCATTCCTAACACGAGGCCACCCCCTGAGCGCAGCGCCCGATGGGCCTCTCGCAGAACCGCCAGGGGATCCTCGACGAAGCATAGGGTGACCACGAGGAGGATCCCTCCGAAGGCGCCGGATCGGAAGGGCAGGCGCTCCCCGATCCCCTGAACCACCCGCACCCCTCGTCCGGCGGCTATCCGGAGCGGCGCCAGGGCCGGATCGATCCCGAAACCCACCCCGAGCGCCTGGGCAAAGCGACCCGATCCCACCCCGATCTCCAGCCACGGGGGAGGGCACTGGGCCAGCAGCGCGGCCAGCGCCCGGATCTCCGAGCGATAAGCCCCCCGCCCCACTGGCCCCTCATACCAAGCATCGTAACGGGCGGCATAACGCTCGAACACCGATTCGGAGCTCATTTCCTTCTTTAGTCCCTCTGGGGCTTAGATCATCCGGGCGTATCCGCTTAGGGTGTTCCACCCGGATCAACACCCACCAAGGCGCGGGCGATGCGCGCGGCGATCCGCGCGTTCTCCAGGAGCAAAGCCCGATTGACCTGCACGCTCTCCCCACCCGTCCGCTCCGCGATCCGAGCGAGCAGGAAAGGCGTGACCTCCCATCCCTTCACGCCCTGCCGCTCGGCTTCCTGCAGCGCCTCCCGAATGGCCCCTTCCAGCTGTTCGAACGGCACGGCGAAGGAAGCGGGTGGGGGAACCGTCACCAGGATGCCCTTCCCACCGAGCGCCCAATGGATCTGGGCGATGGCTGCGATCTCTTCCACTGAATCCACCCGGGCGTCCACCGGAAGCCCGCTGGATACGCTGTAGAAGGCAGGCAGCGTGTGGGTACCCCACCCCAGGACCGGGATCCCATAGGTTTCCAGCCATTCTCGCGTGGCCCGCAGATCGAGGATAGCCTTGGCCCCCGAGCAGACCACCAGCACCCGCTCCGTCGCCAGGGTCGGCAGATCGTTCGAGACATCGAAAGGCGCCCCCCGATGCACCCCCCCGATCCCCCCGGTGGCCACTACGGGGATTCCAGCCCGCGCAGCGGCCCACACGGTAGCCGCCACCGTGGTCGCGCCGATCTCCCGGCGGGTCAGCACGACGGGGAGATCCCGTCGACTTACCTTGACCACTCGTTCATCGCCAGCGAACCGCTCCAGCTCAGCGGGCCTCAGACCGACGACGACCCGCCCATCGAGAAGCCCAATGGTCGCCGGGACGGCTCCCTCCGCGCGAACGACTTCCTCCAGCTCCCAAGCGATCTGAAGGTTCAGCGGCCGGGGCAGGCCGAAGGCGATCACCACCGTCTCCAGGGCGACGATCGGCCGGTGATGCGCCCGCGCCTCTTCGACATGCGGCCCGAATCGGAAATACCGGTCTATCACGGAAAGCCTCCTTCCACCCGCACAGGTACCTCCCCGTCTGCCCACTGTACGGTCAGGCGTTCGCCAGGCTGAACCTGATCCGCCCGTGTGATCAAATGACCATCGGGCCGGCGCACCAGGGCATAGCCGCGGGCCAAGACCGCGCGGGGGTTCAAAGCTTCCAGGCGGGCTTGCTGATGGCCCCAGCGAGCCTGGGCTTGCAGAATCTGCTGGCGGATCGCGCTGCCCAGCCGCGCTCGCAGCAGATGCAAGCGCTCCAAACGGGCGTAAAGCTCCCGCTCCGGTGTGTGCGCCTGCAGGCGGGCTCGCAGGGTCACTAAGGCCTGGGCTGCGCTCTCCAACCGGGCACGCATCGCCCGTCGCAAACGATCCCGCCATTCGTCAATCTTCATGGCCACATCGTCTCGATCCGGCGTGGCGAGCTCCGCCGCGGCGGAAGGGGTAGGCGCGTGCACATCGGCGGCCGCGTCCGTCAGGGTGAGGTCGATCGCGTGGCCCACGCCGGAGACCACCGGGAAGGGGGAAGCCGCCACCGCTCGGACTACCCGCTCATCGTTGAACGCCCACAACTCCTCGTTCGATCCTCCTCCACGCGCGATGATGACCAGGTCCAGCCCCTCCACCGCCTGAAGCGCCTCCAGGGCGGCGACGATGGAGACCGGAGCATCCTCCCCCTGAACAGCCGTGGGGGAGAGAATGACCTCGGCTAGAGGCCAACGCCGCCGGAGGATGTTCAGGATGTCCCGAAGCGCAGCCCCTGCGGGCGAGGTCACCACGCCGATGCGGCGGGGGAAAGGGGGGAGCGCCCGCTTGCGGGCGGGTTCGAACAGCCCCTCGGCTTCCAGACGGCGCCGGAGCGCCTCCAGGGCCAGAAACCGCTGACCCAGGCCGATGGGAAGCCAGCGATCCACATACAGGCGGCAATCCCCTCGATCCTCGTAATATCCGACCCGGCCCCGCACCAAGATGGTCTGACCGTTCGCTGGCAGCTGGGCCATACGGGCGGCTTGAGTCTTCCAGACCACGCAGGTGATCTGAGCCCGTCCCTCCTTCAATGAAAAGAAAATATGCCCCGGCGCCGTCGGACGGAGATCTCCCACCTCCCCTTCTACCCACAGGTCCCCCCAGGCGAAGCGGCTTTCCACCGCCTCCTTCAGGTGAGCGGCCAGCTGGGAGACCGTGAGATGGGTGATAGGGGCATGCTCGAGTTCCTCCCATTCGCTCATCCGAAAAGCTCCTCAGGAATTTCGAAAGCTCGCGAGAGGCCTTCGATGAGAGACTAGGGTTATATCGCTGAATCGTCGAACCTCCCGGCAGACCCGGGGGTTACCGTGTTTCGGTGATTTTCCGCAAGCCCCGCGGTTGATCCGGATCCAGCCCCTTGAGCCGGGCCAGGGAAACCGCAAACCACTGACCGGGGATCACGGCGACCACGGGGGACAACCATTCGGGGACGGGAGGCAGGGGAATGCCCACCTCCGCCAAGGCGAGGAGCCCGGGATCTTCGCTGCAAAGGGTGAGATGAGCCTCCCGCTCCCGTAACATATGGGCCAAGCTTTCCATCTCAGTGCGGAAAGTCGCTCCGGGTGCGATCAAGAAGACCGGGAACCCGGGTTCCACTAAGGCGACAGGTCCATGGCGAAAATCCGCTGAGGAATAAGGCTCCGCCACAATATAAGTCAGCTCCTTCAGTTTCAAAGCGACTTCGAAGGCGGTCGCGTAGTTGAAGCCCCGGCCGATGACCACCCCATGGACAGCCCGCCACCAGGCGGCCGCCGCCTCCCGAGCGGCCGCCTCTGTGCCCAGCGCCTGGGCAATCGCTTCGGGCAATTGAAGCAAATCCTCTCGCATGGTGGCGTCCTCCGTCCAGGCAGCCGCCAGCAGGGCCAAGGCGATGAGCTGAGCGGTGTAGGTCTTGGTGGCCGCCACCGCCCGCTCCTCCCCCGCCCGAAGGGGGAGGACGACATGGGCGGCCGAGGCGAGAGGAGAGGACAGATCGTTAGTGATCGCCAGCGTCCATCCGCCCTGCCGGCGGGCCTCTTCCACCACTCCCACGATATCCGGCGAGCGGCCGGATTGGGAGATTCCGATCACCCACGTCCGATCCAGTCGAGGTGGCCGCCGGTAAAACGTGAAAAGGGAAGGCGTAGCCAGGGCGGTGGGGAGGCCGGCGAAGGCGCCCAGCAGATATTGTCCATAGCGAGCCGCGTTGTCAGAGCTTCCCCGCGCAGCCAGCATGGCCAGGGCAGGTTGAAAGCGACGGGTTTCTTCAATGATCCACCGCGCTTCCTCCCACCCTTCGCGGATCAAGCGGGCGGCCACCTCAGGTTGCTGTCGGATCTCCTGTTCGATCCACATCCAAGGCTCCTGAATGCAGGATTTTAAGCTTGAGGGAGCCTCCCGAGGCGATTATACTTCAGCGCAAGGGAAGATTCGTCCTGCAGAATACGATCGCTATACTTATTGCACCTTGAAGAACGAATCAAGTGGCAGGCCGACATCGCTATGCATGGAGGAGCTGAGGACCCCGCCTGCTTAATTTGTTAAGCTTGCCCTGTCGCAAAGCTAAAAGGGCGCAGAGGAAAAAATCCGAGATGGAGCTTTAAGCCAAACCTTTCCGGAAGAATTTCTATGAGGG
>NZ_JBHOQJ010000229.1:0-2194 GCF_042408365.1 Thermoflexus sp.
GAAATCGTAATAGCGGCGCAGTACCTCCCTCAGGTCCTCACTCAGGGGCTGGTGTTTAGGGAAATAGGGATCGGCCAACATGCGGTCCCTCTCGCCCAGCTCGATGTGGTAGCCGCCGCTGGCGAAGATCACCGCATCGGCCAGCCGCACGTTTACCTCCCACGCGGGGTCGATATACGCCGCCAACACGACCGGTTTGCCCCCTCCCAAGCGCTGTGCCCCCACGATCAACCGCCAGAGATCCGAATACGCGGTATGGGGCGGCCAGACCTCAATATAGAGGAAATCGACGGGGGTCTGGGCCACTGCCTCGATCGGCCAGTTGTTAACGGCATTGAAGACCACCGCCGCGCCGGGTCGGATCGACCGCAGAACTGCGCTGGCCTGCCCAATGAAGGTATGGAAGGCAGAGGCCAGGTCCACCAAGCGGCCATGGGCATCCCAGGCCACCCACGGCTCCCCGTATTGATCCAGATGGATGCCGTCAAACCGAGTCACCTGCATGACCTCGGCGAGCTCCCGCAGCAGGTGCTGAGCCCACAGGGAGCCCGGGCGGGGATCCATAATGCTCAGGAAATCCTCGCCCAACCCGAGAGGATGTCCATCGGCCCCGTACAAGGTCCAGCCCGGGCGTGCGCGGGCGAAAGCGGCCGAGGCTCCGTACACCGCCGCATAGGCCATGGCAGCGATGTTGCGGCGGTGAGCCGCCTCAATGAAAGCCTCCACCGTCCGTCGAGAGAGGAGGCGCCCCAGCGGATCCCGGTAAGGATCCTCTTCGGCCAGCAGATCCTCATGGCGGTACATCCAGTCGTAGAACTGAAGGCCGTTGATGTGGAAGCGGACCAGCGCCTCCACAGCCTCCTCGATGTCGGGCCGATCGGGCGGGAAATCCGAGAGGAACCCGTAGCGGGGCGCCACGGTCCAGCGGCGGAGGACATCGAGGGCCGTCGATCCCCGGGCCAGGAGCTTCCCCTCAGCATCCCATAGCTCAGCGTCCACCCCATAGCCCCGCGGATCCTCTGGCGGGAGGGGGAGCGGGATGGGGATCTCCTCCGGGGCTCCGGGGTCAAGGGCGACCTCCTCCTCCATGGCGAGGGCTTCGTCCGCGAGGAACATCAGCTGGAGGCGAATCCGCCCCCGCCGCGATGGCCCCTCCAACGGAGCCATCCGCACGGTGATCCGCGCCGCTTCACCAGGATAGTAGAACGCTTTATCCGGGGACAGGTCCAGAGCCGCCATCGGATTATCCTTTGAGGGCGCCGGCACTTAATCCAACGATGAAATACCGTTGCAACATCACATATAGGAAGATCACCGGGGCGATGGCAATCAAAGAGGCGGCGAAGACCAATCCCCACTGGGTGAGGTGAGCTCCGTGGAAGGTGGCGATGGCCACCGGCAGCGTCCGCATCGCCTCCACATCGATGGCGGTGAGCGCCCAGGTGAACTCCTCCCATGCGAAGAGGAAAGTAAAGATGGCCGCCGTGGCCAGGGCGGGGGCGGAGAGGGGGAGGGTGATGCGGAGGAAGATCGTCCCGTATCCCCCGCCGTCGATCCACACCGCCTCCTCCAGCTCCCGGGGCAGCTGCTCGAAGAAGCCCCGAAGCAGGAAGGTGTTCAGGGGGATGGTCATCGCCACGTATACGAAAACCAGGCCGGCCAGGCTGTTCCGAAGCCCCAGCGCTCGGGCCAGCATGAACTGCGGGATGATCAGCGTGAGGCTGGGGATCATCAACGTGAACAGGATCGCATAGAAGGCGAGGTCCTTGCCCGGGAACTCAAAGCGGGCAAAGGCGTAGGCCAGCATGGCCGAACAGAGCACTGAGATCACCGTGGTGCTCAGGGCGACCACCGCGCTGTTCCGAAAATAAAGGGAGAAGTTGTTGGAGTTCCAGGCCTCGATGAAGTTCGCCAGCGTCGGCCGCTCCGGGATGAAGCGAGGCGGGATCTCCAGAACATAGACCGGCCCCCGGAGGGCAGTGGAGACCATATACAGGAGGGGCAGGGCCGTGGCCACAGCGCCGACCCCCAGCAGGAGGTAAAGCACTGCAACCTCCACAATCCGTCGCTTCGGGTTCGCGACCATGGAAGAGACCCCCTAAAGCTCCATCGGGCGGCGCAGGAGCTTGATTTGAAAGAGGCTCAGGAGGAAGATCAGGGCGGCCAGCATATACGAGAGCGCCGCCCCATAGCC
>NZ_JBHOQJ010000233.1:0-4328 GCF_042408365.1 Thermoflexus sp.
GCCTCAGCTAGCTCCGCGAACCGCCGATCCGCCTCCGCCCGATAAACCAAGAACTCCTGCCGATGGGCAGCAAACTCCTCATAATGCCGCCGCTGCGCCTCCGCCAGGGCCGCCACCGCCTCCTCCAACCGCCCCACCCGCTCCTCCGTCCGCCGCTGCGCCTCAGCTAGCTCCGCGAACCGCCGATCCGCCTCCGCCCGATAAACCAAGAACTCCTGCCGATGGGCAGCAAACTCCTCATAATGCCGCCGCTGCGCCTCCGCCAGGGCGTCCACCTTAGCCGCTAGGCCTCGCATGATTTCCGGTAAAGTGAGGAGCTCCTCCGTCAGCACCAGCCGCCGCAATTCGGTTCGCCACTCGGGATGGGCTTCCAGAATCCGAATCAGATCGCGGAATTCTTTAACCGTGAACGCCATATACATCTCCATTATCTTTTATTCTCGCCATAATTATACTTGGTCTTCGGGCGAATTTGGATCAGTCTCTTTAGAGGGCAGTGATTCAACCACCGCCTGGTGAACAGGAAGTTGGCCCAACAGGCCACATAGAGGCCCGATCGTTACGCCGCCCGGCGCAATTCCACCGGCTGACCCGATTCGGTGAGGAGGAGTGGCATCTCTTGTCCTCGGATAGCCTCGGCGGTGACGATGCAGCGGCGGATCTGGGGATGAGAGGGGATCTCATACATGACATCCATCAACGTCCGCTCCAGGATCGACCGCAGGGCCCGCGCGCCCGTCCCCAGGCGCAGAGCCTCCTCCGCGGCCGCCTCAATCGCGTCTGGCGTGAAGATCAGCTCCACATTATCCAAGGCGAACAACCGCTGGAACTGCTTCACCAGGGCGTTGCGCGGCCGTGTGAGCACCGCCTTCAACGCCTCCCGATCCAGCGGGTCCACCGGGATCACCACCGGCAACCGTCCCACCAGCTCGGGGATCAGCCCGAACCGGACGAGATCATCCGGAGTGACCTGCTGCAACAGCTCAGCTTCGGAGGGCGCAACCCGCCCGCGGGCTCTGGCCTCGCCCGCGAAACCGATGGCCCCCCGCAATCCCAAACGCCCGGCGATGATCTTGGAGAGCCCTTCGAAGGTGCCGCCGCAGATGAAAAGGATGTGGGTGGTGTTGATCTGAATGAAATCCTGATGGGGATGCTTGCGGCCGCCCTGGGGTGGGACATTGGCGATCGTGCCCTCGATGATTTTCAGCAGGGCCTGCTGGACGCCCTCGCCGGAGACATCGCGGGTGATGGAGGGGTTGTCCCCAGATTTACGGGCGATCTTATCGATCTCATCGATGTAAACAATGCCTTTTTCCGCCCGCGCCAGATCGTAATCCGCAGCCTGGATCAGCCGCAGGAGGATGTTCTCCACATCCTCCCCTACATAGCCCGCCTCTGTGAGCGAGGTGGCATCGGCGATGGCGAAGGGGACGTCGAGGAGACGGGCCAGGGTGCGCGCCAGCAAGGTCTTCCCACAACCTGTCGGGCCGATGAGGAGGATGTTGCTCTTCTCGATCTCCACATCCTCCCAGCGCCCCCCGCTGGCAATCCGCTTGTAGTGATTGTACACCGCCACTGATAGCACCCGCTTGGCGCGATCCTGACCCACTACATACTGGTCCAGATAGGCGTAGATCTCACGGGGGGAAGGGAGACGCTGGGGAAAAACCGGGGAGGGGCAGGCTTCCCTGCCCTCCCCGCGGAGCATGCGGTAGCTGGTTTCCACGCACTCCTCACAGATGTAAACCCCATCCGGGCCCGCCAAGAGCCGGCCCGTCTCGTCAGGGTCGCGCCGGCAAAAGGAGCAACGAGGGGCCTCCCTGCGCGCGCGTTGCATCCCCTTACTCCTTGCGGCCGTCCGGCGTGGTAACCGCCTGAGTCGGCAGCGGCGGGAGCTCTTTATGCGGCGGCGGCTTGAGGACTTCGTCGATGATCCCGTACTTCACCGCCTCCTCTGCCGACATGTAGTAGTCTCGATCGAAGTCATCGGCGATGCGCTCCACCGGCTGACCGGTGTGACGGGCCAGCAGCTCGAAGATCAGATTCTGCATCCGCATCAATTCCTTATACTGGATCTCGACATCCGGCGCGTAGCCATGGGCGCCGCCCCCCGCCGGATGCATATGAATCGTTGCGTGCGGCAGGGCGAAGCGACGGCCCTTCGTTCCAGCGGCCAGGAGCACTGTGGCCAGGCTGGCCGTCCAGCCCACCGCGATGGTGGAGATAGGGGCGCGCACCTGCTGCATCGTGTCGTAGATCGCCAGGCCAGGATAAATCAGCCCGCCGGGCGAGTTAATGTAAAGCCGGATCTCCTCCTCCGGGTCCTCCCGATCCAAATAGAGCAACTGAGCCACCACCAGGTTGGCCACCTGGTCCGTGATCGGCGTCCCCAGGAAGATGATCCGCTCCTTGAGGAGCAGCGAGTAGATGTCGTAAACCCGCTCGCCACGCCCCGTGTTCTCAATCACCATCGGGATCAGCATCTCCGGCAATCCTGCTCGGGCCATCGCCAGCCTCCTTTTTACATAACAGAAAGATAGGCACTCGAATCACACGTTGCTCTTTGTCTCTCTCAGAGCACAGGCGCTGAAGCGCCCTACTACGAACTCAGGCTTCGGTTTCTGGGGCCCTCGCCTCTTCCACCACTGGGGCGGCAGCCGCTTCCACCTCGCCCCGTGCAATGGCCGTCAGGCGCTCCAGCGCCTGGCGGGCCAGCAGCCGGGATCGAATGGACGATGAGATCTCGGGCTGGAGCTGCATCCAGGCCTCTTCAGAGACCTGGATGCGCTGACGCAGGGCCTGAGCCTCCTGCGCGACTGCCTCTTCTGGAACCGCGAGCCCCTCCTCCCGAGCCAGCTGGTAAAGGACCAAGCCCCGACGGATCCGTCGCTCGGCCTGAGGCCGAAACTCCTCCCGCAGTTCCTCCAGGGTCTGGTTCCGCTCCTTCAGATAGGTCTCCAGATCCCCTCCGCGCCGCTCAAGGCTGTTCTCTAGATCCCTCACCAGATCATCGATTTCCTCCTCCAGCATCTGGGGCGGGAATTCCACCTCAGCTTGATCGACCAGCGCCTCCAGGGCGCGCTCGGCGTATTCAGCATCGTATTGACGGCGCTTATGAGCAGCCAGGTCTTCCCGGATCTTCGCCTTCAAGTCTTCCAGGGTCTCGAAATCGCCAACCGTCTGAGCCAGGGCATCATCCAGATCCGGCAGCAAATATCGAGAGAGGCCGGTCAAGGTAGCCTCCACCTGCAGGACGCGGGCTTCATCTCCTGGCCAGGACAGCTCGAAGGCCCGTGTTTCGTTCAACGCCATGCCAAGGATCCGCTCCTCCAACCCCGGTAGCGGCGGTTTCTCCTGGCCCAGCACAAACGATAACTCATCCTCCAGGACAGTTTTCCCTTCTGCATCCGTCGCCCGCAACGCCACCGTGACCATCATCCCCGGCTCTGCGACACCCTCTGAAAGGGGCTCAATAATGGCGTTATCCCGCCGCAGCCGCTCCAGAACCTCCATCACTTCCTCTTCGGTTGGCTCCGGCGGCTCATAAGGCAGACGCAATGCGCGATAATCGCCCAGCCGGATCTCCGGCTTCAGCGGGACGATCACCCGGAAGGTTAAGGGTTCCGGATCGACCCGCTCCAGCCGACCCGGCCCATAGGGATCCAGACCCATCTGATCCAGGGCCTCCCGATAGACCTCCTGGCTCAGGGCTTCTACGGCCTCCTCGAAGATCACCTCCCGACCGAAGGTCCGGATCACGACTTCGTAGGGGGCTTTGCCCCGCCGGAAGCCTGGGATGTCGAATTGTTCAGCGAAGCGCCGGGCGACTTGACGCATCGCCTTCTCCACACGCTCCGGATCGACCTCGATGATGAGCGCCACCTGGCGCTGCGGAAGGATTTCCGTTGTGATCCGCACGGACTGTTTTCCTCCAGGCTCAGAGTCGCCAGCCTATCCCCCGATCGGAAGCGATCCGTTGAGCCCCTCCATAGGGATCCGCAAACCAGCGCCTCCCCGGGGGGTTCGAATCTTTTAATCGGTCACGTGGAATTATAACGGACCCATGAAGGCATCGCAACAAAAGACATCTATATAACTTGTGGCGCTGGTGGTGCCTTGTCCATTTTCGTTTTGGGGATATGCGGCGGAGGAACGGATGGCCCCGAATCCCTGAAGATCCCTAAGGAACAAATGGACAAAGCAGTAGCAGGCGAAATCGCCCTTCCCGGTAATCATCCCTTTCAGCAGTGACACGCTCCTGCAACCATTCAGCCTGGTCCTATTCGGTTCGGAGCTCCCGCGAAGAGGCGGAAGAGCCCCCCTTCCCC
>NZ_JBHOQJ010000262.1:0-5119 GCF_042408365.1 Thermoflexus sp.
GCCTACTTCGCCTTCTACGGCGCTTACGCCGCGGAGGAAGGGGCTGCCGGCGTCGAGGATCCCATCGGCCCGCGGGTCCGCCGGCTGTGGGAACAGAGCCCCTCCGTGCGAGCCTTCCTGTTCCGCATCGCCCTCATCACCGATCTCGCTGGCCTTCGGCAGGCCTTGGGAGAGTGAGGATAAGCTTCCTCGAGGCGTTCGCATCCCGATTCGTGGATGGCCTTCGTGCTTTGTCCACTTCACGGTGAAAGAGCGGAGGATTCGATAGCCTGGCGAATGCGGACGGCCCGATCCTCCGAGGCCTCATGCAGGGATGGCCCTACCAGGGGACGTGGACGCTTCGGGTAGGGGCAGGCCTTGTGCCTGCCCCAATAGGGCGCCCATAAAGGACACCCCTACCGATTACACAGCCATGCCCAGCGGTGGAATCAGGGAGTCACCCCGTTTGGGGATGATGATTTTTCTTCGTGGGGTGCGGGGTGTCTTCGGCGTCCTACCCTTCTTTCCCCTCACCGCGTAGCCCCTTTGAATTTTTGCCATCGGGCGCTACCTCTGACCTCTCCCTACGAAGCCGGGGAATATCCCTTCAGATCAGACATTGAAGGAATGCGCATTCGGGTCTAAAACTAAAGTAAGGCGTGGGTCCGTTGGGGGAGTCCGGGCGAGCCGGGCTGAGAGGACGGCCGTATCCGCCGTCGACCCCTGGAACCTGATCCGTATCATGCCGGCGGAGGGAAGACGGGCGCGCCACCTTCTTTCACCGCCACCCGTTCACGATCCCCGCGATCCCCACCTGCTCCGCCCCATGATCCGCGCGGAAAGCCAGAAGATCCAATCCCTTAATGGACCTCTGAGCGGCAGCGAGGGGGAAACTGCGCGATCGCATGGGTCCCCCCAACTGCTCAGGAAAGGATGGTAAGGATGGCCGACGAAGTCGTGATCATCGGCGGGGGGATCTGCGGGCTCTCCATCGGATGGTTCCTGGCCCGCTCCGGATATCCGGTGACCGTCCTGGAGCGAGGAGGCGCCGGGCTGGGGGCGACGTGGGCGGCCGCTGGGATGCTCGCCCCTTATGCGGAGGCGGAGCCCGGCGAGGAGGGGCTTCTGCCTCTGCTGCGCGCCAGCCGTGATATGTGGGCCGACTTCGCCCGGGAGCTGGAGGCCGCCTCCGGCATCGCTGTGGACTATCGGGATGAAGGCACGCTGGTGGTGGCCCTGGATCGAGATGAAGCGGAGCGATTGAGGTTCCTCTATGAATTCCAGCGGAGTCAGAACCTGCCCACCGAGTGGCTCTCGGGTTATGAGGCCCGACGGATGGAGCCGCACCTCTCCCGGCATGTGGTGGCGGCCATCTACAGCCCGCAGGATCATCAGGTGGATAACCGGAAGGTGGCCCGCGCGCTGATCGAGGCCTTCCGCAGGGCCGGCGGGCGCCTGCGGGAGCACACGGAGGTGACCGGGATCGTGGTCGATGAAAACCGCGTCCTGGGGGTGCGCTTGTCCCGCGGGTTCCTCGAGGCCCGCACCGTCATCCTGGCCGCCGGGGCCTGGTCCGCTCAGATCCCCGGGCTCCCCGAGAGCGCCCGCCCGCCGGTCCGGCCGGTGAAGGGCCAGATGCTGGCCGTGCAAATGCCGCCGGAGGCCCCCTTGCTGCAACACGTCGTGTGGGGGGCGGACGCCTATCTGGTTCCCCGTCGGGATGGCCGGCTGCTGATCGGGGCGACGGTCGAGGAGAAAGGGTTCGACGCCAACCTCACCGCCGGGGGGATCTTCCGGCTGCTGCGTGGGGCGTGGGAGATGCTCCCCGGCGTCGATGAGCTCCCCATCGTTGAGATGTGGGTGGGCTTCCGGCCGGGGAGCCGAGATGATGCCCCGATCCTAGGGCCCACCGCCGTGGAAGGGCTGATTATGGCCACCGGCCATTACCGCAACGGCATCCTGCTGGCACCGATCACCGCCTACGCCATCCATCATCTGATCGTTCATGGCGATCTACCGGAGATCGCCAAGCCGTTTACGATCGAACGGTTCTGTCACAAGTAGTGGTGCTTCTACGTTCGGGAGGCTTGGGGATGGGGCCATTCGCTCCCTCCCCTGCATATCCTCAAAGCACAGCGTTTTATCCACCCGCGTTTCGGGGATGTTCGGTGGAGGGACCGCCTTCGGCGGCCTCTTATCCCTGAGATCCGATGTCAGGAGGTTCTGGGCGATGGAATCCACCCTGATCGTGAACGGGCAACCCCGCCCGTATCAACCGCAAACGATCCGGGAGCTTCTGACAGCCTTGGGCCTGGACCCGGATCGCCCGGGCATCGCGGTGGCGGTGAACGCCACCGTGATCCCCCGGTCAGAGTGGGGTCACACCCAGCTCCAGCCCGGAGATCGCGTGGAGATCGTTCACGCTGTGGCTGGAGGGTAGCCGATTGTTCCATTTTTCGGAAGGGGGAAACCCATGAGCGAACCGTTGGTGATCGCCGGACGAGCGTTCCGTTCCCGCCTGATCCTGGGCACTGCCCGTTACCCTAACCTTCAGGTGATGCTGGACGCGCTGGAGGCCAGCGGGACAGAGATCGTCACCGTAGCCATCCGGCGGGTGCGACCAGGGGCGGATGGGGAGAACCTCTACGATCTGCTGAAGGATCGCTACTTCATCCTGCCCAACACCGCCGGCTGTTTCACTGCGCGGGATGCGATCCTTACCGCCCATCTGGCCCGGGAGGCTTTGGGGACAAACTGGATCAAGCTGGAGGTGATCGGCGAGGAGGAGACCCTTTACCCAGACGCGGAGCAGCTGCTGGAGGCCGCACGGCAACTGGTCAAAGACGGCTTTGTGGTCCTCCCCTACTGCACCGACGATCCCATCCTGTGCCGGAAGCTCGAGGACATCGGCTGCGCGGCGGTGATGCCCCTGGGGGCGCCGATCGGGTCGGGGATGGGGATTCTGAACCCCTATAACATCCGGTTGATCCGCCAGATGTGCACGGTGCCAGTGATCGTGGACGCTGGGGTCGGCACCGCCTCGGATGTGGCAATCGCGATGGAGTTGGGATGCGATGGGGTGCTGTTGAACACCGCGGTGGCCCAGGCGCGGGACCCCGTGAAGATGGCGCGGGCGATGCGCCTGGCCGTGGAGGCCGGCCGGCTGGCCTACGAGGCAGGGCGCATCCCCCGCCGCCTGTATGCTGTGCCTTCCAGCCCGATGGAGGATCGCATCGAGGTATGAGGCTCCCTCACCCGCCCCTGCTGGTGATCACCGATCGTCAGCTCGCGCGCCGTCCGTTGCTTTCCCTGATCGAAGAGATCCTCGCCGCCGGCGCGCGCTGGGTGATGGTGCGGGAGAAGGATCTCCCTGAGACCGAGTTAGCGGAGCTGGTGAAGGCCATCATCGAGCGGGCCCGACCGGCCGGCGCCTCGGTCCTGGTCAATGCCCGGGCCTCGGTGGCAGCGGCCTGCGAAGCCGATGGCGTTCACCTCCCCCAGGGGTTCTCGGTAGCGGAGGCCCGACGCATCGTCGGTCCAGCGCGCTGGGTGGGGGTTTCGGCCCACAATCTGGAAGAGGCCCTTCGGGCAGCGGAGGCCGGCGCGGATTACATCACCCTGAGCCCGATCTTCCCACCGATCAGCAAACCCGATTACGGGCCGCCCCTGGGGCTGGGGACGCTGCGGGAGGTCGCCCGCGCTGTCCCGATCCCGGTCATCGCCCTGGGGGGGATCACCCCGGAGAACGCACGGGCGTGCCGGGAGGCCGGAGCGGCGGGGATCGCGGTCCTGGGCTCGGTGATGGCCGCGGAGAACCCCGGGGGGATGGTGCGGGCTTATCTGTCCGCGTGGGGGTCAAGCGGGTGTTCAGGTGGGGAAGCGGAGGGCCTGGCGTCGGACGGCTAGATGCTCCCATTCCGATGGCAGGAGGGGCGGGGAAGCCCGCAGATCGTCCCGCCAGCGGGCGAGGACCTGGCAGAGGAGCTCCACGGCGGCACAGATCTCATCGGCGTTGCTCCGTACCACCTCCCCCATCATCCGTGGGTCGCTGGCGGCCACGCGGGTGGCATCGCGGAATCCGGAAGCGGCGATCTCCCAGAGCGCAGGGTCCTCCGCAGCCTCCGCAGCGGCCATCAGCGCCATCGCGACCACGTAGGGCAGATGGCTCACCCAGGCCACCCGACGATCGTGGACCTCCGCGTCCATCCAGATCGGCCGGGCGCCCAAGGCCGCCACCAGCGCCTCCGCCCGCGCTGCAGCCTCCGGCGTTGTCCGCGGGGTGGGGACCAGGAGGAAGGGCTTGCCCAAGAACAGGTCCGGGTCTGCGGCCTGGAAGCCCGAGCGCTCCTTTCCCGCCATGGGATGCCCTCCCACCGCGCTCACCCCCTCCGGCAACCGCCCCATGGCCGCCACGATCCGCCGCTTGGTGCTCCCGGTATCGAGGACCAGCTGGCCGGGCCGCCAGGGCAACGTTTGGAGCAAAACCTCGATGCTCCCGACGGGCGTCGCCAGGATCACCCCGTCGGCCGCGGCGACCAACGCCGGAGGATCCAGCAGGGCTTCGAAGACGCCCGACGCCGATGCCTCCGCCCGTGTGGCTGGATCGCTATCCGCCCCCAGCACCGGGAAACCCTGCTGCGCCAGCCGGCGGGCGATCGAGCCGCCGATCAGCCCAAGGCCGATGATCCCCCACTGAAAGCTTTCCATCGCAGAGCTCCCCATGGGTTCGAAGGCCTGGGCAGGCACAAGGCCTGCCCCTACAACCGGCATCTGCACCATCCCATAGGAACACCCCTGATGGGTGCCCTATCTTACCCCCACTGCACCATGCGCAGGGCCTGGGCCACCGCCCGCACCTCGCGGACCATGCGGGCGAAGGCCTCCGGGGTGAGAGACTGACGTCCGTCCGACCAGGCCTCCTCCGGGCGCATATGAACCTCCGTAAGCAGGCCGTCCGCCCCAGCGGCGATGGCGGCTCGGGCGATGGGGATCACATAGGCCGCCTCCCCTGTGCCGTGGCTGGGGTCCAACACCACCGGCAGGTGACTGAGCCGCTTGACCACAGGCACCCCGTTGATATCCACCGTGTTCCGGGTCATCAGCACAAAGGTGCGGATCCCCCGCTCGCACACAGATCGGA
>NZ_JBHOQJ010000270.1:0-11295 GCF_042408365.1 Thermoflexus sp.
ATGGTGGCAGCGTCCTCAATCGCTGCCAGGCTCTCCAGGGTCTGCGAGGCCACCTGCCCCAAGGAGTCCCCAGTCACCAGGGCCAGCCCACCCTCCTGTCGGGTAAGAGCTTCCGCCACCCGCACCATGAGCCGGCGGTAGAGGATCAAACGGTAGGGCGTGGGAGCCGCTAAAACGATAGCCCGCTGGGGCTCTCCGATCGGCACCACATATAACCAGGAGGGCATCCCGTAAGGACGCATCTGACGGACGATGGCCATGGCCTTGGCCTCAGAAGCCGCCCAATCCCCAAAGGGTCCGCTGTGGAAATGAATAGGGATCACCTCACAGCCCCGCTTCAGCATGAAGTAACCGGCCACCGGGGAATCGATACCTCCGGAGAGCAACAAACCCACCCGACCGCTTACTCCCACAGGGAGCCCACCGGGGCCTCGGTGTCGGGAGAAGTAAACGAGGGCCGTATTCGTCGCGATCTCGATGTAGGCCACCCAGGCTGGCTCGGAAAGGTTTACCCGCCAACCGGTCTGGCGCTGGACCGCTGCTCCGATGTGTCGCTCGATCTCCTGCGAAGTGAACGGAAAGGATTTATCCGCGCGGGAAGCCCGGATGCAGAACGAGGGAACGGATTCTGAGGGGAGATGGCGCAGAACGATCTCCGTTAGAGTGTTTAGATCCTTAGCGGCCGGGATCGCGGGAGCGAAATAGGCAATCCCGAACACGGTGCGCAACCGCTCGACCCACATCGCCTCCGGGATCGGTCGTGGAAGCCGGACCAAGAACCGTCCGGGGAGGCGCTCCACAAAAGCGGGCCCGAGGTCCTGTAAGCGTTCCTCGATCCGTCGGGCCAGAGCTCGCTCGAAGAAGCCCCGGTTATGGCCTTTCAGTCCGATCTCCGCATAATGCACAACAGCATACCGGCTTTCCATATCGCCTCTGCGCTCCTCACGTGCAAAGCCTTGAGATCAGCTCACGAAGAAGGGGCGCGTCTCATCCGCGCCCCTTCTCCGGCATGGGCGAGGCAGGACTCGAACCTGCGACCCTCCGCTTGTAAGGCGGATGCTCTCACCCCTGAGCTACTCGCCCTTCTTCTCTCCCGCCCGCAACGCCGGTTGGGCGTTGAAGCGGTTCATCGCCGCCTCTAACCCCTCCTCGATAAACGTGCGAATGGCCTGAGCGGCGCGGTGAAGCACCCCTTCCAGGATTTCCTCCTCGTCCGACCGGAAATCCTGGAGCACATAATCAACCGGGCTCATATGACCGGGAGGCCGTCCGATACCAATGCGCAGGCGGGGAAATTCCATTGTCCCCAGCGCCTGAACAATCGATTTCATCCCGTTGTGACCGCCCGGGCTGCCCCGGGGCCGCAACCGCAGGGCCCCGAGCGGAAGGTCCATATCATCGTATACGACGAGTAGCCGGTTGAGCGGCACACGGTAATACGAGACCAAGGGGCGCACGGAGCGCCCGCTCAGATTCATGAACGTCTGGGGTTTGGCCAGGATCACCCGCTGGCCTGCAAGGCGCCCCTCAGCGATCAGCGCCTGATGGAGGATCCGCCGGAAGGCCATTTGATGGGCCTGGGCAAACGTATCCACAACCCGAAAGCCCACATTATGACGATTGTAGGCGTATTCCGGGCCCGGGTTCCCTAGTCCCACAATTAACACGGGGAACCCTTCCAGGACGGTCTCCTCACCATCCTCCCCAGGCTCCGGCTCAGGGCGAAGCATCTTCAAGATCCGATCCAGACGCTCCAGGGTGTCTTCATAATGTAAGGTCACTGGTTCTCTCCTGATGAAAGAACTTGCCTTGAGACCTCTTTCAAGAGCATGTGAAGATTCCTCACCATAGCCCTTCAGTGGGTGGTCACCCCGTAACTATTCAGCCGGGCCTCGTTCCATTCGGAGTTCCCGCGAAGCGGCGGAAGGGCCCCACCCCCTTGATCCCCCCCTCCTCACGGCCCTTTGGGCCGTGGGGCTGAATAGTTGCATCACCCCTTCCACAGTAGCAAGCTCCGAATGTCAACAATTCAAAGGGGCTACCTGGTGAGGGGAATTGCCCCACCCGCTTTTCTTCCTCCCCGTGTGGCAAAGCTGCACAGGGAGGGAGGAAATTGCTTTCTTCGTGGGGTGCAGGTCACCTAAGGTGGCCCACATCCCCCGAGTGGCCACCCTGCAGTTCGTCGCAGGAAACAGAGCGCCGTGCTCCGGCTTGGGCATACGTTTTACGCTCACTGGGCCCGCACCAAAATCGGCGCTCCGCGCCACAGCGACTCTAGGCTGTAATAACGGCGCTGGGAGGGCGAGAAAATGTGCACAATAATGTCCCCATAATCCATCAGCACCCAGCCCGAGGCCGGATCTCCTTCCACCCGAGCGGGATCCACTCGGTATCCCCGCGCCGTGGCCTCCGCAACGCCTTCCATAATCGCCTTCAACTGCCGCTCGGAGGTTCCCGTGCAGATAATAAAGTAATCCGCGAAGGTCGCACGGGTTCGAATGTCCATCAGCACGACATCCATCCCCTTTTTATCGAGGATGGCATCCACAATCCGATGGGCCAGATCCAGCGTATCCAGGGATTCACCTCCTGAAGGGTGTGTGTCCGGAAGATGTTTTGGGTCCCACGATGGAAAAGGCCCTCTATATGCTGGCAAGGGTTGGCTAAAGCGAATCGTGTCATTATCATTCTATCACGTAAGAGGCGGTTTTCCCAGGAACCGGCTGGAAGCCATGGCCTTCTGAACAGCTTTTAAGAGAGAGCCAGGCGCGTCCGGCGCCCGGCGCCGCTCCAATAACCGTTTTCGTCCACGGCCCAAAGGGCTGCAGGGAGGACGCAAGGGAGGTGATGAGGATTCTGAACCGGGAGGCAACCATGAGCGAAACGACATTCAGAATGGAGAGAATGAGCGCTGAGGAGATTGTGGCGCTTTGCCGACAATATACGATCTATGAATGGTCCGCACAAGAGACGATCGCTCCGATCCCCGTCGTCCGAGCCAAAGGAGTCTACTTCTGGGACGCGTGGGGGCGACGCTACCTGGACTTCAATTCGCAGCTGATGAACGTCAATATCGGCCACGGTGACGAGCGGGTGATCCGGGCGATCCAGGAACAGGCCGCTCGACTGCCCTATGTCAACCCCTTTATGGCCACCGAACCCCGCGCCCGTCTGGGCCGGATGCTGGCGGAGATCGCCCCGGGGGATCTGAAGAAAGCCTTCTTCACGCTGGGCGGGGCGGATGCTAACGAAACGGCGATCAAGATCGCCCGCCTATATACCGGCCGCCATAAGATCATCGCCCGTTACCGCTCTTACCACGGGGCCACAGCGGGCGCTATCACCCTCACAGGGGACCCCCGCCGCTGGCCGGCGGAGCCCGGCATCCCCGGAGTGATCCACGTGTTCGATCCCTATCGTTACCGTTGCCGCTGGTGCATGCGAGAGGAGCGGTGCACGCTGGATTGCCTGAACCACATCGAAGACGTGATCCAATTCGAGGGTCCCCATACGGTTGCGGCGGTTTTCATCGAAACGGTCACCGGGACGAACGGGGTCATCGTTCCCCCGGACGGCTATTTGCAGGGCCTACGGGAGATCTGCAACCGCTACGGCATCCTGTTGATCTGCGATGAGGTGATGAGTGGCTTTGGCCGCACAGGGGAATGGTTTGCGGTGAACCATTGGAATGTGGTCCCCGATTTGATGACGATGGCGAAGGGGCTGACCTCAGGCTACCTTCCCCTGGGCGCGGTCCTGATCTCAGAGCACATCGCCGAATTCTTCCGCGATCGTCCCTTCCCGAGCGGCTTAACTTATAATTCCCATCCGTTGTGCTTGGCAGCGGCCATTGCCACCCTCCAGGTTTATCAGGAGGATCGCCTGATTGAAAACGCCCGACGGATGGGGGAGGTCTTGGCTCGGGAGCTCGCCCGCCTCAAGGCACGCCATCCAAGCGTGGGGGACGTGCGGAGCATCGGCCTCTTCGGCGTGATCGAGCTGGTCAAAAACCGCGAGACTCGGGAGCCCCTGGTTCCCTTCAACGCCCGGCCTCATGAGATGGGGATCATGAACCGTTTGCGGGAGTTCTTCCTCCAGAACGGGCTCTACACGTTCATCCGATGGAACACCTTTTTCACGAATCCTCCTCTCTGCATTACAGAAGAGGAGCTGCTGGAGGGCATCGAGATCATCGACCGGGGGCTGGAGATCACAGATGATGCGGTGATTTAACGCTTGGGAAAGCGAGGCCTCCGTAATCACCCTTTAGGGCGAAATGGGTTTCTTCGTGGGGTGCGGGCGGCCTTCGGTGGCCCGCACCCCACGAAGAACTGAAGCAACTACTGGAGGGATCCAAACCATGCGCATCACGGTGTTCGGAAGTGGGGGGTTAGGGGGGTACTTCGGTGCGTTGCTGGCCCGGGCTGGCCACGAGGTGACCTTTATCGCCCGGGGGCGTCATTTGGAGGCCATGCGCGCCCACGGGCTCCAGGTGAAAAGCGTCCACGGGGATTTTCACCTTCACCCCGTGCGGGCCACGGACCGGCCGGAGGAAGCCCCACCCGCGGATCTGGTCCTGTACGCGGTGAAAACCTATCACATCCCGGAAACGGTGGGGGCGCTCCCCCGCCTGTTGGAGCCGAGGGGAGTAGTGCTGACGACCCAGAACGGCGTCGAGGCGCCGCATCAGGTCGCAGCCGTCGTGGGGGCGGAGCACACCCTGGCCGGCGCGGTCTGGGTGGTCTCCCAAGTGGAAGCCCCTGGGGTAATCCGGCAGGAAAGCGCCTTTCGGCGCGTTGTGGTGGGGGAACTCGATGGCCGGCTCACTCCGCGGGCCCAGGCGATCGCCCAGGCCTTCGCCGAGGCAGGCGCCGAGGCGGAAGCGACGGCTGAGATTTGGAAGGTGCTGTGGACCAAGTTCCTATTCATCGCCGCCATCGGAGGGGTGGGCAGCGTGACCCGCCTTCCCGTAGGGGCCTGGCGAGAGGTCCCGGAGACCCGGGCGTTGCTGGAACAGGCCATGCGGGAGATCGAGGCGGTCGCCCGGGCAGAGGGTGTAGACTTGGATCCCGATGTGGTCCCGCGAACTATGGCGTTCATCGATGGCCTCGCTCCTACGGCGACCGCTTCGATGCAGCGGGATGTGGAAGCGGGCCGCCTCCTGGAGATCGAGGCCATGAGCGGAGCGGTGGTCCGCATCGGGCAACGGCACGGGATCCCCACCCCGGCCCACGCTTTCATCTATGCGGTCCTGAAGCCGATTCATCTGCGAGCGTTGCGACAGGTAGGGCTCCATGAGCCTCAGGGGGGAGGCTGAGGACGCCTGGCCCAGCCCTCAGCGCCTCGTCCCTGTCGCTTGTTCTTCCGGGTTTCAATTGGTATAATTGAAAATGTCCTTGGGCAGGAGTGATCCTGCGCTCCTGCCTCTTTTGTTCTCCTATACCCCACCCCCTAGCTCCATGCCCATCGCCCGTCGGGGTTGCCTTTCATCAAGCCCTTGCATCGCCTCAACCCGAGCGATGAGAGCAGGAGCTTCGTCGTGGGTGGGGAGGGCAAATCGTAATCTGGGGGGCAGAAAGGTTATTTTCAGCAGCCCTCCTGCTCCCAGCCCTCGAGAATGTCAACACGGAACCCTTGCCGTCTCAGGAGCACTCAGCGATGGCGGCGATTGGACCGACCTATCTGACGCCGGAAGGAAAGCGACAGCTGGAGGAAGAGCTGGAATATCTGCGCACCGTAAAGCGCCGAGAGATCGCCGAGCGGCTCCGCTTTGCGATCCAACAGGGCGACCTTTCGGAGAACGCGGATTATCACGCCGCGAAGGAGGAGCAGGCGTTTATTGAGGGCCGGATCCGGGCTCTGGAGGCAATCCTCAACAACGCAATCGTGATCGAGCCCCAGTCCTCGGAGGACGGCCGCGTGCGCTTGGGGTCCCGGGTCACCATTGCTGAGGATGGTAGCTCCCCGGAGACATACATTTTAGTGGGGCCCGCCGAGGCGGACCCCATCCATGGGAAGATTTCTTACGAATCCCCGCTGGGCCAAGCGTTGTTGGGGCGCCGGCCGGGCGATACGGTCACGGTGGAGGCCCCGGCCGGCACACTGACCTTCCGCATCCTCTCTGTAGAGTAACGCTCATAAACTTGACCTCTGCCCCGCGTTGCCTCGCTCAGGGTCTTCGCGCTGGATATCCCCTCGCCGCTTTCCAGGAAACGGTTCGTTCTGACAGACAGCGCTCGCGCTGGGCGCTCGGGCCGCTTCGGTTCGTTTGGGATGATGGGCCTCCCATGTCGCCTTATGCCGACACTTCTCCTCCCTCGTTGGGTGTGGCACCGGACCGGTCGGCGAAGGCCGACGATCGGCCGCAGGGCGAACGAGAACGATTTCAATCGGTGCGAAAAGCCCCGATGTAGGGGCACCCCTGGTGGGCGCCCCTACAGAAACACAGGCGGCGAACTGTAGGATTGAAGGCCTCGCGACCGCCGCCTCCGCCGAAAACCCACAGCCCACCTCTCTCCTCCCCAAAGCGGCAGTGGGCCGCAGCGCCGGAAGCTCCCTCGAGCTGGACCGGGCACCCAAGATCCGTGATCGAGCGTGAGAGGCCCCTCCTGAGTTATCATAATGGAAGGTTGATGGATCCGCGTTCCCACTGCTGGATCATCCATCGCGGTCCGTCCCCTCTAAACCTATCCCTGGGGGTATGGCGAAATGGAGAGCGCTTTGCGTTTCGGCACCGTGGGCAGCCCGCTGTCAACCCCTCCACGGCCTGGGGGGACTATCGGGGGCTTGCAGCGCATGCATGAGCTGGGATTGGAGGCCTTGGAGCTAGCCTGGGTGCGCAGCGTCAGGGTCTCGGAGGAGACATGCCGACAGATCCGTGAAACTGCCCAGGCTTTGGGGATCGCCCTCAGCGTCCATGCCCCTTACTTCATTAACCTGAATGCAAAGGATCGGTCGGGATACCGGGCCAGCCGGGAGCGCCTGATGGCCGCTGCCCGAGCCGGTTACCTTGCCGGGGCTCGGGATATCGTGTTCCACCCCGGCTCCTATCAGGGCGCCCGGCCGGAGCGCGCCTATGAAACCGTGCGCCGCCGTCTGCAGGAGATTGTGGAGGAGCTCCGGGAGGAGGGTGTGGAGGTCATCCTGCGCCCTGAGACCATGGGAAAGTCCGCCCTCTTCGGCACCCTGGATGAGGTGATCCAGCTCTCCCGCGAGGTCCCTGGGGTGCTCCCGTGCATCGATTTCGCTCATCTTCATGCGCGGGCAGGAGATGGATCGCTCAATTCCTATGAGGAATTCACAGACGCCCTGCGCCGGGTGGCGGCCGGGCTGGGCCCCCGAGGGCTCCAGGAACTCCACATCCACGTCTCGGGGATCGCCTACACCCGGAAAGGGGAACGCCATCACCTGAACCTGAAGGAGGCCGACCTCCGATACGAGGAGCTCCTCCGGGCGCTGATCGATATGGGGGGCCGGGGCCGTGTCCTTTGCGAAAGCCCGAACCTCGAGGAGGACGCACTGCTGCTTCAGGGGACGTATCGGCGGCTTCTTGCCCAAGCGGGGAAATGAACGGGGGGCACGAGCTTCGCTCGCGCCCCCCGTTCATGGTGCGCCCTCCTATTTCAGCGTCATCAGGAAGGCGATCAGATCCGCCAGATCCTGGGCCGACATCTGATTGCCCAGCGTGGCCGGCATCTTGGAGACCCCTGGGGCGGCTGCAAACTGGTTCGGATCCACAATATAAGCGTTCGGCTGCTGGATCGACTCGCGGATGTATTCCTCCGGCGTCTTTGCTTGCCCCTTGTAATCCGGCGCCCCAATCCGCTGCGCGGCGGTCGTGGCGATGCCGGCCAGGGAAGGCCCGACGATCGTCTCACCGGGCTTCAGGCTATGACAGGCCTTGCACGAAGCCGGCACCCCACTGGCCTGTTTCACCTCCTGGTCCCACAACGCCTTCCCCCGCTGAGGATCCCCCGGCGGCAGCGGCCGGGTGAGGTCCGAACCGACCGCCTCGAAGGCTGGGGTGGGCGTGGGCGGTGCCCCAGCGGCCTGCCAGTTCAGGATGAACTCCACCAGGTTCTCGATCTGATCCGGTCGCAACGGTCCCCCGAACTCCTGAGACCAAGTGGGCATCGGCTCCGCGTAGACCTCATCCGCCCGATAAGTGCTGCGGATCGGCCGGCCTGCGGCGATGCTCAATTTGATGAAGTTGCGCAGGGAGTTGGCGTAGTTCTGGGTCCTCTTCAGCTCCTCATAGTGCCGGAACACCCCTGGGTTGAGGTCAGGTCCCTTTCCGGGCACTCCTTCCCCTTGCGGGCCGTGGCACGTGGAGCAATATTGCTCATAAATGAAGGCCCCATTCTCGATCGCTTTCGCTTTATGGAGCGCCTCATAGCGGGCCATACGTTGCTCTTCCGTGAGCCAGACCATGCCAATCGTGATCACCGTGACCAGCATCAAGACTGTTGCGCCAATGATCCGGCGGGTCGCCAAGTCGAACATGGACCCCTCCAGCGGTTCGTCTAAAAGGATGTTTCTACGAAGAGACAGGGGACAGCTGCGGATCGACCATCCCCTGGGTTATGGGATAACGGCCTGAGGGGGGATTCACTCGCCCCCATGGAAGCTATCCCGATGGAGATAAATCGCCTGCTTGGTCTCCTGGAAAACCGGATTGCCCTGCGCATCCAGAACCGGCTTCTTGTGCTCATCCAGCTTGAGCTGATAGATCGCGATCTCGAAGCGCTTCAACCCGGCCTGGACCTCACTGATCCGGACGATGGCGTAGCCTTGCGGCAGATGGGGATCCGTCTCGATCCGGCGCTTTAAGTCCTCCAACACCCGGGCCAGCCGGGGCGCATCGGCGGGAGGCTGCAGGTTCCGGGTGTCATAGGTGCCTGGGATAAGCTGTTCGTAAGGGATCGTTCGCACCTTCCCCTCGCCGTACAGCGGGTCGGGGTTCAGGGGCATGAATTCCTGCAGGACCTCCACATCGGCCGAGGAGGTCACCGCGAAGGCCGGCGTCCCCATATAGGTCAACATGGTCCATGCTGCCACCCCGACGAGGCCAAGCACCAGGGCCTTGCGCCGGTGACTGTAACGTCGGCTGATATTGAAATCCAAATAAGGCATGATCAGCAGGAAGAGGAGGATCAGCCCTGGCAGGATCACACCCATGATCGTCTTGCTGTTGTAGATCGTGGCGGGCGGCCGGGGGAGGCCCAGGCGATCCAGAGCCAGCAGGAAAGGATCCTTCAGCAGCCCCTGGAGCCACAGGAAATACCAAGGCGCTGTGGTGTGAAGCGGGGTGTTGAGGGGATCCGCATGCTGCTCCAAAGGCGCGTCGTAGAAGAAAGCCGCCCCGATAACCAGGAAGGCGATCAGGGCGATGCCCCACAAGGCCTCCTGAATGGCGATGTCAGGGATATAAGGCACCCGCTTCTCCGGCGGGACTTTGCGCGCGGTGTCATCGCCCACCGCCTCCATCTCCGGCGGCAGGGAGAGGCCGTGACGGACCACCTTGTAATAGTGGACGAAGAACACAAAGAAGAGGAGAAGCGGTAGGAAGATCACATGGAGCAGATAGAACCGCAGCAGCCCCGCCGCCCCGATATCGGGGGCTCCGCGCAGGATCAGGTTGACGATCCGGCCCAGGGCGGGCGGTGGGGTGGCCTCCGCCATGCTCGTCCCGATGGTCACCGCCCAGTAGGAGAGCTGGTCCCACGGCAGCAGATACCCGCTGAACGAAAGGAATAAAGTGAAGACCAGCAGAATCACCCCGGTCGCCCAAGTGAACTGACGAGGCCGTTTGTAGGAGGCGGTGAAGAAGGTGCGCAACATGTGCAGCATCACCGCCACCACCATCGCCTCCGCCCCCAGGCGGTGGATGTCCCTCATCAGCTGGCCGAAGGGAACGTTGTTCAGGATCCGAAGCATGTTCTCATAGGCCACCAGGGGCGAGGGCGTGTAGAAAATCATGAGGAAGATGCCGGTGATGGTCTCGATCAGGAAGAGGTAAAAGCTGAGGAGCCCCAACCGGAAGGTGGGATATAGCTTCGTCACTGCCTCGTGGTAGAAAGAGGGCTTGATGTGCAGGATGAACCCTTCCGTGTGGGGCTTCACACGGGGGTTGGGCCGGGGCGGTGGCTCGCCCCGGATGATGTTGCGCACCTCCGTCAGCGGGATGCCCGCGGTCACCCGGGTGACCAACTCGTCGAGATGCATAAAGATCACCCGGCGCCATCCGTATTGCTGAACTTCTTTTTGCAGTGTCGGAATCGGCTCAGGCCACCGCAACGCCATCGGATCTCCCTCCCGAAATTATGCTCCCTTCTTCTCGGCGGGCTTGCCCAGGATCTTCTTCCCGGTGTCCACCTCGATGATCAAATTCGGATCCGGCACCGGGAGCGGATCCCCGTTCGGATCGGTTTGGGCCACCACCCGACCGCTGGCGTCCTTCAGGTAGATCACGAAGCGATCCAGATCCCGCGGGGCCGGCCCCTCAATGTAAGTGCCATCCAGCTGGAACTTGGAGCCGTGACACGGGCATTCAAAACGGAAATTGCTGGGTACCCACTTGTAGAGACAGCCCAGATGGGTGCACACTTTGTAGATGGCCAGGATCCCCTTCTCGGTGTTCACTAACCAGATCTTGGCTTCGGGGAATTCCTTGGGGCCCTCACCGACGCGAGGAAGCACCTCGCCCGCTCGTCCGAAGGGGAAGATCCCTCCGAACTCGCCGACTTTGAAGCGGGGCAGGGCGAAGAGGACGCTGAGCCCCCCCAGCTCCGCCATGAAGAGCGCCATCGAGGCCGCCCACACATAGGTCAGAAACTCCCGCCGGGTGATCCCTGGCGCCGCCGTGGGAATTGCCTGCGCCTCCGCCATCGTTCCCTCCTGAACTGGCATTCTATATGTGAAATCGCACCTTTAGGAGCCACACCTGGGAAGCAAGCAGATGGCCTCTTTTCTCACGGCCCTCGGGGTCGTGAGAAAAGAGGACGAAGGGAGGTGAGGCCGTGGCCGCCCCATCCCAATCCTCAAAACCAAAATTGGGTGAAGCACAAGGTCTTAGGGGAGATGGATGGCCATCCCCGCTGATCTGTCGCAATAACCCAATGTAGAGCAAGCCCAAAATCTTCGTTAACTATAGCACAAGGCTCTGAGGAGTGCCAACCACATCATCAAAAAATCCGAACCGCTCCTCCAATTAGGCGCTGCCTTATATACGTCGAGGGCCGATGGCTGCTTCATCTCCTTTAGAGAATGTCTGAAAACTTGCTCTGGGTAACTACC
>NZ_JBHOQJ010000282.1:0-3369 GCF_042408365.1 Thermoflexus sp.
CCAGCCCCGAAAACATTTTTCTCCCTCCTCCCTGCAGCCCTTTGGGCTGCGGGGAGGAGGGAGAGAGGGGGGAGGGGCGGTGGGCCTTCACCATCCCGCATCCTCAAAACAAAATGGAAGACGCCCTGCTGGCCGGGCCTATAAAAAGATCTTCCTTCCGCCCCTTCCGTGAGAAGCGGGCGTTCAAGTGCCCTGCTATAAACAAAAGGGCCGCGGGGAAAAGCTAAGGCGCACACGATGGGGCCTTCTGTGGGTGTGGTCATGGCGGAACTGCGGACATGCTCCTCTTCTCTTGTTTCTCATATGTCCCCGACGCCTGGCCCCACCTGAGATTCCCGGTGAGAGAGGTCCGAAGTATCGATGCGAGGAGTGCCACTCAGGGAGCTGCTGGAGACCACGCTGCCGCCGGGAACCCGTGTGGTGGGCGGCGAAAGCGGTCTGGATCGGGAGGTCACATGGGCGACCCTCCTCCGAACGATCCCGGCGCGGACGGCGATTCAGCGAGGAGATCTCCTGCTCTTCTCGCTGGATCTGCTGTCGATGCGCGAGCCACCGCTTTCCTTTCCCGCCCTCCTCGAACTCGCCTTGGAGCGGGAGGCGGCCGGCTTGGCTGTCGTCGGCTCGATCCCTGAGGCATGGGGTCCACTGGCCGACGAAGCCGGACTTCCTCTGCTGGCCCTCCCGGAGGGGACCAGCCTGGCGGATCTGGCGAATCAGATCGCTCGATTCATCACCACCCGGCGGGAGACGCTTTACGAAATCGAGCGGGAACTCCAGCGGCGCTTCCAGCAGGCGGTCATGGCCAGCGAGGGGCTTCCAGCGATTCTGCACGCCTTGAGGGAGATCACGGGGAAGAGCGTCTGGTTGGAGGACGCCCAAGGAACACCTTGGCCGGATCTCCCTGGGCCTCTGGAACCCCCTCCCGGCCGGAGGGAGCGTTCCACGTGGCTTCGCCGTCTTCGTTTCCGAGAGGAAGGAGAAGCCCCTGTCGCCCTTTTCGGGCCGGACGCTGCCGGTCGGGTGTGCGTCGCGGGGGCGGTGTTCATGGAAGGGCGGCCAGTGGGCGCGGTGTGCCTGCTAAGCCCCTCCAGCAACATCCCTGAGCGCGATCGCCTGGCGGTCGCCCAGGCCGCGGTGGCCTGCGGGCTGGTGCTGCTCCGGGAGCGGACCTTGTGGTCCACGGAAGCCCGGGTGCGGGGGGAGTTCCTGGCTCAAGTCCTGCGCGGGGAGCTGCCCGAGGCGGAGGCGCGCCGTCGGGCGCGCGTCCTCAACGAGCCCATCGATGAGCCGATGGCGGTGGCCGTGTTCCGGACCTCGGATCTGGAAAGGAACGCCGAACGCCTGGCGGAGGCGATGCGGCGCCTGACCGCCCGCTTCCCCCGCTGCCGGGTTCAGCCGATGGCCGAGGGGGTCGCGCTGGTCTTCCCACCTCCCGGCGAAGCGGACCTCGAGGCTGTGGTGGAGGGACTGCGAGCTGAGCTGGCCCGCGCGTTGGGCCTCAACGACCTGGCCGCTGGTGTGGGTGGCGTCTACACGGGTCCCACCGGCCTGGCCCGCTCCTTCCGCGAGGCGATCCAATCCCTCCGGATGGCGGAGGATCTGTTAGGGAGCAACTGCACACTGGCGTATCAACGGCTCGACGTCTATCGGATCCTCTATCCCTTACAGGGAAACGAGGTCCTGGAGGAGTTCTACGAACAAGTCCTCGGTCCCTTAGAGCGCTACGATCAGGAGCACCGTGCCGAGCTGATCCCCACGCTGGAGGCCTTCTTCGCCTGTGATGGGAACTTGCAACGGACGGCGGAGCGCCTGTTTCTCCATCGAAACTCTCTGGCTTACCGTCTGCGGCGAATCCAGGAGATCACCGGGATGGACCTGCGGCGGTGGGAGGATTGTTTCCGTTTGCAGCTGGCCCTGAAAATCCGACCGATCCTGAGGAGGCGTTATGAACAGCCAGGCGGTGGATCCAACCCGCATCCTTGAGGAGGCCCGTCAGGCAGGTGTTCGGTTCGTTATTCTCCGCTTCACCGATATCCTAGGGGCGCCGAAGGGGGTGACCATCCCCCTCGAGGATCTCCCGGAGGCCATTGAGACTGGGAAGTGGTTCGATGGGTCGGCCATCGAGGGGTTCGCTCGGGTGGCGGAGTCGGACCTTTACCTGAAGCCGGATTTGAGCACCTTCACCGTTTTGCCCTGGACGCGCGGGCAGGGGACAACAGCCCATGTGATCTGCTGGGTGGTCAACCGGCGCGGCGAGCCCTTCGCCGGGGATCCCCGCTGGGTGCTGGCCCGGGTAATGGAGCGGGCGGCCCGAATGGGTTACACCTATGTGGTGAGCCCGGAGCTGGAGTTCTATCTCTTTCGAGCGGATGGGGGCACTCCCTTCGCTCCCAGCCCTCCCGATGCGATCGGCTACTTTGACCTGGCGACCGATCTCGCCCATCAGGTCCGTTGTGAGATGGTCGACACCATGCGCGCCCTGGGGATCCCGGCGGGGCCCGGCCATCATGAGATCTCGCCGGGCCAGCATGAGATCGATTTCCAACCGGCAGACGCGCTGCGGATGGCGGACTATATCGTCACGGCCCGGCTGGTGATCAAGCATGTGGCGCAGGCCCACGGCCTCCATGCCACTTTTATGCCCAAGCCGATGGAGGGGCGGGCCGGCTCCGGGATGCACACGCATCAGAGCCTGCTTCGCTTAGCGGATGGGGGGAACGCTTTCGCGGACCCCGAGGACGATTATGGTCTCTCCGCCCTGGCCAAGGCCTTCCTGGCCGGGCAGATCGCCCACGCCCGCGGGATGTGCGCCGTGCTCTGTCCATTGGTGAACTCTTACAAGCGCCTGCTGGGAGGGTTTGAGGCCCCGCCGTATGTGAGCTGGGCGCGCATCAACCGTTCCGCGCTCATTCGGATCCCGGTGATCAAGCCGGGGCGGTATCAATCCACCCGCATCGAGCTGCGGAGCCCGGATCCCGCGTGCAATCCCTATCTGGCCTTTGCGGCCATGCTGGCGGCTGGGCTGGATGGGATCGAGCGGCGATTGCCGCTCCCCCCGCCGGTAGAGGAGGAATTGATCCCGATGGAGGCGGCGGAGTTGGAGGCCCGGGGGATCCAGCGCCTGCCGGCCACCCTGGGGGAGGCCCTGGAGGCCCTGAAGGCGGATGGGGTGATTCAGGAGGCGTTGGGGCCTCTGGCGGCCGAGCGGTTCCTGGAGGCCAAGCGATTGGAGTGGGAAGCTTACTGTCGCCATGTCAGCACCTGGGAGATCGAACGCTATTTCCAGGTGTATTGACCTTTAGTAGAGCACTTAGCAAGTTTTAAAGATGAACTCCCTCATGGGGGCGAGCCGGGCGCCTTTGGCGCCCG
>NZ_JBHOQJ010000284.1:0-16380 GCF_042408365.1 Thermoflexus sp.
CTCCACAATCCGTCGCTTCGGGTTCGCGACCATGGAAGAGACCCCCTAAAGCTCCATCGGGCGGCGCAGGAGCTTGATTTGAAAGAGGCTCAGGAGGAAGATCAGGGCGGCCAGCATATACGAGAGCGCCGCCCCATAGCCGAAATCCAGGAAATTGAAGGCCTCGTTGTACATATAGGTCAGGAGGGTTTCGGTCCGATGCATCGGCGCCCCGCCGGTCATCAGGTAAACCGGCAGGAAGACGTTGAACCCTCCGATGACCAGCATCACCAAGACGAAGATCACTGTTGGGCGCATCATCGGCAAGGTAACGTATCGGAACCGCCCCCAGCGGCCGGCCCCGTCGAGGGCTGCCGCCTCATATAGCTCGAGGGGGATGTCCTGCAAGGCGGCCAGAAAGATCACCATGGACCAGCCGATCCCCTTCCAGATACCCAGGGTCATAATGGCGATCAGGGCGGTCTCCGGGTTCTGCAGCCATGGGATGTAACGATCCGCCAGGTGAAGAACATCGACCAGGAGGTAGTTGATCAAGCCACCCTGGCTATGAAAAAGGAACTTGAAGAGCAGAGCTGCCACCACCCACGAGGTGATCACCGGCAGGTAATAAAGGGTTCGGAACAGCACCCGCCCCCTCGGGATGGCATGTAACGCCAGGGCAACCAGCATGGCCAGGATCATCTGTCCGGGCACAGTGACGGCGGTGTAGAGCACCGTGTTCCGCATGGAGAGCCAGAAGATCGGGTCGCGAAGGGCGCGGAGGTAATTGGCGGCTCCCACAAACCGGCTGTCCTGCCCCGGCATAATGGACCATTCGTACAGGCTGATCCGAAGCGCCTGGATCAGCGGGTAGAGATAAAAGATGAGGAAGAGCGCCACGCCCGGGAGCATGAACAGATAAGCTGCCCGAAGTCGCTGCGCGTGAAGGGATCCTCGATTCCGCACCGCTCCCTCCTCCTGGGGGCCGGGCCGGGCCCGGCCCCCAGGCGTGGTCGTCGGGGTTATTGTTGCTTGAGCAGGGCGTCGATCTTCGGGGCCAGCTCATCGAGGGCTTCCTTGGCCCCCTTCTCCCCGCGCAGGATGGCCTGGCCGGTGCTGGTGAGCAAATCTTCAATCTTCGGCCAATTGGGGTGAGGTAGCCGCGCCCGTGCGGTCTTGAGCTGCTCGAAGAAGAGCGCGAAGTAAGGTTGCGCTTGGACAGCCTGTTCGGCGACGTCGATGCGCACCGGAACCTGGCCCACCCGGGCCATCATGAGCTGGGCTTCGGGGCTGAGCATGAACCGGATGAACTCCAGGGCGGCCTCTTTGTTCCGGCTCTGCTTAAACAGCACGATGTCCTCGCCCCCGACCACGGAGATCGAGCCGCCCTTCCCGGCCGGCATCAGCGCCCACTGGATCTGCTTCTGGGGATACTGGGCGGCAAAGATCGCCGGCATCCATGGTCCCTCCAACAGGTTGGCGATCTCATCGCGCGCAAATCCGCCCGCTGTGTCCACACCCCCACCGAGGATGCCGGGGTGGAGGTAGCCCTTGTCCAACATCCCCTTGAGGAACTCATAAGCGGCCACCGTGTCCGGCCCGTTCACATACCCACTGGCGGTCTTCATCTCAGGGTCCGTCAGGTCGCCGCCGAAGCTCCAGATCCATGGGAGCACCGCCCAACCATAGGTGCCGCCATCGGCAAAGCAGTACTTGTCCTTCCCCAGGGCTTTGATCCGCTCACAGACCTTCAGGAACTCATCGATCGTCTTGGGGGGTTCGGCGATCCCGGCGGCCGCATACATCTCCTTATTCCACATCAGAAGCCGGGTGTTGGTGTCCAGCGGCAGGCCGTAGTAGTGGCCCTGCCAGAAGTTGGTCGACAAGGGGCCGGGGAACACCTTCTCCTTGTAAGCGTTGAAGTCTGGCATGATCACGTCCAGGGCCTCCAGAGCTCCCATAGCCGCCAGCTCCGGCACCCAGATGATGTCGGAGCGGATCACGTCCGGGGCGGTCCCGCCGGCGATACTGGTCAGGAGCTTCCGACGGAATTCATCGTATGGGACCTGCTGGGCCTCGACCCGGATGTTGGGGAACTTCTGGTGGAAGGCAGGGAGGACTTGCTCGTTGAAGACCTTCGTCTCCTCCGGATTGTAGGCGTGCCAGAAGGTGATGGTCACCGGACCTGGCGGAGTGGGCGTCGGGGTCACCACCCGCTCCACCACCACCGGAGTGGGGCTCGGGCCCGGGGTTGGGGCGGCTGCTGGCGCGCACGCTGCGGCCAGGAGCGCCATCAACATCCAGCCGATTCCGATCCGAAACATAGAAGCTTTCAGTTGGCACATGGCGGCCTCCTTTTAGAGCTGGTGCGGATCCTTCCGGCTCAAGCCGTCGGGCGGAGCGCGGAGCGCGTCAACCCCTCACCCCCCGAACGGTCAGGGCTTCAGGCCCCGCCTTCCTACCCGAAGGCCAATGGACGCACAATGGATTTGTGACCTCCCCATCGGGCATTCTTATTTCGCTCAAGTAAGAAAGTGGGGCCAAAAAAACGCATCAAGCGGGTATGGGGACCCAATCCTGCTGGGTTCGTCGGTGGACGGGCGACTTGAACAACTCCCCCAACACCACACAGGCCGCGCCCCGCGCCCAGGTTTCGTCCCCCGCTGGCTCGAGGACGACCTGCAATTCGTCCGCCAAGCCGTCGAAGGCGTGGGCCCGCAGGGCCTCCCGCATGGGCCCGAAGCGCCACTCCCCGGCCCGCACTCCCTCCCCGCCCACGATGACCAGTTGGGGGTTCAGGAGGTTGACCAGGATCGCGATCCCCATCCCCAGCCAGCGGCCCGAATCGGCCAGCAGCTTCCGCGCCAGTTCATCCCCCGCCTCGGCCGCAGCGACCACCGCCTCCAACGTCAGGGGATCCGCCTCGGCCAGCCGCGTCGGCTCCCCCCGGGCGATGGCCGCCCGCGCCGCGCGCAGAACGGCCGGATCGGCGGCCAGGGCCTCCAGGCATCCCCGCTTGCCGCAATCGCACAAGGGGCCGTCCTCGATCAGCGTGATATGCCCCAGCTCCCCCGCGCCCCCTAGGGCTCCCCGATAGAACTGGCCGTTGACGACGATGCCGGCGCCGATACCCCGCCCGACCGTGACCACCACGAAATGCTCCACATCGCGCCCGTAACCGAACCATTGCTCCGCGATCGTCAGGGTGTTGACGTCGTTCTCCAGATAGACCGGGATCCCGAAGTGGGCGGCAATCGGTTCGGCGATCTGGACGTTCCGCCAGCCGAAGAAGGGGGAATACCGACAGATCCCGCTCTCTCCATCCACAACCCCCGCCATCCCGATCCCGATGCCCAGCACCCGCGAGCGCTCCACCCCGGACTCGGCGATGGTAGCCTCCACCGCCCGGACGATCGCCCGAAGCACCTGGGTCAGGCGGGCCGACCTCAGGGGGGTCACCCGATGATGGAGGACCTTGGCGTCCAGGTCGGTCAACGCGCTGGCGATGGCGTCCTTCATCAGCTTGACGCCGACCACGAAGCCGGCCTGGGGATTGAGACGGAGGAGGATCGGCCGCCGGCCACCGCTGGATTCCCCGGTTCCGACTTCACGGATCAACCCCGCGGCGATCAGCTCGCCCGTGATCTCCGAGACCGCGGCCAGACTCAGGCCCGAAAGCCGCGCGATGTCCGTGCGCGAGAGCGGACCCCGGCTCTGGATGAGGTTCAGAACCAGGTTGCGGTTGATGGCCTTAATCAGATCCCGACTGCCCTTCGGGGGACGGCCCACCCGGTCGCCTCTTTCTTAGTTTTGTGAAAAAAGTATATGTGACAACCCCGAATTTGTCAAGGGGGCCTGAGGTGGAGCTTGCGCAAGGCCCTCGGGGGAAAGATCCCTTGGGCGAGGGCCATTTGACAGCGCCTGAACGGGAGACAACGCCCTACCCATAAAACGCCGAGTGGATGCGCCGGACGGCCTCCTCCGCCTCGCTCTCCGCCACCACGAGGGAGAGGTTGTACTCCGAGGACCCCTGGGCGATGGAGAGGACGTTGATGCGGCCGTTCCCCAGGGCGTTGAAGACGCGGGCGGCGATCCCCGGTGTCGCCCGCAACCCCGCCCCGACCACCGCGACAACCGCCACCCGATCCATCGCCCAGATGTCCTCGATGTCCCGCCGGGCCATCTCCCGTTCGAAGGCTTTCCGCAACGCCCCCACCACCCGCGCAGCCGCCGCGGCGGGGATCACGAAGCAGATGTTCTGCTCCGAGGAGGATTGCGAGATCATCAGGACGCTCACCCCCAGCTCGGCGACCGTCGCGAAGGTCCGGGCGGCCACCCCGGGCACCCCCAGCATCCCCCGGCCCTCCACCGTGATCAGGCTCAGGTTCTTGATCAGCGTCACCGCCTTCACCTGGCCGTTCCCTTGGGGCTCCGGGACGATCCAGGTGCCCGGGTGCTGGGGGTTCATCGTGTTGAGGATCCGCACGGGGATGCGCCGGTCGATGCACGGAAGCAGGGTGCGCGGATGGAGCACTTTCGCCCCGAAGTAGGCCATCTCCGCCGCTTCGATGTAAGAAAGCTCAGGGATCGTGCGGGCGTTGGGGACGATCTTGGGGTCGGCGCTCATCACGCCGTCCACATCCGTCCAGATCCACACCGCCTCGGCGTCCAGGGCGTAGCCCAGGAGGGTGGCGGAGAAATCCGAGCCGCCCCGCCCCAGGGTGGTGGGCCGGCCCTCCGGGGTGACGCCGATGAACCCCGTCACCACCGGGAGGATCCCTCCCTCTAAGAGCGGCAGCAACACCGCCCGCGCCCGGGCCCGGGTCTGCTCCAAATCCGGGGAAGCCTCCCCGAACCGATCGTCGGTGATCAGGAAGGTGTCCGCATCCACGGCCTGGGATGGGATCCCCAGGGCCCGCAGGGCCGCGGCCAGGATGCGGGCGCTCCAGCGCTCCCCCATCCCGGCCACTAAATCCGCCGTGGCTGGGGAAAGCTCCCCCAGCGCGGCCACCGCCCGGAGGATGGTCCCCACCCGCTCGAACCCACCCGCCAGCTCCGCCTGCAGGGCCCACGCCTCCCCTTCCGACAACCCGAGGGCCTGGACCGTGCGCATATGCCGGTCCCGGAGCGCCGTCAACGCCGCGCGCCAATCCGGCTCCCCACAGGCCGCTCTCTGGCTCATCCGGATGAGGGCATCCGTCACCCCCGCCATCGCCGAGACCACCACCACGAGCTGGGGGTCCGCCGCGCGGTGCTGGGCGATCAGCCCGGCCACCCACTGGAACCGCTCTGCATCGCCCACCGAGGTCCCTCCGAACTTCATCACCCGCATCGCTGCCTCCGCCGTCTCGGGATAAAAAGCGACCCCCCGGCCGTCTCTGGCCGGGGGGTCGTGGCATTCTGGAATCGATGCGCTGTGGGACCTGTATCAGACAACAAACCGGACATCCCCCCGGCCGCTCCTCCAACCGGTGGTCATCGTCCCGGTCATCATCATCGCCATCGAGGGGATGTCCCGGAACACCCGTTCAAAGGCCATGCGACCGCTCACCGAAACCCGGATGGTGTTGCCCCATATTTTATCGAGATCCCCCAATCTGTCAACTGGAGGAGCGCCGACGCCGATAGGCCATGGCGCTTCGCGCCCGGCGTCCGCCCGCGCGGACGCAAAACCCCAATCGGCGAAGGCCGATCGCACACTACCCAATGAACACGACATGGATTACCATAGAGAGTGGCATCCTACACCAGAGGGGATCTTCCATGGCACGGGAGCCGGTGAAGCTCGCGATCATCGGGGGCAGCGGTCTTTATCAGATGGAAGCCCTGCAAGATGTGGAGGAGGTGCGGATCTCCACCCCCTTCGGGGATCCCAGCGACGCCATCATCATCGGCACGCTGGAGGGCCGGCGGGTCGCTTTCCTCCCCCGCCATGGCCGCGGCCATCGGATCGCCCCCAGCGAGATCAACAGCCGCGCCAACATCTACGCCCTTAAGACCTTGGGGGTCGAGCGGATCGTCGCCGTCAGCGCCTGCGGCAGCCTGCGGGAGGAGTTCGCCCCCGGCCACGTGGTCGTCCCGGACCAGCTGATCGACGCGACCAAAGGCAAACGCCCCTACACCTTCTTCGGCAACGGCCTGGTGGTCCACATCTCGATGGCGGACCCCTTCTGCCCCCATCTCAGCGAATACGTCTACCAGGCGGTGAAAGCCGTGGGGGGCACGGTGCACAAGGGGGGCACGTTCATCACCATCGAGGGGCCGCGTTTCTCCACGAAGGCGGAAAGCCGGGTGTGGCGGCAGTGGGGGGCGGATATCATCGGCATGACCGCCGTGCCGGAGGCCCAGCTGGCGCGGGAGGCGGAGATCTGCTACGCGGCCATGGCCCACGTGACGGATTATGATGTGTGGCACGAAAGCGAGGAGCCGGTGACCGCGGAGATGGTGATCCAGCGCCTGGCTGCGAACGTGGCCCTGGCCAAGGAGGCGATCCGCGTCCTGGCCCGGATCCTCCCCGACGAGCGGCCATGCGCCTGCGGGAGCGCCCTCCAACACGCCTTCGCCACCGACCTCTCGTTGGTCCCCGAGTCGATCCGGCGCGATCTGGCCCCCATTTTGGGGAAATACCTCCCGCCGGCGTGAGGCTTTAGAGGACCTCCTCCCCTTCCCTCACGGGGGAAACGAAGCGGGCCGGGCGGTGTGCCGCCCGGCCCGCAAAATGTTCATCAGCGGATCTCCCGCACCAGCCGCTCGTAGGGGATATCCTCGGAAATTAATCCCTTCCCCTTCGCCCAGGCGATCACATCGGCGAACTGTTCCCGGGTGGGGATGGCGCGCTCCGGATAGGGGGGGAGCCGATAGGTTCCCACCAGCGGCTGGGGCACCAATTGCTTCTCCGGGAGGAGCCCAGCGTATTTATCCGGGTTGGCGTTGATCGCCGCCACCGCGCGGTCCCACGCCTGCAGGAAGCGCCGCACGGCCTCCGGGTTCCGCTCCACCACCTCCGCCCGGAAGCTGAGCACGCTCAGGGAGATCGACTGGACCTCCCGATCGTCCGCCACCACCTTGGCCCCCTGCTGGATCGCCAGGGTCGCGAAGGGGTCCGGGAGGGTGGCCGCCTTCACCCGCCCCTCGGCCAGCGCCTGCAGCCGATCGGGGATGCGGGGGATGTTCACCGTCCGATATTCCCCGGGCTTCAGCCCCGCCCGCTCCAGGATCCGATCCGTCATATACTCGATGACCGTCCCTTGGGAGATCGCGATCTCCACCCCCTTCAAGTCCTGCGGGCGGCTGATGTTCGCATCCTTGTTGGCCAGGATGAAATACTGAGGCGCCTGAGGATACCCCTGCCGCGCGATGCGGACCACATAGATCTGGGCCTTCTCCTTGTTGTAGAAGAGCGTGGAGACCGTGTCGTTGACCATCGCATCGATGCGCCCGGCCTGCATCAGCTGGTCCCGCTCCGCCGCGGAAGCCGCGGGCACGATCTCCACTTCCAGGCCGGCCTGCGTGAAGTAGCCCTCAGCTTGGGCGACATACACCGGCAGGACATCGAGGATCGGCAGGGCGCCGAAGCGGACTCGGAGCGGGCCCGCCCCCGAGGAGGGCTGGCACCCGATCGCCCCTACGCCGAACCCGATCATCCATGCGAGCCAGATGAAGATCCGCCGTCCCATTGGCTTCCTCCCTTCTTCGAAGGATGTTCCCAAGTTTACCAGAAATCCCTCGCTTTGTGAAGAATGTCTCAAAGACGCCCGCCCCCAAGGCCCCCTCCCATAGCTTCGAAATGGCAGCGCTGCGCGCTTTGACAATTTTCCAAAACCCGCCTATACTGGATCTGGACACGCAGATCGGGAGGTTCCCCTTGCGTGTAATTCCTTTCATCCGAGAGCCGATTTCAAACGGCACGCAGCCGGCGGGCTGACGTGCCGTTTTGTTTTTCTGTAGCTATTCAGCCCGTCCCATCTCGTTCGGAGCTCTCGTGAGGAGGCAGAAGGGCCCCCAAAGCCCTCAGGAGGAAACCGTCGATATCCGTACTGGCATTGGGTGAGAACGGCTGAATCGTTGCGGTTTTCCTAGGCCCGTAAAACCTCAGATCAGGAGGTCTAAGCGTGGACTCGGCGCTGATCAGCAAGATCGAGAAGGCCCGGCGCTACGCCGAGGAGCGGGATCGCTTCCGCTTCATCTCCTTCGCCGTCACCGTCCGCGGCGAGAACGACACCCATCACGTCCGTTACCACGAGGGGAACTGGACCTGCGATTGCGACTTCTTCCGCTATCGCGGGACCTGCGCGCACACGATGGCCTTGGAACGGGTCCTGGAAGGGATGCTGTAAACGCGCAGCCCGCTTATCTTCAACGAACTCCGGGAGGCGTCCGGAGCGGGATCTTCCTGGAGGTGCGGTCTTGCCTTCGAGGAGACCCTTACGTTATGTGGCATAGGGGCAGGCCCAAGGCCTGCCCCTATGGGATCCGCTCCGATGAGCGCTTTAGATAAACCTCCGACGGCCGCTTCGGGGGCGAGCTCCCGATGGCAGACGTTACGGGAGGCCATCGTGCTGGGAGCCACCCTGGCCAGCATCTGGGTGCTTCACCGCCCGGCCCTTGCCCCCCTCCGGATCGTCCCCCCGCCAACCCCGGCGCCCACGCCCACTGCCACCCCGATGCAGGAGAGGCTTTCCAGGATCTTCTGGCGCTGCTGCGAGCGCACCCCGATCGGCTGGGACAGCCGCGGGCGCTGATCCTGACCGAGGAGCTGCTGCGCCTTCCGGGAGGAGATGGGGGCCTTGCGGCGGGAGACGGAGCGGGTGGATCGGCTAACGACGCGGAGGGGGGAGCCCAATGGGCAGCTGAGGAGGCTTCGCGGACCGATGGATGAAGAGCGCTATCACACCCGCCTCCGTCGATACATTTCGTGGCCGATCCCCAAGCGCTCTCCCCAAGGAGCGGGCGGTGCCTCTTCGGGACGCCGAGCGGGCAGGCCGGCCGTCCCGGGAGGAGTGGAGAACCCCTTGCCCTCCGCGAGTGCGCTCCCGGGCTCCCGGAGGCAGCGGCTTCCAGGCCCCACGGAAATCCAGCAGGCCTCGCCCGCCGCCTCCCTTCACGTGGCTATCCCTGCTTTCCCCAGCAGCTGGAGGGCCCTCCCGGAGCGCTTCGCGGCACACCTGAGGGAATGCCCTGCCCGCCCAGTCGGCTATGAAGCATGCAAGGCCGCCAGCATATCCTCGATCAAATGCTCGTCGGTGAACGTCCCCTTCTCCAGCACCGCGTAGGCCTGTTGGCGGAGGCGGGCCCGCTCCTCCGGGGCCAGGCTCCGGGCGGTGATCACCAAAACCGGGATGCGGCGCAGGGCCTCATCGGCCTTCAAGGCTTCCAGCACGGCGAAGCCGTCCATCCCCGGCATCATGAGATCCAGGAGGATCACGTCCGGCGGTTGGGCCCGGATCCGCTCCAACGCCTCGTCGCCCCGGTAAACCTCCTCCACGTAGAAGGTCCCCCGCGCTTGGAGGATGCGGCGGATCAAGCGGACCGCGTCGGGGTCGTCGTCGACGATCAGCACCCGCCGGCTGCGGGGGTCGAGCTGATCGAGGGCGGCCAGGAACCCCTCGGAGGGAGCCGGCGGGGCCTCCACGGCATACACCCACCCCTCCCCCAGGGCGAACTTCTCCACCGGGAAGGTATGGCCCGAGGCGTTGATCACCACCGTCTCGTCCGGCCGGATGCGCCCGGCGGCGATCAGCTTGAAGGCCCCCGCGAAGGCGGCCGCCGCCGCGGGCTCCATCGAGAGGCCCTCCATCTTGGCCAGCAGATGCATCGCCCGATAGGTCTCCTCGTCGCTGACGGTTTCCATAGCCCCCTCGGTCTCCGCAACGATGCGGCGCAGCACGGGGTAGGCCGGGCCGGGGTCCCCGGTCGCCAACGTCGCGATCCGGGTGCGGGGGGTTTGAACCACCTGGGCCCGCTCCAGCCCCTGGCGGAAGGACGCCACGATGGGCGCGCAGCCCTCCGCCTGGATCACCCCGATGCGGGGGATGCGATCCACCAGCCCCATGGCCTTCAGCTCTTGGAACCCCTTCCAAACCCCGATGGGGCCCATCCCCCCGCTCACCGCCTGGATGTACCAATCCGGCGCGCTCCACCCCAACTGCTCCGCGATCTCAAACGCCAAGGTCTTCATGCTCTCCCGGGCGGCCAGGCTCCGGATCCCGCGGTCCAGGAACAACCCCCGCCGCTCCGCGAACTGCGCCGCCACCTGCTTGGTCTGGTCATACGTCCCCGTCACCTTGATGACCTCCGCCCCGTACAGGGCCACCTCGCGCATCTTGTCCGAAGGGGCGGAGCTCACCAGGAACGCCCACAATTGGATGCCGGCCCGGGCGCAGTAGGCGGCGTAGGAGATCGCCACGTTCCCGGTGGAGGCCACCACCATCTCCCGCAGGTTCGCCTCCCGCGCCACGGAGATGGCCAGGGAGGCCTGGCGGTCCTTGAACGACCCGGTGGGGTTCTGGCGCTCATCCTTCACATAGAGGCGGGGGCGGCCCAGCATCAGGCCCAAGTTCTCGGCGCGCAGCAGCGGGGTCCCCCCCTCATCCATCGTGACGATGTGGAGGTCCTCCCGCACCGGGAGCAACTCCCGGTAGCGCCACATGGTGAACGGCCGCTTCGGGAGCATCTGCTCCCAGCGGCGGCGGACCGTCGGGAGATCATAAACCATGTCCAGCCAGTCGCCGCCGCAGCGCGGGCAGCGGATCTCAAAACGGAGGTAAGGCCATCGGTGGCCACAGGACGGGCAATGCAACCACATGCAAGAGCTCCCGCCAGGAAATCGCTGCCTGCCCCCGCAACCACCCGCCGGCCAACTTACTCAAGGCCCAGGACCCGGCGGATCTGCAGGTCGAAGGGCGGATACAGGATCCCTTTCTCGGTGATGATGCCGGTGATGTATCGGGCGGGCGTCACGTCGAAGGCCGGGTTGGCCGCCCGGGCCCCGCGGGGGGCGATCGGGACCCCTTCGATCTCCAGGACCTCCCGCTCGTCCCGCTCCTCGATGGGGATGGCGTCGCCGTTCGGCGTGTTCGGGTCGATGGTGGAGGTGGGCGCCACGACGTAGAACGGGACCCCATGCTCTTTGGCGAGGACGGCCAGGGTGTAGGTGCCGACCTTGTTGGCCACGTCGCCGTTGGCGGCGATGCGGTCGGCCCCCACCAAGACGATGTTCACCCTCCCCCGGCGCATGTAATAGCCGGCGGCGCCATCGGCGATCACGGTGAAGGGGATGCCGAGCTGGAGGAGCTCCCACGCGGTCAGGCGGGCGCCCTGCAACCGGGGCCGCGTCTCATCGACCAGCACGTGGACGCGCTTCCCCTGCTCGTGGGCGGTGCGGATCACCCCCAACGCCGTGCCGTAGTCCACGGTGGCCAGGGCGCCGGTGTTGCAGTGGTGCAGGATGGTATCGCCGTCCCGGATCAGGGCCGCCCCCAACCGGCCCATCCGGCGGTTGGTCTCCACGTCCTCCTCCGCGATCCGGATCGCCTCGTCCACCAGGGCGTCCCGCAGGGCCTGGAGGTCCTCCAGGTTCTCGTCGGCCGCCCGTCGGAGCATCCGATCGACCGCCCAGAAGAGGTTCACCGCCGTGGGCCGGGAGGCCTTGAGCAGCGCCGCGGCCGCCTCCAGATCCCGCCACAAACCGCTCCGGTCCGACGCCTGGCTCCGCAGGGCCGCCAGGGCCATCCCGAACGCCGCGGCCGCCCCGATCGCCGGGGCCCCCCGGACGGCCATTGTGCGGATGGCCTCGGCGACGGCCTGAGGCGTGTCGCACTCCAGGATCACTACCTCGTGGGGCAGGCGGCGCTGGTCGATCAGCCGCAGCACGCCGTTGTGCCACTCCACGCTGCGCATTCGATCGCCTCCGCGTCAGGAGATCTGTGTTGATTTTACTTGAACCACGTGGGTTTTATGCGATGAAAGGCGCCGGGGTCGCCCCAACGCGCGGGGATGATCCTGCGAGAGGGAATTTCGGTGGAGAATGCCTGTAGGGGCGCCCACCAGGGGCGCCCCTACATCTACGTTTACGTTCCGTCCGTGAGGCCGAGCGCACTGGGATTTAACACTCACTATACCCGCAATTGTAACAGGTGCGGCACCCCTCCTGCTCCAGGAGGGCGGCCTCGCCGCACTGGGGGCAGAGGTCCCCCACCGGGCCGAGCCGCGCGGCCTCCTCCTCGCCTTCCGGCTGGGCCTCCCACAACGGGAGGGCCGGCTGGGCCGCGGCCGGCAGCGCCGGGGCCACCTCCAGCCCCCGCTCCGCGAGATACTCCGCCAGGACCCGGGCGACCCCGTCGGGGAGGCTCCGCACCCGCTCCGGCCCGAAGCCCAGGGCCCGCCCCCCGCCGATGCCGTGCAGTTGATCCACCACCTGGCGGAGCCGCTCGGCCGGCGGCACCGGCGAGGGCAGCCGCAGAAGCAGCGAGATCAGCCGCCCGATGGCCTCGGCCACCGCCGCGATGTCCGACCCTGCCTTCCCCACGTTCAGGAACACCTCGAAGGGCTGGCCCTCCCCGTTCTCGTTCAGGGTGATGAACGCCGTCCCGACCGGCGTGGCGATCCGATAGGTAACCCCGGTCAGCTTCTGGGGCCGGGGGCGGACCGTCGGGCCCACCGGCTGGGGCAACGTCGGCTGCGCCGGCATCATGGCTGTTTCCTCCTTCCGCCTCTCTTTCTTCTCCTTGGTCTCCAGCGTCTCCAATACTTCTTTTTGGCGGGACCCCGCCACGTAGACGGTCAGCCCCTTGCAGCCCAGCTTCCAGGCCAGAAGGTACGCCCGCTCGACGTCCTCCACGGTCGCCGTCTCCGGGAAGTTGATGGTCTTGGAGATGCTGTTGTCGACGAAGGCCTGGATGCTGGCCTGCATCCAGACGTGCTCCTCGGGGGTCAGATCTTGCGCGACCACGAAGGTGTGGCGGATCCACTCGGGCAGCTCCTGGATGTGCTGGCAGGTGCCCTTGCGCAGGACCTCCTCGATGACCCGGGCCCGCGCCGCCTCATCGAGGCCGGCCTCCTGGAGGGCGCGCATGAAGAGGGGGCTGACGTAGCGCAGCTCCAGCCGGCCCTCCGCCTCGTGGACGTAGCGGATGTAGGCGAGGGCGAAGACCGGCTCGCAGCCGTAGCCCTCGCACCCGGCGACGGTGGAGATGGTGTTGTGGCTCACAAAGCCATTCGCCACATAGGCGTGCGTGCCCGGAACTGAGAGATCGTAAGTTTCCCGCCAGCCGCCGTCCTCGATCGCCACGATCTCATCATAGAAGATCGGATTTTCCACGGCCTCGATCAGGCCCGTCAAATCCGCTTCCAGAAGCTCCTGCCGATGGGCTCGAACGAAGGCGGTTATCGCCCCCCGATTGCTTGTCCCATGCTGTCGCCATGCTCGGACTCGCATCCGTTCCTTCTCACCATTGGCGATCGAAAGGAGCAACCCCGACTCCCGTTCACCTAACGGTATCGTATCCCGGAGCGCAGGGCGACGGACATGGCCATTTGGATTCGGAACGCGCACACGCTGGAGGAGCGGCAGCTGTCGGAGCAGCTGGGATGTGGCCTCCGCGTGGGCTGTCCACAGGCGATAGAGAGGCGCCCGGGATAAACCCGTGGCTTGAACATCCGAGGTGGTGAGGATGCCCAAGGCGAGCAGCATCGTTTTGATTTGCTCGTGGAACTCCTGACAGGTCGTGCTCCAGGCGATCAGGTGATCCCTTTGAATCATCCCATCTGCGTCCAGCAAGCCCGCGAGGAAGGCAGCATAAATCTGGGGGTTGTTCGTCTGAAGGATTTTGATCGGAACGTGGGGTCGATAGCCCTTGCCCTGATGGTTGGGCTGCGGCGCCAGCTTGTTGAACTGATTCTTCCTCCAGAACTCCACAAGGCTTTTGGAATGGATCTCCACGCTCCAGAGATGCTTACTTCGAGGATCACGCAGGACGCGAGGTTCCACCCCAAAAACCCGCCGAATGTGTCGGATCAGCGCTTCCTTTAACTCGGGCTCCGAAACGCTGAATCGCAACGAGCGCTGTTTCAGGTTGCCGTCGCCCATAAAGAAACCTACCAGATATGCCAGCTCGGGGGTGACCTTCCTCGGGAGCTGGATCTCCCTGCGTCGCGGATCGTCGCCGACCGAAACGTCGAGCTCCACCTCCTGCGGCGCTCCGATCATGCCCGCCATCAGCGGAACCCACATGCCCGGCTGCAACTCGTCCAGGCGTCGCCACACCCAGCTCCCGTTCTCCCAGACCCGGATGCGATGTCCATCCGTGCCCTGAAGCACATACCCTCGTCGGGTGATGACCCGTAAGGTGTGGGCGACGCCGTTCACGTAAAACTGGGTGGCACGCCGCGGCCCGCCCTCGGAGGCAACCATCCAATCCACATCCTGCCATTGGGGTCCCCGTGGATCTCCCAGCGCCTCGATCGGCAACAACCCTCGATCGGTCACGATCATCGTTCCGGCCACCAGACATCCGGTGGGCGCCACCGTCAGCTGCGCGGCGTTGCGGATCCCGTACCGGCGGATCCCCTCCACGATGGCGCCCCAGTCCAGGGGCGGCCGGCCCCAGTCGCGGGTGTAGGGCTTCAGCGGCCGCGGCGGCTCCCACTTCAGGTCCTCGGGGTCGTAGATGCTCCCTTGGATGGCCGGGAAGGGCCCGCGCTCCTTGGCGAGCTCGATGCTGGTCCGCATGGCGTGGTAGCGGATGAACTCGGTGACCTGGGCGGCGAATTCCTGCCCCTCCTCCGAGCCGTAACGGATCCGCAGGTGATACATGAGGTCCGCCAGCCCCATAAAGCCCAGGCCGATCCGCCGGGTCCGGTGGGCGGCCTCCCGGAGCTGCGGGACGGCGGGCACGTACTGGTTGGCCTGCACCACGTCGTCGAGGAAACGGGTGGCCCACTCCACCGTCTCCCGCAGCTTCTCCCAATCCACCTCCGCCCGGCCGTTCACGTATTTCACGTGGCGCGCCAGGTTCACCGATCCCAGACAGCAGTTCTCGTAAGGCCCCAGCCACTGCTCACCGCACGGGTTGGTGGCTTCCAGCGTGTAAAGGTGAGGGACCGGGTTCGAGCGGTTGGCGGTGTCCAGGAAGAGGACGCCGGGCTCGCCGTTATGGTGGGCCTGGGTCGCGATCTTGCGGAAGAGCTCCCGCGCCCGCACCCGCTTGTAGACCTTGATGGGGATGCCGGCCCGCTCGGCATCTTCCAAGGTCCCCCGGAAGCTCCGGTACGCCGGGTGCAGCACGTCGGGGAAGCGCAGCTCCCACTCCTCGTCGTTCTCCACCGCCCGCATGAAGGCGTCGGTGATGCCCACCGAGATGTTGAAGTTGGTGATGGCGTTCTCGTCGGTCTTGCAGGTGATGAACTCCTCGACGTCCGGGTGGTCCACCCGCAGCACGGCCATGTTGGCGCCCCGCCGGGAGCCGCCCTGGGCGATCTCGCCGAAGGCCCGATCGTAAACCCGCAGGAAGCCCACGGGGCCGGTGGCGCGGCCCATCGAGGAGACGACGACCGCGTTCTTCGGGCGCAGGCGGGAGAACGAGAAGCCGTTCCCGCCGCCGGTCTGCTGGATCAGGGCCGCGTCCCGCAGCGTCTGGAAGATGCCGCCCGGGATCTTGCCCATGTCATCTTCCAAGGGAAGGACGAAACACGCCGCCAGCTGCCCCAGCGGGGTCCCCGCCCCCGTGAAGGTCGGGGAGTTGGGGAGGAACCGGAGGGCGGTGAGCATCCGGTAGAAACGCTCCTCCCACAACGCCGGATCCCCGCCCAGCTCCTTCTCGGCCTCGGCGACGGCCCGGGCGACCCGGCGGAACATCTGGGGGATGGTCTCGGCGGGCTTCCCGTCGGGCCCCTTGCGCAGGTACCGGCGCTCCAGGACGACGCGGGCGTTCTCGGTCAGCGGGATCTCATCCTCCGGGTTGGCCTCGTCCACGCGGATCTCCCAGCGGGTCGTCGTCATGGTTCCCTCCTCGATGTGGATGGGATCAGCGGGGCCGGGGGCCTCCGATCCCCAGCCCGGTAGGTAGCGTGTGGTTCACCCGAATTCGGGACGCCGACAATGCGCTGTTGCGAACGCGTGCGGTGGATTCGATGTGGACCGGACGGGAGGTTTCGTCGACAGCCCTCGTGCGGGGCAAGCCCCCCTCCTTTCCCCTGGCCCTCGGCGTTTCGAATTCCCTGCAAGGGTTTGCCAACAACCCCCAACTCATGGGGACGAGCTTTCGATTCGTGGAATTCCTGTGGGGGTGGGCCGCTTACGCGGCCTACCTCCATAGGACGTTTCATCGTCCCAACAAAGCAACACGGTCACATCCTGCAGGAAGCAGGCCTTGGGCCTGGCCCGATAGGGCGCCTATTGTAGGG
>NZ_JBHOQJ010000026.1:0-10075 GCF_042408365.1 Thermoflexus sp.
TGCGTCGAAGGCGCGCGGCTCAGCCCCCAAAGCCCCCAGGAAGAAACCGCCTACATCCGTATGGGCATTGCGTGAGAACGACTGAATAGTTACGTTGCTTTCTACCTACAGTATTTGAGGGGGAAGCGAATGGCTCCGCCATGAGGAAACCCATCGCTTGCGATCCTCCATCAACTTGCCCACAATGGATCACACTGAAGACAAGGGGGAGGATCTCATGCTGCCGCCTTCCCGTGTGCGTTGGATTCGGATTTTCCTGGCCGGATTGATCGGTTCGGCGGCCGGGTGGACCGTGGCCACCGCGATGTTGTTGGCCTTCACGGCCAGAGGGTCACTCCCCGCCGGGGGTGACCTTCTGATCCCCGCCACCTCCATCAGCGCTGCCCTCCTGGCCGCCTGGCTGGCCTGGGTCAACTGGGGCGAGCGGTGGTAACGTCTGCGTAGGGTTCGGCACACCCTGGTCCCAAACGATGGCTCCCCGCTCCTCAAGATCCACAGGCGCTGTGGGGCCTAAACGTTGAGACCTTGAGGGGGATTCCCGATAGCCTTTTTCCGAACAGATCGCCCGCTCAACCTGGCGCATCGAGGGGCCAGTCGGATCGCCCCGGAGAACACCATGGCGGCCTTCCGCCTGGCGCTGGAGCTGGGCGCCGATGGCTTCGAGCTGGATGTTCACCTGTCCCGCGATGGGATCCCCGTCGTGCTTCACGACGTCCATCTCCATCGGACCACGGACGGTTCCGGGCGGGTCTGGGAGAAGACGGTTGCAGAGCTGAAGGCCCTGGACGCCGGCGCCTGGTTCGATCCTCGCTTCGCGGGCGAGCGGATCCCCACGCTGGATGAGGTCTTTGAGGCTTTTGGGGATCGGGTTCGCTACAACATCGAGCTGAAGGCGTTCCAGGATTGGGGGAGGGGATTGGTCCAGTCGGTAGTGGGGCGGGTTCGCCGGTATGGCCTGTCGGAGCGGGTGTTGCTTTCTTCGTTCAATCCGCTAGCCCTGCGCTGGGCCTGGCGCCTAGCGCCCGAGATCCCCCGGGGGCTCCTGGTGGGTCCCGATCTGCCTCTCCCCTTGCGTCGGGCCTGGCTGGCTTTTCTGGTCCCCCATCAGGCCCGCCACCTGCATTTCTCGATGATCGACGAGCGCACCGTTCGTTGGTGCTGGCAGCGTGGATACTCAGTGGTGGCGTGGACCGTGAACGAGGCGGAGGAGGCGCAGCGCCTGATCCGATGGGGTGTCAAAGCGATCATCACCGATGAGCCGGAACGTCTTGCCCAGATCCTGAACCGAGAATTCGGCAAAGGGCGATAGCCCTTGCTCGGTTTCTGTTTTGTGAATATGTGGGGGTGGATCGGAAAGGGCGATGAGCTGACGCTTCGCTCTGCTTTTAGGGGTTCTGGGGTTGGTCGGGATCTGTTTTCTGGGGCGGGTGGCCTGTGCCTGGGTGTTGGAAGCGCCTTATCTATAGGACTGGCCCATCATGCATCGGACCCAAGCTGGCCTGGATCAGGGTTTGCGGGAGCTCCCCCAACCGGGAGGCTTCCAGCTGGTAACGGTGATCGATGCGGGGAAAAAGGGCCGATCAGGGCAGAGGGGGTTTATATCGTTTTTAGGACGACGCTTCCTGCTCAAGAGGCGATGACGCGTTATGGAAGGGCGTTGGAGGCTCAGGGATGGCGGCTAGTGAACGCGAAGAGCCGGGAATGGGCCCTGGTCCGCACCGAGCAGAAGGAGTTGATCATTCGCGCTCAAGGGGCAGGGCTGATCATCGAGGTGGATCCGAGGTATCAACAGGCGTAAGGGAAGTTTCCCACCTTTGTCTACATCACGCTGCGCTACATTCTACCGCGTGTGCCGGGGTGTTAGTGAGAGGAGGATCCGAACTTCTCCCGGATTGCCGAGGACAGATGCCGAGGGCGTAGGGGGAGAAAGGGAGGAGGGAGCATTCACTCCTCCAGTGCGTCTTGATGTCGGCGTTTCCGGATTAATTTTTCCAGTGCGAGCAACAGAGCGCAGGCGAAGCAATCGAGCGTGATTCCGCTCGGTATTGCTTTCGCAGCGTGAGGCCTACTAAAATCCTGTTGGTGCAACAGGCAGCTCGGATGATGTATCAGCGGTGGGTGCTCACAAGGCTGAAAGTTGTCCTGGAGGCAAAGCGATGATTCATTTGGATGACGTGCCACGCTTGCGGGCTCTGGACGCCGGTCGGATGCTCGACCTGGTGGCCGATCTCCCCCGACAGTTGCAGGCGGGTTGGGAGCTGGCGATGCGCGCGCCGTTGCCTTCGGGATGGTCGGCGTCCGCCTTCGACCATGTCGTTATCGCTGGGATGGGTGGGTCGGCCATTGGGGCCTCGCTGGTGGCCGCCCTGGTTGAAGCGGACTGTCCGATCCCCCTGACGGTGGTACGAGATTACGCCCTGCCCGCCTTCGCCCAGGGGCCTCGCACGCTGGTCATCGGCTCCAGCTACTCCGGGGAAACGGAGGAGACCCTCGAAGCCTTTGAGACGGCGCGGAAGCGCGGGTGCGCGCTGGCCGCGATCGCTACGGGCGGGCGGCTGGCGGCATGGGCCCAGGAATGGGAGGTCCCTCTCTTCCGTTTTGAGCCTGTGGGGCAGCCACGGGCGGCCTTGGGGTACTCCTTCTCGATCCTTCTCGGTTTGCTCCACCGTCTGGGCCTGATCCCGGATGCACGGGCCGCCATCGAGGAGGCGGCGGCCCGGTTGCAGGAGGATGCCGCCCAGATGGCCCCAGAGGTGCCGACCGTTCGCAACCCGGCCAAACGGATGGCCGGCCAGTTGATCGGACGCATCCCTGTGATCTTCGGCGCGGGACCCCTCGCGGAGGTCGCGCGTCGCTGGAAGACCCAGATTAATGAAAACGCGAAGGCGGCGGCCGTCTTCGAGGCCCTGCCGGAGGCGGATCATAACACGATCGTGGGGACGGAGTTCCCTTCCGAGCTGCTGCCGCATCTGATCGCCCTTTTCCTGACAGCACCCTCGGACCATCCGCGCAACGCGCTGCGGGTCCGTATCACCCGGGAACTGTTCATGCGTCAAGGGGTGAATACGGATCTTTTCACCGGGCGCGGTGAGAGCCGCATCGCCCAGGTGTTCTCCTTGATCCTCCTCGGAGATTTCATCAGCGTCTACCTGGCGCTCGCCTACGCGATCGACCCGACGCCGGTTCAAGTGATCTCTGAGCTCAAGGCCCGTCTGGCAGCCGGGGGGTGAAGAGAGCTTTCGGTGGGGGAGGGAAGCAGCCCTAGGGATCGGGCCGCTCGGGCCCGGTTGATAGGGGGCGGCTCCATATTTTGTGAGGTTTTCCTGATCGCATGATGCGTTATGAATCTCCGCAAGGGAAGGAGGCTTCCATGGCGCAGTATGACGTGGTCATCATCGGCGGTGGGCCTGGTGGTTACGTGGCCGCGATCCGGGCGGCGCAGCTGGGGCTGAAGACGGCGCTGGTGGAGCGGGAGCACCTTGGGGGTGTGTGCCTTAACTGGGGCTGCATCCCCACCAAGGCGCTGCTGCGCAATGCAGAGGTGATCGAACTGCTGAGCCGGGGGGATGAGTTCGGTTTTTCCTTTGAGAACCTAAAGGTGAACTACGAGGCCGCCTATCAGCGCAGCCGTCAGGTGGCCGACCGCCTGGTGCGAGGCGTTCAGTTCCTGATGCGCAAAAACCGGATCGATGTCTATGAAGGGGAGGGGAAACTGCGCTCGGCCCACCAGGTTGAGGTGCACCCCACCCAAGGGGTAGCTGTCGGGGGACAAAAGTTCGAGGGGGTGTTGGAGGCGAAATACATTGTCCTGGCCACCGGGGCGCGGCCCCGCTTGCTGCCCGGTCTCTCGATCGACCCACCTCGGGTGATCACTTACCGCCAGGCGTTGGAGCTGAAACAAGCCCCTCAGTCCATCGTGATCATCGGCGCTGGACCCATCGGGCTGGAGTTCGCCTATCTCTTTCGGGCTTATGGCGCCGAGGTCACCCTGATCGAGATGCTCCCCCATCTGGCGCCGTTGGAGGATGAGGAGATCAGCGTGGAGCTGGAGAAGCAGTTCACCCGGATGGGGATCCGTTTCATGACGAACACTCGGGTGGACGCTGTGCGATCGGCAAACGGCGGTGTAGCGGTAGAGGCTGGCGGGAAGACCGTGGAGGCGGAGACGGTGCTGGTGGCGATCGGTGTGCAGCCTAACGTGGAGAACTTGGGTCTGGAGGCCGTGGGGGTGCAGGTGGAGCGAGGGGCCATCACGGTGAACGATTACCTGCAGACCTCGGTGCCCAACATCTACGCCATCGGCGACGTGACTGGGAAGCTGCCCCTGGCCCATGTGGCCTCAGCTCAGGGGATTGTGGCGGTGGAGCACATCGCCGCACAGGAGGGGAAAGGATCCGTGCCACCGGCCCTCGATTATCTGGCCGTGCCGCGCTGCATCTACTGCCGCCCCCAGATCGCCTCCATGGGGCTCACGGAAAAACAGGCCCGGGAGCAGGGTTATTCTGTGAAAGTGAGCAAGTTCCCCTTCCAGGCCAACGGGAAGGCCCTGGCCTTCGGCGAGCATGGAGGTTTCGTGAAACTGGTGGTGGATGCGAAATATGGGGAGATCCTGGGGGTCCATATGATCGGCCCCGAGGTCACGGAGCTGCTCCCCGAGATGGTCCTCGCACGGACTGCCGAGCTCACCCCCGAGGAGATCGTCCGATCGGTCCACGCCCATCCGACCCTCAGCGAGGTCCTTGTCGAGGTTGCCCACGCGGCTGTGGGGGCGGCGATCCATATTTAACCCTAGCCCGATGCCCATTCGCATCCCGGTAGAGAGGTCCTCCACAGATACCAGGGGAGGTCGAAACGTGAAAAGCCAAGTAGGGATCGGATACCTTTCCCCGGAAAGCGACGTAGACCTGGATGTGCTGTTTGATCGGGATCCCTCTTTGGAGGAGGAGCTGGACGTGGGCGCTGCCGCCGAGGAGGCGTTGGGGATGGAGCGGGTGGATATCATCAACCCGAACCGCGCTCATCTCTTGCTACGCTACCGGGCCATCGGCGGCCTCCTGATCTACGAGCGAGACCCAATCCGGGCCTCCGATTTCATTGAGGAGACCATCATTCGCTACATGGACTACGAGCCGGACCTGCGGGCGGTCTATCGAGACTATGACCGGGCGCTGGAGGAGGCATATGGAATATGACCTCCCGCGAATTCGGGAGCGGATTCAGCACATTGAGACCTCTCTTGCGCGCTTAGAGATGCTTCGAAGCCTTCCGGAGGATTTCCGGGCGGGTACCGGCTGATCCCCGAATGGTTCGGTTTCGGAATCTGGTCGTCCACTTATACCATGAGGTAGAGCCACGCCGGGTTTATGAGATTTTGCAGACGGGGTTAGATGACCTGAGGAGTTTTATCGCCGAGGTTTGGGCAATCGTTGGTAGCCAGCGGGCCGGTTTCTGAGTTAAGTTACGGAGTACCTATTCAGCCGTTCATAACGCAACGCAATACGGATATGGGCGTTTCCATGGGGGTTTCCTCCTGGAGGCTTTGGGGGGAGAGCCGCACGCCAGAGGCGCGCAGCTCTGCCCCGAAATAATTTTTTATCCCTCTCCCCCCGGCCCTCTGGGCCGGGGGGAGAGGGATCCATAGGGTGGGGCCATTTGGCCTCTTCGTGGGAGCTCCGCACCAAATATTGCCAGGCTGAGATGGTTCCAATCTAGAGGATGGCCATGGAAGGTTTCTAATACATCAGATCCACCGCCACCCGCACGTCCACATCGATTGGCCCCCCGCTGTTGTTATGCAGCCGATAGAACCCGCATCCGCCCCCATCCTCCCCGCTGCTCCCCTGGCCCGTCTGGATCTCCTCCCCCTGACGGACCATGGTCCACTTCACCCCAGCGCCGTTCCCTGCGGTGACCTGCCAAGAAATCTTCAGGTAGAAGGCAGCGCACGGTGGTTGAGGCCCTACGTAGCCCACCGCGGCGGCCAAATCGAACCCGTCTTTCTCCCAGACCTGGTTGGGCTCCAGGTGCACGTGGAGACAACCTTCAGCCGCCCGGACCGCTCCGCCGTGAACCGGGATGGTTGGGGCGGCGCATGAGGTGGAAGCCGAGGGGGTCGGCGAAGCCGCCGGTGTGGGCGGTGTAGTTGGCGTCGGGGGCGCAAGGGGCGATGGGGCCGCCGTCTCCGTTGCTGGAGCGGTCAGGAGGGACGTGGGAGGCGGGGAGATCGTCGGTGTTCTTCCCGCACATGCGCTGATCAGCAGCAGAACCGGTCCGAACCATCGAATCCGAGACATCGCTCGCCTCCTAGGATGGGGTTTATAAAGGGGAATGTAGGACTCCCAGGACCCTTTCGTTCGCCCGACAAGGCGGCCCGTCGAGCGGGCTGTCTCCTCTTAAGGGATGGTCAGGCTGCCAGCCATTCTTGCTTCCACCAATGGAATGTGCAAGCCGTTAAAACTACGGAACCTTTGCGAGAGGGAGAAACCGTGTTACGATAACAGAGAACCTATACAGTTGGGCGTGCCTCGGCGCGCTTTCAAGTGCCCCTCATGAACCCAGCGCTTCGGAGGTGAGGGAACAATGAGCCAACGCGATCCGTTCGGTGCGAAGGGGACGTTGGAGACCGCAGCGGGGGCGGTGCGGTATTACCGGCTCGGCCGTCTGGCCGATTTGGGCGTGGGCGATCCGGCCCGCCTGCCGTTCTCCATCCGTGTCCTTCTGGAGAACACCCTCCGGCATTGTGATGGGCAATTGGTCACGGAAGAGGACGTGTTGGCGCTGGCCCGTTGGCAGCCCAAAGACCTGCCGGACCGGGAGATCCCCTTCATGCCCGCGCGGGTGCTCCTCCAGGACTTCACCGGCGTCCCGGCGGTGGTGGATTTGGCGGCCATGCGTGCGGCCGTGAAGCGCCTGGGCGGGGATCCCCGGCGGATCAACCCGCTGGTGCCGGTAGACCTGGTGATCGACCACTCCGTCCAGGTGGATTTCTTCGGGACGGAGTTGGCGTTCCGTCTGAACGTGGAGAAAGAGTTCGAGCGAAACCGCGAGCGCTACACTCTGCTCCGCTGGGCCCAAAAAGCTTTCCAGAACTTCCGCGTGGTCCCCCCTGGCACAGGGATTGTCCACCAGGTCAACCTGGAATACCTGGCGAAGGTGGTCCAGACCCGCGAGGTAGACGGTGAAGTCGTTGCCTTCCCAGATACCCTGGTGGGCACCGATTCCCACACCACGATGATCAATGCCCTAGGGGTGCTGGGTTGGGGTGTGGGAGGTATTGAGGCCGAAGCGGTGATGCTGGGCCAGCCTTACTACATCCGCATCCCGGAGGTGATTGGGGTCCGCTTAGTGGGTCGCCTTCCAGAGGGAGCCACCGCCACCGACCTGGTCCTCACGATCACCCAAGTCCTTCGCAAGAAGGGGGTGGTGGACAAGTTCGTGGAGTTCTTCGGGCCAGGGCTGCGGGCCCTCAGCCTGCCGGATCGGGCGACGATCGCGAACATGGCGCCGGAATATGGGGCCACATGCGGGTTCTTCCCTGTGGATGAGGAGACCCTGGCGTATCTCCGGGGCACAGGGCGGGATCCGGAGCTGGTGGATCTCGTGGAGCGTTATACCAAGGCCCAGAGCCTGTTCTATGACGGCGGAGGCCCGGATCCGATGTACACCGATGTGGTGGAGCTGGATCTGTCGGCCATAGAGCCCACGCTGGCTGGCCCGCGACGGCCCCACGATCGAGTTCCCATGCGGGAGGTGAAACGCCAGTTCTGGGAGAGCGTTGCGGCGATGCTCCCCCCCTCGAACTCGGCGAACACCCAGGCGGTCGGTCGGCTGGAAGGGGAGGGGGGCGCGACTGCACCGGCACCGGTGGCCCAGGCCGTCGCGCCGTCTGCCCCCGCCACCTGGGTGAGCATGGATGGCCAGACGGTGGCCCTGGGGCATGGCTCCGTGGTGATCGCGGCCATTACCTCTTGCACGAACACCTCGAACCCGTCCGTGATGGTGGGGGCAGGGTTGCTCGCTCGCAACGCGGTGAAGCGGGGCCTCACGGTGAAGCCCTACGTGAAGACCAGCCTGGCTCCTGGGTCGGCGGTGGTGGTGGATTACCTACGTCGGGCGAACCTCCTGCCGTATCTGGAGGCCCTTCGTTTCCACGTGGTGGGCTTTGGATGCACCACGTGTATCGGCAACAGCGGTCCCCTCCCCGAGCCGGTCGCTAAAGCGATCCGAGATCACAACCTGGTGGCGGTGGCCGTGTTGAGCGGCAACCGCAACTTCGAGGCCCGCATCCATCCGCTGGTACGAGCGAATTACCTGGCATCCCCCATGCTGGTGATCGCCTACGCCCTGGCCGGCCGCATCGATATCGACTTCGAGACAGAACCTCTAGGCGTGGATCCGAACGGCCAGCCGGTCTTCCTGCGGGATATCTGGCCCTCTCAGGAAGAGATCCAGCGGACGATCCGCGAGAGCCTGGACCCCGAGATATTCCGGTCTCGCTACGCCCGCGTCTTTGAGGGCGATGAGCAATGGAAGAGCCTTCCGGTCCCGGAGGGCGAGCTCTACGAATGGGATCCGGATTCAACCTACATTCAGGAACCTCCGTTCTTCTTGGATTTCGCCCTGGAGCCGCCGCCGCTCCGGGATATCCGAGGGGCGCGGGTGTTGGCGCTGTTGGGTGACACGATCACCACGGATCACATCTCGCCCGCAGGGAGCATCGCTGTCAACAGCCCGGCCGGCCAGTACCTGATCGCCCGAGGGGTCCAGCCGGCGGACTTCAACACCTATGGGGCTCGGCGGGGCAACCACGAGGTGATGATCCGAGGCACCTTCGCCAACATCCGCCTGAAGAACATGCTGGTGCCCGGGACGGAGGGAGGCTACACCGTTTACCACCCAACCGGCGAGAAGATGACGATCTATGAGGCGGCGATGCGGTATCAGGAGGTGGGGATCCCGTTGATCATTATCGCGGGCAAAGAATACGGGAGTGGATCCTCCCGGGATTGGGCGGCCAAGGGGACGGCGCTGCTGGGCGTGAAGGCGGTGCTCGCCGAGTCCTTCGAGCGAATCCACCGCAGCAACCTGGTCGGGATGGGTGTGTTACCGTTGCAGTTCCGGCCCGGCGAGAACCGGGAGACACTGGGCCTGACCGGTTTTGAGGTTTATGACATTGAGGGGATCGCGGCCGGGCTGCGGCCTCGGCAGGAGGTGACCGTGCGAGCCCGCCGACCTGACGGCAGCGAGCTCACCTTCACGGCGATCGCCCGCTTGGATACCCCGGTGGAGGTGGAATACTACCGGCACGGAGGGATCATGCCGGCGGTGCTCCGACGGATTCTCCGGGAGGGGTCAAAATGAAGGGCAACGCGCCCGCTCACCGTGTTGCGGCGATCCCTCCCAACGGGCAGGTGCTGGATCCAGCTTCTGGCGATGGGCTCAGCTTAAAACTTTCTCTTCTAAGGGGCTCGGGGCGGGGAGGTCGCTCAGCGGCGGGCTCTTCGCCCTCTCCACACTTCCAGCAGGAACGCCTTTGCGTTGCAGGAGCAACGCAAAGTTTCATAACTCTCCTTCACAGGGGGTTGCGATGGATGAGAAGCTGGCCCAGCTGATCGAAGGATTGAACCGGGATCTCAACGCGGAGCTGAACACGATCCTCCGCTACATTCGCCACGCCAGCGTGCTGAAAGGCCTCGCAGGCCACGAGGTGCGGGAGCTCCTGCAGAAGGAAGTCGCTGATGAAGTGAAGCACGCCATGTACTTGGCAGACAAGATCGTTGCGCTGGGAGGTACGCCGAAGATCCAGCCCCAGACACCCACCGAGGTCTTTGACTGGCGGGGGGTCCTGGAGGATTCCCTGAAGTTCGAGCTCGAGGCGATCGCCGGTTATAGGGAGCGGGCGGCTCAGGCCGAGGCTGTGGGCGACATCGGTCTGAAGGCCACCCTGGAGATGTTCGCGGAGGACGAGACCCGCCACAAGGAGGAGATCGAGCGCCTTCTGGGCGGGCCGGCGTTCTGAGCGCCTGTCTCCGCGGATGGGGGTCAACAGCTGGGGGGCTGGCGCAGGCCGCCCCCC
>NZ_JBHOQJ010000028.1:0-4153 GCF_042408365.1 Thermoflexus sp.
CCCGTTGGCCTGTGGAGATCCCTCTGGCGGCGGAACGGGCCTCCAGGTCCGGTCGACGAGCTATGGGTCGATGAAGCAGGAAGGGACCGGTCATCGATGGAACCCTTCGGGGTGAAATCGATGACGATGCGTCACGAAACGGTACCCTTGGTGGATGCCTGATAGAGGTCGGGTGATCCGCATTCGCAAGGCGATCGGAGCATTCACGCCCTTGGAAGGAACCGCCCCCGTATCCCGGGAGTGGACTTTTGAGCGGAGTTCAAGGAGAATCGGGGAAGGATGAGCGCGTGGAAGAGTGTCTTGGGACAGATCCTGGCCCTGTTGCTGCTGGGATGGATTCTGATCGGGGCCCTCTGGACGGCCACGGCGGAGATCCGACCGCGCCCTCTCGAACCAAGACGCAGCAGGAGCCCCCAGGCGTCGGTGACCCAAGAGCGGGTTGTGGCGACTCCGTTCCTCCCCGCGCCTACCACGCTACCCCGATCGCCTTCCCCCACTCAGCCGCCGACCGTTTCTCCTTCTCCGACCCCATCGGTGCCAGCCCCAACGCCCTTGCCCAGCCCCACCCGGACCCCCTGCCGGCCGCCGGCGGATTGGGCCCCCTACCGGGTGCAGCCGGGGGACACGGCCTTCCGGCTGGCGACCCTGGCCGGGATCTCCCTTCCGCGATTTCTGGAGGCCAACTGCTTGCGCGGACCGGCGTTGTTTATTGGCCAGCGGGTGTATCTGCCGGTGCGCCTCCCTACCTCCACCCCGAACCCGACCCCGTGCGGTCCCCCATCGGATTGGGAGCTTTACACGGTGCAACCAGGGGAGACCCTCTATCGGCTGGCAGCGCGTTTCCAGGTTCCCCTTTATCTGTTGATGCATGCCAATTGCTTGACGAGCCCGGTGCTAACCGCCGGGCAACCTCTCTACGTGCCGCCGCGGGGGACGCCGACACCCACCGGGATTCCTATTCCAACGGAGACTCCTACTGCCTCTCCATAATCTATGCCGTTCGGAGCCTGCAGGAAGAGGCAGAGGGGCCCTATTTCCCCTCTCCCCGCAGCCCCAAGGACCGTGGGGAGGGGGAGGAAAACGGTTTTTGGAGGGGAGCTGGGCGCCTTTGGCCGCCCGGCTCCGCCCCTATGAGGAAACCAAGTGCGTAACTCCTATGCTGGATCAGGGCTTATCGATGCCCGAACACGCTGGCTTTCGTCTTCGTTTACAAGGTAGAAGATAATAAATTTTCGTTGCTGGGTTATTGCAAACCTTTGCTGTGAATTCTAAACGCCGAGGGGAAACGGTCGGTGTAAGATAAACGCTACGATGGTGAAAAGGACCTGCCGGACCAGTCCGCCAACCGTTTCCTCCATGTGGGGGGATTTTGGGATGGGGCCGCCGAAGGCGGCCCCACCCACCCAAAATCATTCAACTTTCCCCCTCCCCGCGGCCCAAAGGGCCGTGGGGAGGGGTTTGCTCCGCACGAGGGCTGTAGGCGAAACCTCCCGGCTGGTCCACATCGAGTTCGCAACACGCGTTTGCAACAAAAAATTTGTCATCTTATGATCAAAGTGGGCGGCCGCTTCTTTCAATAGTGGCGGGCTCCAAATATCGAAAATTCAAAGAGGTTACGCAATGAGGAGAATTTCCCCACCCCCTTCCCCGTGCGGCAAAGCCACACGGGGAAGGGGGAAATCGGTTTCTTCGCGGGGTGCGGACGGCCGACGGGGGGCCACACCCCACGAACCATTACCGAATGGAGTGACCCCCATCAAAGCGCTCGCGACCCGGGGAAAAATCCGGAGGCGCCCCCTCGCGGGGGCGCCGCCGGCTTCTAGGGGTTTGGTCTGACGCCGGGGGGCTTTGACTACTTCCGAGCGGCCTTCTTGGTCGTCGCCTTCTTGGCGGGCTTCTTGGCCGCCGCCTTCTTAGCCGGCTTCTTGGCCGCTGTCTTCTTGGCGGGCTTCTTGGCTGCCGCCTTCTTGGCGGGCTTCTTGGTTGCCGCCTTCTTAGCCGGCTTGGCGGGAGCTGGCGTCGGAGTCGGGGCCGCTTCCTCCACGGGCGCCTCGGGGACGGGGGCGACCGCTCCCTCCTCCATCTGGTAGTAGATCCATTTGCCGACCATCGCACGCTCCTTTCTGACAAGGATAAGGGGTGGATGATCTATCCTCACGCTCATTGTATGATCACGCGCAAAATTTAGGCAAGACTAAATCTTATGCGAATTGGCTTGCTGAGGGGGAGGACGTGAGGCCGGAGCTCTCCCAGGATTCGAAGGTGCGTGGTTGGAGGCCGCCTCGGGTGGGGAGAAAGATCACGTATAGCCCCCGAGGGCGCTTGGGGTATAGGCTCGAATGGCAGCGATCAGAAACACGAAAGGGACGTTCCGGGAGAGGGCGGCCACCTGGGTTATCATGGAAGAGTTAGACTAGGGGGGTGCTAGAGGCGAGCGGACCCTGCCCTCCGAATCCCATAGGATGCCTGTGGGAGGGGGCATCTGGCCCGAGGCCTGAAAGGCCTTTTGAAAGGGGCTGTGCGGGCCGTGGAGGGGAGAGCGGCGTGGGGCCTTCTACATCTATGCCCCCGGGGCTCTGCATCCCCTCCCTGACCCATGGATCTCTGGATCGCGCGGCGGGAGTTCGGAAAAGCAAAGCGCTGGGGGCGGTCCCGATAACCTGTTGGAGTCTCTATGGAGGTGATTCTTGCGAATCTGGCAATGGCTTCTAGGGCTTCTGATCAGCATCCTGGCTCTGTATGGAGCGGTTCGAGGCCTGGACCTCCCGGCCCTATGGGCGGCTCTGCGAACCGGGAATTACGGGTGGCTGCTCCCCGCCCTTCTCGCGCTGACCCTCAGCGTGGCCGCCCGCGCGGCGCGCTGGCGGATCCTGCTGAACGAACCTCAGGGGGTATCGTTCTATCGACTGTGGAACGTCCTCAACGTGGGCTATCTGGTCACCCATCTCCTGCCCTTCCGAGTGGGGGAGCTCGCCCGGGTCCTCCTGCTGGCTCGTTACCCTCAGACCCCTCCCGGTCTGGTGGCGATGTCTATCGTAGTGGAGCACGTCCTGGATCTGGTGGCGGTGCTGATGCTGGCGGGGTTCGCCTTGGCCATCCGGCCGGAGACCCTCGGGATGGAGATCCTGAGTTGGGCGGGACTGGGTCTGACTGTGGGGGGGCTCCTGGTGCTTCTAGTGGGGGCCTTTCGCCCGAACTGGGCCTGGAGACTGACGGAATGGTTCACCCAACCGCTGCCGAGGCTCCTTCGGGAGCCCCTGCGTCGGGAGGCGCGGGCGGCCCTGAGCGGTCTCGAGGTCCTGCGAACCCCTCGGGCCCTGGTGGGGGCTTTAGGATGGTCCCTTGCGGCATGGGTGGCTGCAGGGTCCCAACTTTATGCGGTGATGGAGATTTTCCTGACCCATCCGGACTGGCTGCCCGCTCTGTGGACGATGACCGCGCTGACCTTTGGGATGCTGGTCCCTTCCACCCCCGGCTATATCGGCGTGGTCCAGGGGATTACGGTTTGGGTGATGGGCGGTTTTGGGATCCCCCAGGCGACCGCCTTCAGCATTTCCGTGGTTTCCCACGCCTTGATCTATTTCTATCTCTCGCTCCTGGGCGCTCTGGGGCTATGGGTGGAGACCGGAAGCCTCCGGCTGAGCTTCCTGCGGAAGGAGGGAGAGCGTCAGTGATCCGCGGCGTGACCCGCACCCCACCCCCGAGGCCGATGGCCCCCTAACCGGTGATTCCGGCCATTTTTTATCCCCGGGCCTCTGAGGTAGACCTCTTCTCTTCCCGCCTCCCTGTTGCCGCTACGTAGTGCGTTGTCCATATATATTTTTTGAGGTTTTATGGTCCTTGGGGGTCTTCGGGGGTTTGGGGCCGCCGAAGGTGACCCCAAACCCCCGCGGGATTCCTCCCTCCCCCCAGTCGAATGGGCTGCGGGGAAGGGGGGAGGGGGCATCCACTTGCTCAACTACATATCCCCCAAACCCATGGGGATGAAGCCGTAGTTGGCTGTTGCGGTGCACAACGCACGGTGCCTTACCGGACTATAATAGTGCTTTGTCCATGAGGTTATGGGGTTCGGAGGGACCTTTGGGGGATAGGTGATCATCCCATTCGGGAATGGTAATTCTTTCTTCGTGGGGTGCGGGCCGCCGAAGGCGGC
>NZ_JBHOQJ010000033.1:0-5000 GCF_042408365.1 Thermoflexus sp.
GGCCGCCTTCGGCGGCCCCCAGCCCCCAAGCTTCCCAAAAATCAAATACGTCCCCCAACCCTCGCAGAGCCTCTAGGTCTATCGGCCTTCAATCTCTTTGTTAAGGGAGGGTTACGATGAGTTCCGAACTGGAGCTTTTGGCGCAAATTGGGCTAAACTTCGAGCTCTCCGAAGAGCATCGCATGTTCCAGCAGGTGGTGCGGGAGTTCGCCCAGAAGGAGATCGCCCCCGTAGCCGCCCATTACGATGAAACCGGCGAGTTCCCATGGGAGACCGTCCGCAAGATGGCCGCTATGGGATTGATGGGCATTGAGGTCCCTGAAGCGTACGGCGGCCAGGGATTGGATGCCATTGCCTCGGCCTTGGCGATGATCGAGATCGCGAAGGCTGACGCCGCCCACAGCACCGTGATGAGCGTCAACAACACCCTGTTCTGCTTCCCCATCCTCACCTTCGGGACCGAGGAGCAGAAGCGCAAATACGTGACCCCCGTGGCGACCGGGCAGGCGATGGGCGCCTATGCCCTCACCGAGCCTCAGTCCGGATCCGATGCCGCCGGCATACGCACCCGGGCGGTGCGCAAGGGGGATGTCTACATCCTCAATGGCCGCAAATCCTGGATCACCAATGGACCGGTTGCTGATTATATCGTTGTCTTCGCTATGACAGATCCTGAGAAAAAACATCATGGCATCAGCGCCTTCATTGTCGAGACCGACCGTCCGGGCTTCAGCCGAGGCAAGAAAGAGGAGAAACTGGGGATCCGAGCCAGCGCTACCTGCGAGATCTATCTGGACAATTACGAGTGCCCAGTTGAAAACCGTCTGGGGGAGGAAGGGGAAGGCTTTAAGATCGCCATGACCACCCTGGACGCCGGGCGGGTGGGGATCGCCGCCCAGGCGGTGGGAATCGCGGAGGCCGCTTATGAAGCCGCACTGGCCTGGGCCAAGCAGCGCGAGGCCTTCGGCCGCAAGATCGGAGAGTTTCAGGCGATCCAGTGGAAGCTGGCCGATATGCGGGTGAAACTGGAGGCGGCCCGGCTGCTCACCCTGCAGGCAGCCTGGAAGCGGGAGCGGGCCAAGCGCACCGGCGAGCGCTATACCCTTGAAGCGGCGATGGCCAAACTGTTCGCCAGCGAGGCCGCTCAATGGATCACCTATGAGGCCATCCAGATCCACGGGGGGATGGGCTACAGCCGTGAGATGCCGGTAGAGCGCTATTTCCGCGATGCGCGCATCACCACAATCTATGAAGGCACCAGTGAGATCCAACGCTTAGTCATCGCTCGCCAAATCCTCGGGTTAAAGACCAGCCTGTGAGAGGGATTGCGATGAAAGCCATCGTCTTCTACCGGCACGGCGATCCGGAGGTCCTGGAGGCGGCGGAGCTGCCTACCCCTCACCCAGGGCCAGGTGAGGTGCGGATCCGGGTGCATGCATGCGCGATGAACCATCTGGACCTGTGGGTGCGGCGGGGGATTCCAGCCCTGCGCCTGGAGATGCCCCATATCCCAGGGTCCGATGTGGCCGGGGTGGTGGATGAGGTGGGGCCGGAGGTCTCCGGGGTTGAGGTAGGGGATCGGGTGGTGGTGAACGCCACCCTCAGCTGTGGGCAGTGCGAGTTCTGCCTGCGAGGGGAAGACAACCGCTGCCGTCAGGGGGGCATCCTGGGCGAGCACGTGCGAGGCGGTTATGCGGAATACGTGGTGGTGCCCGCCCGCAACGTGTTAAAGCTGCCCCCTGGTTTCCCCTTTGAGGAAGCGGCCGCGGCCTCTCTGGTCTTTCTCACCGCGTGGCATATGCTGATTACCCGAGGGAATCTGCGCCCAGGGGAGGATGTGCTCATTGTGGGCGCTGGAGGAGGGGTGAACACCGCAGCGCTTCAAATCGCGAAGCTGGCAGGCGCGCGGGTGATCGTGGTGGCCTCCAACCCTGCGAAGGCCGAACGGGCTCGGGCGTTGGGGGCCGATCATGTCATCGATCGCTCCCAGGAACCGGATTGGTCCCGAGCGGTTTGGCAGTGGACCGGAAAGCGGGGTGTGGATGTGGTGGTGGACAACGTGGGGCAGGCGACGTGGATGAAGAGCATCCGGGCGTTGCGTCCAGGCGGGCGGATGCTGGTGGTGGGGGCGACCTCCGGCCCGAACCCAGAGGATTTCGATATCCGCTATGTGTTCTCACGGCAGATCAGCATCCTGGGCTCCACCATGGGGACCCGATCCGATTTCCGGACGGTGATGGGACTGATCTTCGATGGCCGGTTGCGGCCGGTGATCGATCAAGTATTGCCGTTAACCGAAGAGGGGGCGCGCGAGGGTCACCGCTTGTTGGAGTCCGGGGCGGTGTTCGGTAAGATCGTCTTTCGGGTTGACGCAATCCGATGAGCCGGTGGCGGCGCCTTCTAGGGGCCCTCTGGTTGCTGTATTTCGCTCTACGCAACGCCCTGCGCGCCGGATACTATTTGGGAGCGATCCCTCCGGAGTGGGGGGAGGCGGGAATCCACGGGCCGTGGACCTATCTGGGGATGGCCGCGTTGGTATGGGCGATCGCCTTCGGGGTGGCCTCCGCGCTCTGCTGGTGGCGTGGATCCCAAGGGGCGGGCTGGATCATGGGGGCCATGATCCTATATCAGATCCACCTCTGGATCCACCGCCTGACGCTGATGCCCAGCCCCTTCGTCGCTCAAAGCCACGGGTTCGCGCTGCTGATCAGCCTCCTGACACTCGCCTGGACGGCGTGGCTCATTGGGCTGATCCCTCCGCGTTACCGCGCCAGAGCATAGAACTGGGTTCAACCCCTCTATGTCCGTCTCCTCGTTCGTAGTAAGACGCTTCAGCGCCTGTGGTCTGCCGTTGGGCGCTGATGAAATTAATCTCCACATTCCGTGCTGAGGATATACGGTGGGAAGCGGGGGCTCCACCCCTTTTATCCCCCTCCCCCCGGCCCTTCGGGCCGTGGGGAGGGGGATAAAAGGGGTGGGGGAGTTAATTTTTAAAACCGCATCAGCGCCTGTTGTTGTCGCCTTCGGCGGCCGACAACCCTACATCACGCAAGCCTCAACGGGCAAACACCTCCTCAATCTGATCCAACGCCCAATCCAAGTCTTCCTGCGAGATCACCAGAGGCGGGGCGAACCGCAGGATGTGTTCATGGGTGTCCTTCACCAGGACCCCACGCGCCTTCAGCGCTTCGCAAAAGCGCCGGGCCCCGCCGGCCTCCGGATGAAGTTCAATGCCGATCAGCAAGCCCCGCCCGCGCACTTCCTTAATGTAAGGGCTTTGGATCGTCCGCAAGCGTTTGAAAGCGTGCTCTCCGAGGGTGGCCGCCCGCTCCGGCAGGTTTTCCTCCACGATCACCCGCAGGGCCTCCCGGGCCACCGCCGCCGCCAGCGGGTTGCCGCCGAACGTGCTCCCGTGATCGCCTGGCCGGAACACCCCCAAAACATCCCGTCGGGAGACCACGGCTGAGATCGGCACCACGCCGCCGCCCAGGGCCTTGCCCAGGATCACTATATCCGGTTGGACATCCTCCCACCATGAGGCCAGGAGCTTGCCCGTGCGTCCCAAGCCGGTCTGGATCTCATCGGCGATCAAAAGGACGTTGTGCCGCCGGCAAACCTCAGCAGCCTGGGCCAGATAACCCGGCGGGGGCACCCGCACACCCCCCTCGCCCTGGATGGGCTCCACGAGGAACGCAACCGTGTTCGGTGTGATCGCCCGCTCCAAGGCTTTCACATCCCCATATGGGATGATCACAAAGCCCGGCGTGTAGGGCCCGAAGTCCTCCCGATACTGAGGCACCGTGGAAAAGCTGATGATGGTGGTGGTCCGGCCATGGAAGTTCCCCTCGCACACAACAATCTCCGCCTGATCCCGCGGGACACCCTTCACCCGATAGCCCCACTTCCGAGCGGTTTTGATAGCGGTCTCCACAGCTTCCGCCCCCGTGTTCATCGGCAGAGCCATCTCATACCCTAACAGCTCGCACAGCTCCTTCAGGAAGGGACCAAGCTGATCGTTCCGGAAGGCTCGAGAGGTAAGCGTCACTCGCTGAGCCTGCTCGATCAAGGCCCGGATAATCCGAGGATGTCGGTGGCCCTGATTCAGGGCCGAGTAGCCGCTCAGGGCATCCAGATAACGGCGGCCTTCCACATCATATACCCACGCTCCTTCCGCCCGGGCGATGACCACATCGATGGGCTGATAGTTGGGGGCGCTGTAAGTGTCCTCCATTTCAATGTAATCGATGGAGCGAAGCCTGGTTTGGACCGACATGTTGGCCTCCTTGTAGAGTAGTGTTCCCACGACACCAAATGCCGAAGACACCCAGTCCCCCCGGAATCTCTCCAACGGAAAGATTCCGGGCTGTTTCTCTCGTTCCGGTAATCACCCCTTTCAGCAGCAGCGAGCTTCAAATGCCGAAAATTCAAGGGGGCTACGCGGTGAGGGGAATTGGCCCATCTCCCTCACTCCTCCCTGTGCGGCTTTGCCCTACGAGGTGAGGAATTTGTTTCTTTATAGCCTCCCTCCTCGCGGGTTTCTATGCCGCCTCGCGGCCAAGGCGGGCTATTCAGATCGGTTCTTCATCGCCTTCCCTGGCTCCGAAATGGGCAAAGGGGGTTGTTGATCCACTGAAATCCGCATGGCCTGTCCCAGGGCCTGCTGCACCAGTTCCTCCATCCCCACCCGGGCTTCGATCTCCCGCACCGTCTCCACTGCCGGACGTGTGATCACCTTCGGAGGCAACAGGAACTGACAGCAATCCTCCCCTGGCATGATGGAGAGCGCATAGGTCCCAATCGTGCGTGCCCAGTCGATGATTTCCACCTTGTCCAGCCCGATGAGAGGCCGCAGGATAGGTATGGTGGCAGCGTCCTCAATCGCTGCCAGGCTCTCCAGGGTCTGCGAGGCCACCTGCCCCAAGGAGTCCCCAGTCACCAGGGCCAGCCCACCCTCCTGTCGGGTAAGAGCTTCCGCCACCCGCACCATGAGCCGGCGGTAG
>NZ_JBHOQJ010000043.1:0-25720 GCF_042408365.1 Thermoflexus sp.
CTCCGGATACCCATATAGGCGTTGCGTGAAAAGGGTGGAACCGTTACGGGGCTTCCGGCATATTTCTCGGACACTTTCTTAAGGAAGATTTTCTGGGATGGATGAGCCGCGGAAGCAGCTCACCTCTCCCAGAAATCCCACGGATCACTTCGGCGGATAGGTGCATTGTGTCTTTCGGAAAGTTGAAAAGCCGATGTTAGAGAGACAGGCCTCCAGAGACGATCCTGGGGAGGAGCGATGCCGCTGGAGATCCATCTGGATGATGTGGTGCAGTTGCGCAAGCCCCATCCATGTGGGGGGACGGAGTGGCAGGTGGTGCGGGTGGGGGCGGATATCGGGATCCGCTGTCTGACCTGCGGCCGTCGGGTGCTGTTGCCCCGCCGGGAGTTCGAACGCCGGGTCCGGCGGATCGTCCGTTGCACCCGCCCGCCCCTTGTGCCGCCAGCGCCCTCGTCCGATCGCTGAGCGTCCGCTCTTTATCCCACCGCGTCCCTCCCTTGCACAACCTCCACACCTTGAATGGGTTTCGGATCACCGCTGAGGCCAGCGAAAGGGCTTAACTCACATTATCATGGAGAGCGGCTTGGTCTCCTGCTCGTTCTCCTTCACAATAGAATCAGGCGAGGGATAGGCAAGGGGGCCCGCCTGGGCTCGCTTCCAGGTCACGCACCAGCTACGATTGGGCCCTCGACTGGAGGCACGATATGCCGGAACAGATCATCGATGGGGAAGTGCTTTACTACGCCGTCCATGCGGATCCCGGGGCTCGCCGCTCCCTGATCCTGATCCACGGCGCGGGGGAATCGCATCTGGTGTGGCCGGGGACATTGCGCAACCTCCGGGGGGCGATCGTTTACGCCATCGATCTTCCGGGCCATGGGCGCTCCCGGGGGCGCGGTCGATCCTCCATCGCGGAATACGCGGAAGTGATCGTGCGTTGGATGGAAGCCGTCGGGATCCCGGAGGCGGTCTGGGTTGGGCATTCGATGGGGGGTGCCATCGCGCAGTGGGCAGCGCTGCATCACCCAGAGCGGGTGGCCGGGTTGGTCTTGATCGCCACCGGGGCCCGGCTTCGGGTGAGCCCCCAGATCTTAGAGGGCCTGCGTTCGAACTTCCCCAAAACCGTAGATCTGATCACCGAATGGAGCTGGGGGATGGCCCCACCGGCCCAGCTCGTAGAGGAGGGCCGCCGCATGCTGCTGGCGATGGATCCGACGGTCGTCGAGGGGGACTATCGGGCGTGCGATGCGTTCGATGTGATGGGCCGGTTGGAGGCGATCCGGGTGCCGACCCTGGTGATCGGAGGCACAGCGGATCGCATGACCCCCATGAAATACGCAGAATATCTGGCCGCCCATATCCCCGGGGCGCAGCTGGTTCGAATCGAGGGAGCCGGCCATATGGTCATGCTGGAGCAGCCGGAGGCGGTGGCGGAGGCCGTTCGCTCCTTTCTGGATCACTTAGCGTGATCAGCACGATCTGATCAAACGAGGACAAGGGGATGTTAGCGATTGGAATCGATATCGTTGAGATCCGGCGAGTGGAACGGGCGGTTACCCGGTTTGGGGAGCGGTTCCTCCAGCGGGTCTTTACGCCGGCGGAGCGCCGGGCCTGTCGGGGTCGAGTGTTCGAATATGCGGCCCGCTTCGCGGCGAAGGAGGCAACAGCGAAGGCTCTGGGGGTGGGCCTGCGGATCATGGCCCGCGAGGGCATCGGCTTCTACGATGTGGAGATCCTGCCGGACCATCGGGGGCAGCCCCACGTGCACCTGCACGGGTGGGCGGCCGAGCGCGCCCGGGTGCTCGGCCTGCGGCAATGGGCGGTCAGCATGACCCACGACGGCGGCTTTGCCATCGCCGTGGTCGTCTCCACAGGGGCCTGAGGTCGCAAGGGAACGGCCCGAGAGCCCGCTTGGTCCTCCCAAGACCATAGGGAAGAAGCCACCGTGGGCGGAGAGCTCATGGAAAGCATCCCGTGGCTGCGTCCGGCGGAGCGCTCCCCGGTCCCCCCGGATCCCCATGACGTACGGGTGGGGGATCTTCAAGTGGGGGAGCTCGAGCGGGCGCGCATTGCGCTGATTGGGATCCCCTTCGACACCGCGGTGATCGGCCGCCGGGGTGCGCGGGAAGCCCCGACGGCGATCCGCCGCGCCCTATATCGGATGACGGCGTTCGATTTGGAAAGCGGAATCGATCTTGCGGAACGGCTCGGGGTGATCGATCTGGGGGACGTGGCGGTGGTGCATGGGGACATCCACGAGACCCATCGCCGGGTGGCCGCCGTAGTGGCCCAGGTGGTCCGCCGTGGGCTGCGCCTCCTGATTTTGGGTGGCGATCACAGCCTCTCCTATGCCACGATCCGTGGCCTGAGGGAAGGCCTCGGGGGGCGCTCCATCGGTGTGATCCAGTTCGATGCCCATCACGATCTGCGGGAGCCTGTGGAAGGGGAGATCACCAGTGGGACCCCCTTCGGGCGCCTGCTGGTGGAAGGGGTCCTGGAGGGCGGACGCCTGGTTCAGATCGGCCTGCTGGGAGGGCGGAACAGCCGGTTCTATGCTGAAACGGCGCGCCGGTACGGGATCCGGATGGTGCCGGCGGCCCGGGTCCATAGAGGGGATCCGGAGGCGATCGCGGCGGAAGCTCTGGCGGCGGTCGTTGAGGGAACAGCGGGGTTCTTCATCAGCTTTGATATGGATGTGTTCGATCCCGCCTATGCGCCGGGCGTTTCCGCCCTCAGCCCAGGAGGGCTTACGGCCTTCGAGGGTGTGAGCCTGGTGCGGCGTCTGGCGGCCCATCCCGCCTGTCTGGGGATGGATCTGGTGGAAACCGCGCCGCCCCTGGATCCGGATGGCCGGACCGTGGCCCTGGCGGCAACTGTGGCATACGCTTTTCTGGTGGGGCAAGCGACTTCCATGCCTTCTTAAATATTTTGGTGAAGGCCGCCGAAGGCGGCCCCCACCCCGCGAAGAAACCTATCTCACCTTCCCCTTGTATGGGCAGGCTTTATGCCCGCTTTGGGGCATCCACAAGGGGGCATCCCTTGTGAGTGCTCCTACAGGAGGCGATCCATGTGGATGGTCGAGCTGGGACGCACCGGGATCCAGCTTCCCATCTTCGCCCTGGGGACCTGGAACATCCGTGATCCGGCGGCGATGCGGGAGACCATCCGGGCCGCGGTGGATCGGGGAATCTTCCATATCGACACCGCCGAGCTCTATCCGGGGGCGGAGGAGGTAGTGGGAGAGGCGATTCGGGGGATCCGAGAACAGGTCTTTATCACCACCAAAGTGGCCCCCCAGCACGCCACCTATCACGGGACCTTGGCGGCCTGTGAGGGGAGCCTTCGTAGGCTCCGCACATCTTACATCGATCTCTACCTGTTACATTGGCTGGAGCGGGACACCCCTTTGGAAGAGACCCTCCGGGCGTTCCGGATGTTGATCGAGCAGGGGAAGGTGCGGTTCGTCGGGGTAAGCAACTTCGGGGTGCGGGAGCTTCGGCGGGCCCAGGCGATGTTTCACCCGTATGTCTTGGTGAACGATCAGGTGGAATACAACCTGACCCACCGGCGGCTCGAGCGGGACCTTCTGCCTTATTGCCAGGAGACGGGCGTCACGGTTTCCGGTTATTCGCCGTTCTGGGAAGGCCAGATCCCCCGGCGGAGCCCCCGTTGGCGGGGGATCGAGCGGATCGCCGCCCGCTACGGTCGAAGCCCGCACCAGGTGGTGCTGAATTTCCTGGTCCGACGGCGGGATGTGATCGTGATTTTTAAAACCGAGCGAATCGAGCACCTCCAGGAGAACCTGGGGGCGCTCGACTTCACCCTCGACCCTGAGGATGTGGTCTGGATCGATGCGCACTTCCCCGCATGATTACGGCTTCAGGGGGCGGGGCGCGCAAGGCTGCGGGGTGCGTGTAGGGGCACTCACAAGGGGTGCCCCTACATGAACATAGGGTGGGCGTGTGCGAATCCTCCGCCGAGCTGTCGGATCATCCACATTGAGACCGTGAAGGAGGGTCAATGGAAGGGAGCCCGCTGCGCGATCCCTTATCCTATCCTCGGATCCGAGCGGTCGACGTTCGCCCGATCCGCCGCAACGGCCGCCCCTATCTGCTCCTCCGGGATCCTCTCCGGCTCTCGGAGCAGATGGCGTTGATCCCTCAACCCCTGGCCCCGCTTCTGGCCTTATGTGATGGGACGCGGGACTTGCGGGCCATCCGCGCCGCCCTGATGGTGCGCTATGGCGTGCGCGTGGATGAGGAAACGCTCCGCTCGCTGATCGTGACCCTGGATGAATTGTATCTGCTGGAAAACGAGCGCTTCCGCGAAGCCCAAGCCCGCGCGCTGGAGATCTATCGCCGTGCTCCTTTCCGGCCGCCGATGCTGGCGGAGGAGGTCTACCCGGAGGATCCGACGGCGTTGCGACAACTGCTCCGTCGGTTTGAAGAAGAAGCGCGGGGGGAAGATCCAGAGGAAACCGGGCGTGGGTTGCTCAGCCCGCATATCGACTACGCGCGGGGCGGCCGGATCTACGCCCGCGTCTGGAGGCGGGCGGCCCCGTTCGTGCGGGAGGCAGATCTGGTCATCCTCCTGGGGACCGACCACTATGGGGAAGATCGTTCGATCACCCTGACCCGGCAGCATTACGCCACGCCTTTCGGAGTGCTGCCCACCGCCCTGCCGATCGTGGACGCCCTGGCGCGGGTGCTGGGGGAGGACGCCGCCTTCGCCGGCGAGCTTCGTCACCGGGGCGAGCATTCCATCGAGCTGGCCGCTGTGTGGCTCCATGCGATCCGCGAGGGGAAGCCGGTGGAGGTGGTCCCCATTTTGTGCGGCCCCTTTGTTTCCTTCATTGGGGAAGATCGCGATCCGATGTCCGATCCGGTGATCGCGCGGTTCGTCGAGACCTTGCGGACGTTCATCGCCGGGCGGCGGGCCGTGGTGGTGGCCGCCGGGGATCTGGCCCACGTCGGCCCCGCCTTCGGCGGCCGTCCGCTGGACCTGCAAGGGCGGGCCCGCTTGAAGGCCGACGACGAAGCCTTGATCGACCGTATGGCCGCCGGAGATGCGGCCGGCTTCTTCGCCGAGATCCGGCGGACGAAGGACCGCAACAACGTCTGCGGTGTCTCCCCGATCTACCTGGCCCTGCGGGCGCTCGAGCCCACGGCGGGCGAGCCGGTGGGCTATGAGCTCTGTCCGGCGGACGAGCAGGGGACCTCGGTCGTCTCCATCTGCGGCCTCGTGTGGCGATGAACCTGAAGGTTCCGCTGTTCGCTTTCCTAACCGGCTTGGGGATCAGCCTGGGCGTAGGACGGGCGATCCGGGCGGGCCTGCGGAGCGCCCGCAGGCCTCCGGACCTCCGTCTCATCCTTCTCATCCTGCTGGCCTTCGCCTTGCGGGTTTCCAGCCTCACGGCCCAGCCCCTCTGGCGGGATGAAGTGGATGCCCTGCGGTTCGGTCGGGACCTCTCGGCCGAGGTGGAAGGGGCGTTCCAACGGGGGGCCCAGGCCGGATGGGAGGCGTTGGGTGCGTTGTTGACCCGCCCTGGCTTTAACGGACCGCTCTATTTCATCGGGCTCTTCCAGTGGGTTCGCCTCGCCGGCGATTCGGAGTTCGCCCTCCGGTTCCCCTCCGTCGGGTTCGGGGTCCTCGCGGTCGCCCTCAGCGTTGCCCTTTTCCGACGCGATCTCCCACCTTCTGTTGCGCGGCTGACGGCCTGGTTTCTGGCAGCGGCTCCCTTTATGGTCTGGTATGGCCAGGAGGCGAAGATGTACTCCCTCCTGGTTTTCCTCTTCCTGGCGGCCTGGGGAGCGGGGGAGACCGCCCGTCGGGATCCGGTGGGGTGGCTGGAGGCGGCGCTCTGGCTGGGCCTGGGGTTATACAGCCACATCCTGTTCGCCCTCTTCCTCCCAGCCTTCCTGGGTTTGACTCTGGCCCGGGGAGGGTGGCCGCGAAAAGCTTGGGTGGGAATGGCGATCGCGGGAGCCTTGTTGCTGCTGGCGGATCTCCCCCTATTGCGTTGGCAAATCGAGCAGGTGATTCGCTGGGACGGGGGGATCCGCCCGGTTTGTGGCGAGACCGGCTTCCCCCGGGTCCTGCCGCTGGAAGGGCTTGGCATGTTGGCCTGGGGGCTCGCGGTAGGTGTGTGGGGGGGATTCCCGGATTGGGGGCTGCTCCCGCTGGCCGGGCTGATGGCCCTGGGGATCCTGACGGGCCGCGCCCCGTGGCGGACCCGCGGGGCGCTGGCCTTGTGGGCGCTGAGCCCATGGGCGTTGCTCTCCTTGCTCTCCCTTTGCCGGCCGCTCTTCGTGGAGCGCTACTTGATCGCCGCGGCCCCCGCCTGGTTCGCCCTCGCCGCGCTGGGCTGGGAGCGGATCCCTGGGCGTATCCCCCGGATGCTGGCCCTGGCGTTGGCGCTGACCCCGATGGCGGTCGGCCTGTGGGCCCAGGCCGCTCAGCCGATCAAATCGGACTTCCGGTCAGCGGCCCGGGTCGTTGCTGCCGAATACCGGCCTGGGGATCTCATCCTGTTCCACATCGGCTATGTTCAGTACGTCTTCGATTACTACTTCCGCCAGCCCTATGAGGGCGTGTGGGCTCCGGCCACGAATTACCGGACACCCGAGGGGAAATACCTCCTGGGGGAAGCGGAGGTGGCGGCCCGGATGGCTTCGTTGGTGCGGGGCCGGAAAGTGGTCTGGCTGATCTACTCCGAGGCCGCCATGTGGGACGATCGGGACCTGGTGCGGCGGTGGCTGGACGCCCACGGCCGGCTGACCGAGCGCTGGGGGTTCCCACTGGTAGAGGTGCGGCGGTATGAGTTCCCGTGAAATCAGGCATTGATCAGAAGCCCAGGGGCTGTAAAAATTTTCGCTCATTATCTTGATCGAAATAATCTGATTTCTGTGGATTTAAATTCGCCTCCCGGTGGATTTCGTTTATAATTGACAGTGAAACGAGGAGAAAAGCTCTTCCTCTTCTATGATCTGCACGCGCCGAAAGGACGAGCCCAGGATTCTGGATTGGCTTCTTTGGATCGGCTCGGTCCTGCGCCTCCTGGGGCCCTGGCTTCTTGGGCTCGGGGGCGGGCGATCGAGCGAAGGGATTCTTTTATACTCCTCACCCAGTAGCTCCCTCCGACCCATCGCTTTACCCTCTGGATTTCCCCAAACGCTCTCTCCACTCTACCGCATCACCGCACTGCTGGAATGGAGTCTCCGGGCGATGTACGGATTTTTCTCATTTATCTCTCAGGAGGCTTCCGATGGCCGTGAAGGGTTGGATCACCGTGGATGAGCGGTTCTGCAAAGGGTGCGAGCTCTGCGTGCATTTCTGTCCTCAGAAGGCGCTGGGGTTGGCATGGGATCGATGGACGCCGAAGGGGTATCACCCGGCGCACCTGGTGGATCCAGAGCGATGCACCGGGTGTGAGGTGTGTGCGGTGGTGTGCCCGGAGGGGGCCATCACGGTCTACCGGCAGGCGCCGGTTCGAGCCCAGCGCGCACCCTCACTGGTTTGAGGAGGTGGCCATGGCACGGGAGTTGCTCAAAGGCAATGAGGCGATGGCGGAGGCGGCGATCCGGGCCGGGGTGGAGGCCTACTTCGGGTATCCCATCACGCCTCAGACCGAGCTCTTGGAATACATGGCCCGGCGCATGCCCGAGCTGGGCCGAGTGTTTGTCCAGGCAGAGAGCGAGATCGCGGCCATCAATATGGTGTACGGGGCCGCGTGCACCGGCGCTCGCGTGATGACTTCCTCCTCAGGTCCTGGGATCAGCCTGATGATGGAGGGTCTCTCCTACATCGCGGGCACCGAGGTTCCCTGCGTGATCATTGATGTGATGCGCGGGGGGCCAGGTCTAGGGAACATCGCACCCTCCCAGGGGGATTACAACCAGATCGTCCGCGGCGGCGGCCATGGGGATTACCGGGTGATCACCCTGGCGCCGGCCACGGTTCAGGAGGCCATCGATCTCACCGTATTGGCCTTCGATTTGGCGGAAAAGTACCGGGCGATCGCGGTGGTGCTGACCGACGGGAGCATCGGTCAGATGATGGAGCCGGCGGAGCTGCCGCCGATGCGGGAGATCCCCCGGGCCCGGCCGGAGTGGGCGGTGACGGGCGCCCAGGGCCGCCCCCGGCGGGTTCTGAGCTCCATCTATCTGGATCCTTATGAGGAGGAGAAGACCAACAAACGCCTGCTGGAGCGCTGGCGTCAGATCCAAGCGAACGAGGTGCGCTATCGGGAATACTACCTGGACGACGCGGAGTTCGTGGTGGTGGGGTTTGGGATCGCCGGGCGGGTGGCGCTCTCGGCGGTGCGGGCAGCCCGCGCCGAGGGAATCCGGGTGGGGTTGCTGCGGCCGATCACCCTGAGCCCCTTCCCCTACGCCGCGATCGAGGCGCTCTGCCGACAGGCTCAAGCTTTCCTGGTCGTCGAAATGAACGCCGGCCAGATGTTAGATGACGTGATGCTGGCGGTGGCCCGTCGTGTCCCGGTGGCGTTCTACGGCCGGATGGGCGGCGTGGTTCCCTTCCCGGAGGAGATCCTCGCTGAAATCCGTCGGATCGCCCACCACCTGCCGCGCCCGGAGGAAGATCCACGGGAAGCTTGGTTCCAGCGTCTGAGCCTTGTGGTGTAGCTATGGGATGGGCATCGCGGCCTGCTCCGAGATCCCGAGGAATGCGGCGGATGTCCGGCATAACCCTTTTGGAGGAGCAGTGGAGATGGCGACCGTAACTGCGCCGGAGATGATTTACGAGAAAGTCTATGAGCGCCCGCGCGTTCTGATCGAGGTGCACAGCCATTATTGCCCAGGGTGCACCCATGGCGTGGCCCATCGCCTGGTCGCCGAGGTCCTGGAGGAGATGGGCCTGCGGGAGCGCACCATTGGGGTGGCCTCGGTGGGGTGCTCGGTGTTCGCTTATAACTACTTCGATGTGGATTTTGTGGAGGCGCCTCACGGTCGGGCGCCGGCGATGGCCACGGGCATCAAGCGGATGTTGCCCGATCGCATCGTCTTCACCTATCAGGGCGACGGCGATCTGGCTTCCATCGGAATGGGGGAGATCATCCACACCGCTGTGCGGGGAGAGAACATCACGGTCATCTTTATCAACAACGCCAATTATGGGATGACCGGGGGCCAGATGGCTCCCACCACCGTTCCGGGCCAGCGCACGACCACAACGCCGAACGGGCGGGATGTGCGCCGGAGCGGCTTCCCGATCCGAATGGCGGAGATGCTGGCGAACCTGGAGGGGTCGAGTTACGTGGCGCGGCGCAGCCTCCACGACCCGAAAAACATCCGCCTGGCGAAGAAGGCGATCCGCATGGCCTTCGAGGCCCAGGTCCGGGGGTTAGGCTTCTCCTTCGTGGAGCTGCTTTCCACTTGTCCGACCAACTGGGGGCTTTCCCCGATTGAGGCGATGCATTGGGTGGAAGAAATGATGGTGCCTGTCTTCCCCCTCGGGGAATTCAAAGTGCTCCCCGAGCTCAAGGGATTGCGCGTGTAGTGTTTTGTCCATGAGGTGGGGGCTTTGGAGGCGGAGCCGCGCGCCGAAAGCGCAGCTCCACCCCCCAAAAAAGATTTTCACCTCCCCTCCCCATAGCCCCAAGGCCGTAGGGAAGGGGAGGGGCCATTCTCATGGGCTTTGAATTACGTAACTCCCATTTATGGCGTGAGCGTGACCAGATTTTCGAGCCGGAGGCGCAAAGATGCAGGTCGAAATCGTCATCGCCGGATTCGGCGGGCAAGGGATCCTGTTTGCCGGTCAGGTCCTCGCCTACGCGGCCATGGATGCGGGGAAGAACGTGACCTGGTTCCCCTCCTATGGCCCGGAGATGCGCGGGGGCACAGCGAACTGCACCGTGATCATTTCCGATGAAGAGATCGGCTCCCCCCTGGTGCGTTATCCGCGCGCGGCCATCGTCATGAACCGGCCCTCGCTGGATAAATATGAGCCCCTTGTGCAGTCCGGGGGCGTGCTGGTGGTGAACGCTTCGATGGCCGGGCGGGAGGTTGAGCGGACGGATGTGGAGGTGGTGGCGCTTCCGGCCAGCGAGATGGCGGAGGCGCTGGGGGATCGGCGTCTGGCGAATATGGTGCTGGTCGGGGCGTTGCTGGCTCGGCTTCCTGTGCTGACGCTGGAGCAGGTGGAGCGGGCCCTTCAAGAACATATGCCGGGGCGCCACCGGCACTTGATCGAGCAAAACATCCAGGCCCTGCGGGAAGGCGCCCGCGCCGCTCAGCTCGCTTGCTCGCCCGCGCTGCTCTCGTGATCGCGGCCCTGGGGGCGGGGAGATCGCCTTCAAAGGGCACGGCGTTCGTGATTCTCGCCATCTGACGCCAGGGGGAACCGGAGGGCTGTGACAGGTGTTCCCAGGAAGAGAACGGGCACTATTGCACTTTAACATGCTCTGTTGCGAAGATGAAGAGGGCTAATGAAGAAACTGGCGATGGGGGTTGTCGATCAATGCCTGGATCGCCGGCTCGCGGCACGGGAGAACCGCCAAGCGCGAGCGAAGGGCATCACCCAACGGGCGCGGGATGACCGAAGGCACTGTTTCCGCCTTCCAACGTTGACCATACCCGCTAGTCCACCGGGCGGCCGCCACCCACTCCGCCCGAGCGATCCGTATTAAACCACGAGTACCCAATGTTTGCAACAGAGCAGGTTGTTGTCGGGCGAGTGTTCGCCTCCACCTGGGATCGAATGGTGGCTGGTTGAGTGTGATCGCAGACCGTAGGACGGATCTGCCTGGAAGAGCGGCCGACCACACCCCAGATGGGTGGGCGGTCGTTCTCCATTGTCCCAAGCCTATGCCGTTTGTTGGCTCGGCGGCGCAGTAGATCATTAAGGTCCGGATGCCGTTAGCCCTTCTCGCCTACATTTTGGAACCGCTCATCGGCCCCCATTTCTTCATCCAGCAGCAGGTCGATGGGCCGATGCTCCAGCCCCAGGCGCTGAAGGCGATGCCACCATTTCGAAAGGATGCCATAGTCCAGTTCCAACTCCTCGGCCAGTTGGCGTGTAGGGATGCTCTGGACGAATCCGCGCACGATCTTCTCAATTGTGGAACAGGGGTGGTAGGTGCCCTTCCAGATGGTGTAGGTGAACCAGTTAAACACCTGACCGCAGACACGATCTTTGTCGTCCAAGATCGGGTCCCGATGCCGATCGTGGGACGCCGGATTGGTCGGTAGTGGGTGACCAGCGGAACCCTTTAAGCCATCAGAGTATAGGAGGCGCCGCAAGGGGTTGTAACTCTTTTAGATCGCCGGGAGCGGCTTCTGCTGGTTCTTCACGGCCGAGCAGGCGGCAATGGATTTGCGTCACCATTGGGGTATCGAGAACGGCGTTTTCTATGGGCGGGATGTCCCGATGGCTGAGGGTCGCCTGCACGGTCGGAAGATCGGCGATGGGTTGAGCCGGGTGCGCAACGCGGCGTTGAACTTGCTGCGGACCCTGAGTTTCCCCTTCATCCCGGATGCCCGTCGCCTCCTCGCTGCCAGACCAGACTGGGCCCCTTGTCTGTGATTGTTCAAAAATATGAGTAACCTGGTGGCAGAGCCGGATCGCCCTCCCTAGGTTTTTAACCCTTTAGCCCAGCACCATGGCCAGATTCGCTCCACCTCTCTTCAAGTGATTTCCACACCTGGCCAGAAGCCGACGCCCGTTCACCGCGGACTCCTCCCGCGGATACCCCCGCATCGTCCGATATCGCTCCTTCATCCACCACCCAATGGCTCGCTCGCATGGTGGGTCCCGTTCAGTCGTTCCCCATTCGGCCCTTCCCACGGCCGATCCTTCGTCCACCGCGGCCATCGATTCCACCGATCCAACCATCACCACCGAATCCGATCCGCTATGCTCGCCTTCTCCCCCTCCCTCGGGGGCCTCGCGTTCCAGCATTTCTCCAACATTTTCCCCATCTCCTTCCCTCCCTCCGGCCGCCGCTCCCGGACCAGTTATTTCAACCGAGCCCCATCCACCACCGCCTGCTCCGGTGAGGCCCCAAGGGCGCCCAGGGCGCCATCGGCATCCGGCTCGGCCCGCCCCCTGAATTCCTCCACCCACCGCTCCGTATTCCGCTGCCCGGGGTTCGTGCTCACTGGATGGGCCAGCCCCAATCCATCGGCCACTGCTTGGCCAGCCTCCGCATCGTCGGTCCCCAGCACCTGGGCTCCCACGGCCTCCCCCACCGGCTCCAGCCATTCCTTCCAGGTCCTCGCATCCTCCCCCGCCAACCCGTCCACCGTGAGCACCAGGCCGGTCCGCTCCTCCACCACCACTCCCATCGGGTACCCCTTCCCCTTCCCCTTCACGCTGGGGACATCGCTCCCGATCGCGGGTGTCCGGATCCCCTCCAAGACTTCCTTCCGCTTCATCCCCGGCACCCGCCGGACGGCCTCCTGGACCGTCCGGTAGACCAGGATCTGGCTCATCCACCATCCCAGGGCCTCGAGGAGCAGGGGGAGGGCCCCGTAACTCAGCCTCAAGAGATAGAGCACAATTTGCCGCCTGGCTGGGGGCAAACCTCGGGCCGTTGAATATTCTCTAGCTCTACTTTGGGGAGGATGAACAACAACCGCACGGGTCCTCTCTTCTGGAGGGTGTTTCTCCCTATTTACTGCAATTTCACCAGCAGGTGAATAATCACCTAGCATGTGGAACTTGACAAAAGGGGTGTTAGGTGGTATAAATCAAAGTAATCTTTTAAACAAAAATGCCCTCAGCGGTGTGGGTGGCACCGACCGGAGGGCAGATTCCCACGCCGGCACCGGCGGCGCGGAGATCACCTTAAGCATATCATAAAAAATCATAAAAAGCGGTCTCCGCCAAGCTCCCGACGGAATCGTTTTTGTTTCCCGTTCGGTCTGTTCGTCCTATTTCGGAAGGAAGAAGCGATGGGGGTTAGAGGTCCGAAGGGTTTGGAGTTCACGATCCTCCTCGTTCCCGTTCCGTGGGGGGCTTGGGGTGAGTTTTTCCTTCCTCTCCTATATTGAGTCCAGAGGGATTTCATCAGTTACCCTTCGCGGTTTCTATTCACGATTCCACCGTCAACCACTGCCTGGCGGCGATCCGATCCCTCTTCGTCTTCTGCTGGCCTAGGAAGTCTCTCAACTCACCATGGATGTCTGTCATCGCTTGGTGGCCTGTCCAGACTCGGGTTTCGCTTCATAAAAAAGCCCTGCGTTGAGCGCTTTGCCATGGGGATGGCAGTTATAAGGTTCAAGTTAGAGGTTATTCAACAAGATGCTGGGCTATGAGGCTGGGGATGATGGAACTAAACAACATTGATGTGATATTTATAGCGCTCGGTTACGGATTCCTCGTCTTCGGATGGGCCTCAGCAGTTGCCTTGATTTTATTTGGAAGCCGCGGAGCTGCGCGAGTTTTAGTTTCTATGATTTTGTACACATTTCTTCTGCCGTGGTTTCTAAGACCTTCGATCTTCTCGAAGATCCTTATGGCAGGGTTCATCGCGATAACAGGGCTGGTCGCCCTGCAGTGGCTGGCGGCCCTCGTTATTGGAAAGCATGCAGCCGATAGCATGGTTGGGAGCTTGGCTGCCGACTTGGTCCGTGGTGTTTTCAAGATCGCCTTTAGAGTACTACTTGGCTTCGCTCGAGGATCGGTAGAAGTTATTCATTTTCTGTCCAAGAAGCTTTTAAGCTAAAACAGTTGGGGTGTGACGATGGAGCAAGAAGCCGAGCGCTGGGCGAAGGAGCATATAGAGTCTGCGAGGATAGCCCCCACTGAGAAGAAAGTATGTGCTAGCTGCGGGGCGGAAAACGAGGAAGAAGCTATGTTTTGCGAGGGCTGTGGTCAGCCGCTTGGAGTTAGCGGTCGTTGTCCTAAATGCGGCGCCACGACCCTTCCGGGTGGAGATATATGTGAGGTATGTGGGGCTTGGTTGCTAACGGGCCAGTGCTGTTTTTGTTACGCTCCCCTTGATGCAGATGCTCGATTTTGTCCAGCGTGCGGGAACCCTGTTGATGGTGTGGTGTGTCCAGGCTGTCACAAGCAGCGAATATTTGACTTTTGCCCGGAATGCAACATCCCTTTAACTCGGCAGGCCCTGGAGCTACTAGAGGACCTTCGGAAGGATGCGGAGATCAGCAGGCTGATAGAAGCATTAGGGGAAACATCACCCGTATCTGCTGCGGGACAGGAAGGGTTAGCGGATAAGAGAACTGCCGGACAGGAGGTATTAGAGGAGCTGAAGCGATACTACGGGGAGAGGAAGAGCAAAGCAAAGGCCAGTTCGAGTGCTTCCTTGTTTGGATCGGCTGATTTCGAAGAAGCAATGCAGCAGGTTTCTAAAGCTCAAGAATCGGATGCAAAGCTGAAGGAGTCCCAGGCCCTTTCCCTTTTGAAAAGCGTTCAGAAGAGGACTTTCAATACAAATCAGGAGGCAAGGCGATTTTTCGGGGCTTTGAAGGTTCTTCTTCCTGTGATGAACAAGACTCTTGTTGGGTGGTTGTGCAATGCTTACCAGTGTCTGCATCCCGAAGGCCCCTCCGCATGCGCTGACCCCGCTCCGGGAGGAGAATGGATCTTTCGGGTGGAATATGAAATGAAAGAGGTTGAGATATAGTAGTGATGCCCCTTAACCATTGGGCCAAACAGCGGGTCCTCTTTTGTGAGGCGATATGTAGATATCAAACAGTGCTAAATCCCAATGTATGGGGATTTGCAGACGGGCATTCAATTAGCTCAACGATTAATGAGATACTGCTGATATAGTCCTCCAAAAACAGAAATGGGAGGACCAGTCATGAACTTCCACGAAGACGAGAGGACCGAAAGGGGCGGCGGGCCGATGATATCATCTGGCGTCCAAAGGGGGACTTCTCGCGAGCTGCAGGAGGTTATCCCCTCGGGTGTTCGGAGCCGCATGGGGGGGGATGAAATAGTGCTCAATGGGAAGTCTTATCGCATCGTTCGTGAGCTCTCAGTATCTGGTGAGTCGGAAACCTTTTTGATAGAGAGCGAGAGGCAACAGTTCGTTCTTAAACTCTACTATCCCGCTTTTTCGCCAAAGGAGGATGTTGTTAGGACACTAAAAGAGATTCGTCATTCGGACATCATTGCTCTTATCGACTACGGCTGGTATGGAAATCGGTTCTTTGAGGTGATGGAGTTTGCACGGGGGGGATCGCTGGCTGAAGATGCTCCCATCCGATCTATGGAGCGTTTAAAGCAGATCATTAAGGAAGTTGTAGAAGCTCTTCATTACTGCCACAGCCGCGGAATCATCCACAGGGATATTAAGCCGAGCAACATTTTTTGGCGAGACCCTGAGAAGAGAGACTTGGTCATCGGTGACTTTGGGATATCCTCTGTGTTGAACCCCGGCTTTTCAAAAGCCTTGAGCGGGACTGCTCGCACGAACAGTTACGCGGCGCCAGAGCTTTTTCAGAATGTTGGTGGACAAACCATCATTGATAAGTCGGTGGATTATTACGCCTTGGGAATTACCCTTCTCCATCTCTGGATGGGGCACGATCCCTTTGGGGGGTATTCAGAATACGCGATGATGCGAATCAAGATGGAGGGCGCAGTTCGCATCCCTGAGGATATGCCTCGTGAGCTGCAACACCTGATCCGCGGGCTCATCCCGGTCAACCCTGTTAATCGCTGGGGATACGAAGAGGTTCAGCGCTGGCTGCGCGGGGAACCTGTTGCAGTGCGATACGAAGCGCCAACCGAGTATAAGCCGTTCATCTTTGGGATGGTGGCAGGAGAGCAGCTGATCGCTGACGATCCGGTCTCTCTGGCGGAGCTGATGGAAAAGTATCCGGATTTGGGCAAGAGACATCTTTACAAAAAGACGATAAGCGAGTGGTTGAAGCCGGCGAATCAGTTTCTCTATACCGCGGTTGAGGTTATCGTCGAGGATGAGTACCCGCGCGACCAGAACGCCGGGCTTGTGAAGGCGATTTATCTCCTGGATCCCGAGCGAGGCTTTCGCGGAATCGATGGAAAGTCATACTCCACCGCGGAGGAGATAGCAGCTCACCTCGAGGAGCACTTCGCTCATTACGAAGCTGAGCTGAAAAATAACAATGCCTCCTTCTATCTCTTCCTAGAAGCGAGGGGTTACAAGGAGCAGGCAGACAACTTTCGGAAGCTTTTTAAGAGTGCACCTTCAAGGGCTGCGCTGAACGCGTTGATTCTTTCGTTGGAGAGCGAACAAAGGAAAAGGCTGAGGCTTGGGGACGCGTGGTTCAGTAGCCCTGAGGAGTTGTTACTCGTAACCGATCCGGGGCTCAAGCGTCGAATCGTGGATGATCTCGCGGATCCATTTTCCAAACTTTCGCTCTGGCTTCAGGGCTTCGAGGAACTTCGGGATTCAGTGGATACTTGGAGGAGGCTCGGTCGCCGGGATGAGTTAAGCTTGAGGTATGCCTTGAAGCAAGGCTGGGAATGGCATGGCCAGGTTATCCAAAGCGTCGAGGAGTTGAAGGATCTCCTCGAAAAGCTCTCCGTCCCTATGGAGCCAAACGAAGTCAAGGAGTGTGCGTACTGGCTCAAGCATTACATGGGCCGTTCGCTAACTGACATAATTATGGAAATGTTGGTCGAGCCAGGGATCAGCTCTAACCAATTTGTTGTTCTCTCCTTGACACTTTTGCGCCTTGGGGAGGATCTTGACCTCTCAATCATCGGCGCGATACTGGACGCGAAGGAAAGGATATAATACCAATTGCCATTTTAAAAACCGCAATATATAATGCTGCAAATCCCAGGTTGGGGATTGAGAATGCGCGGACGCCGTTTGCAGATCGATTGGCGGGAAGACGAACAAACTCTATACAACCTCTACAGGAAGGAAAAGGACCCCCAAAGGCGCAGCCGTCTACAGGCTTTGTGGTGGCTGCGGAAAGGGCATTCCCTCCGAGAGACGGCTCAGGTGGTTGGGGTCCATTATCGGACCCTCCAGGATTGGGTGGCCTGGTATCGGCAGGGTGGTGTGGAGGAGATCCTGCGCCACCGCCACGGGGGGCATGGGGGCAGGAAACCCCGCTTAACTCCAGAGGAGGAAGCGCAGCTGAAAGAATTAGCGGCTCAAGGCGTGCTTCGCACCATATGGGACGGGGTCATCTGGGCCCGAGAGACCTGCGGGGTTTCGTACACCTACTGGGGGATGCGTTGGGTGTTTGCACGCTTAAATTTGAGGAAGAAGGTCCCTCGTCCGGTTGCCCCTCAGGCCTCTTTGGAAGCGCAGGAGGAGTGGAAAAAGGGGGCTTAGCCGCCGAGTGGAGAAAGGCTGGGGCGATGGAGGTATCGGGGATTGCCTGGGCAGATGAAATGCGAGTCGGGTTGATTGGGCAAGTGCGGCGGGTCTGGGCGCCACGGGGTGTGAAGATTCGCCAGCGGTTGGAGCGGTGCTATGAGTGGGCGTATTTGCATCTGGCGGTCAATGGGATAGAGGGTAAATTGGATTGGCAATGGACAACGAACTTGAAACAGGAAGCTGTGGCGGAGGTCGTGAAGGGATGGAAGGAGAAAGGGATAGAGGTGTTGATATGGGACAGGGCACCGAGCCATCGAGCCCGCAGGGTGAGGGCGGTGGGGGTGAGGTTGATCGAACAACCTTCCTGTGCACCGGAGCTCAATCCAACGGAGCGGGTGATCGAGGAGCTTCGACGCCGGGTGGAGGGGGAGGTGTATGGGGACATGGAGAAGAAGAAGGCGGCGATAGAGCGAGAGCTTGAGCGATGGGCGGCTGATCCGGAAAGGATTAGGCGCTTGGCTGGATGGGGTTGGATACGAGAAGCAGTGAAGAGCTCCCCCACCGAAAATACGGTCTTTCAATAGACAAGTGGTATAAGCTATGGGGATCGAAGGAGAGGTCCGGGATCAACTGATCGATGAGATGAGCCGGGCGATTGTAGCGGCTGCCCAGGAGAGCCAGGACTCTGCGGAATTCATGCAAAAGTTTAAGGGACTTCTCGGGAGCAGGCCAGGGGATGCAATGCTGGGGGAAGCGCTTTTAAGGCTCCCGGAGGATCTGTTTGTTCCATTAGCAGAGAAGGTAATGGAAAGTGACAGGTATGAGGATTGGGAGCGCTTTGTGAAGCTATATGAGGCAGTTGCGGACTTTATCAAGACAAATGTGCCAGAGTCGCCTATTGTTAAGCGGTTTGACCGAGAGGCTTGCGTTATCCAGACAGAAGTTGAGGCGCTTGATAGGGCGATGTTTGGGGAGGTCTTGAAAAAGGTGCGATCAACGATCTGGTTTCCTTCGCGCTGGCGTCGTCATTTCAAAGAAACGTTAGAGGATTATCGACAGAGTATTGTAGGTATAGCTGGTGGAGTTTGGGATAACTCAAGTTGCTACCTTACGGCGAGGTTGATGCTCACGGCTAATACAAACAAAATGACCTTGAGCTCAAAGCCAACAGAGGTGACAGCGTGAATCGACTTGGGCAAGAGTCGCTCAAGCAAACTGCCTATCGTCTCGACCCGCTTGCGATAAACTTGTTGCAAATAACGAATCCGGGGTGGAAATTGTTTTTCATGTTGGCTTGCCGCATCGGCTGGACGGCGAATTCACCATCTTGAGCCGCCACGGCTTCAAAGGCAGCGTCGTTGTATCCCCGGTCGACATAGACCGTGGCACCAGGGGGTAAGTCCCACTGGAAACCTTCCAGGCAAGCCACGTCGCTGGCCGAACCAGGGGTGAGGAAGACCTCCACCGGTTCGCCGTTGGCCGTCGCCAACACGTGAATCTTAAGCCCGTAGAAATACCGCCTCTTACTGGCAATGTAGTCTCGATATTCTGGAGAGCGATAGAGCCGACAGCGTCGAATTCGATAGTTATCGCACACAGGGATAGGAAAACTGTCTATGATGTAGATGGAATCGGCATTGAGCTGCTTCCATATTTCGCCCAAGGTGGAGAACAGCGTCAAAAATAGGTCTCGGATGCGGTGTAATCGGCGATGGAAGCGGCTTTTGCTCAGCATAGAAGGGATCATACCGTTGTCCTTCAGATACGCACGCGCCGTCTCGAAGTTACCATGGAAAAATAAGGCGGCGGTAATGGCGGTTGTTATCACTTTAGCATCACTCATTTGCCTTTGTGGATCTTTGTGATGGTGTAGTGCTTTTAACAAATCGTCGCATAAGCAATAGATGGCTATAATGCGATCGCTGATAAATGCCTCCATGGAGGAACCTCAGTGGTAGGGATAAATGCATCGCTAACCTTACCCTGAAACCCGTGGATTCTCCACTCTCAGGTCCCAAGGCGGCAACTTGGGTTAAAAATATTGAAGAACTTATCGATCTATTAAACAATCTCACGGACTCTATGGAGCCGGAGGAAGTCCGAGAGTGTCAGTACTGGTTGAAACATTACATTGGCAGTTCGTTGGTCGATATAATTTTAAAAATAATTACGGAGAGAAGATCAGCTACAAGCAGTTTGTGGTTCTATCTTCCACACTCTTGCGGCTTGGTGAAGCCCTTGATCTTTCGACTATAAACACATTATTTGAGATGAATCGAAGACTTATAGACCATGGACATTCAGACTAAGATTCCAGAACAACTGATTGTCGAGATGAGTCATGGGATCGTGGTAGCTGGGCAAAGTGCTCGCGATCCTTTGGGGTTTATACGTCAGTTTAAGGAGCTTCTTGAGAAAAACTCTAGGGATCCGCTGTTGCAAGAAGTGCTTTTAAGACTCCCAGAGGACTTATTTGTACCTCTGGCAGAGGCAGTAAGTAAGAGTGATGATCCCAAAGATTGGGAGCAATTTGTGAAGCTGTATGAAGAAGTTAGGGACTGCATTGAACAGTGCACTACTGAGGCGCCTATCCTTGCCCGGTATAAGCGGGAAGCTAAGATTATTAAAGAGCAGGTTCGCGCGGTTCAGACTCAAATCGCAAACGAGCATCATACAAAAGAGAGCGAGGTCAGAAGCGCATATAAGCAACTAGTTGAAGAGCGGATAAAAGTGGCAAAGAAGGATCCAAATTTGAAAAAGCTGCTTAAATACGCACTATTTTCATTAATTGTTGCTGGCTGGAGCATTCTGTATCTTATTTGGCCAAAGTCAAATGGTGAGCCGCCTGGTTGGTTGCTAGCACCTTATATACCTATTGTACTAATTGGCGTAAGCATTGGTTTTGCCTGGGGAGGTCTAATCGGTGCGGTCATCGGCCTTATTGTTGGTGCTCTTGCAGGTGCTGTAGTTGCTGTCCTCGGGTGGTTGTTGTTGATACCAAGTGTCTATTTTGCTTGGCGGTACCATATGGAAATTGATGAAAGAAGTCAACTTACAAATGAGGAAAAGCAGGCTTATGAGACGTCACTTGAGACTATGCAGAGGTACTATCAAAACCTAATGAAAGCTGAAACTGCAAGAGCAAAACTTAGTGTTATAGCCACACGCTTGGAGAAATTGGGCGGATAAGGTTGCTCTGTTGCAAAGATGGGGTGGAGAAGTTAGCGATAGAGGTTGTCGACCAAGGCCTGGATCGCCGGCTCCCGGTGCTGGAGAGAGGCTCGACGCGAGCGAAGGGCATCACCAAACTTGCGCTGGATGACGGAGTTCACCGTCTCCGCCTTCCCGTGCGGATCATACCCGCCATCCCACCCGGCCGCATCCCCCCACTCCGCCCGGGCTCGTCGCTTCGGATCGACCCGTTGGCCGCCCCGGCAGATGAAGGGGATCCCATCGCGCGCCGTGACCCCTCGTCCGTCAAAACCGGCATCCCCAACGATCGACCAGCCCTGCTTACAGGCATCGCGCCGGGCATCCCGCCGCAACCCATTCCGAAACCCGTTGCTGAGCTTGAGGTAAAAGGTGAACAGCACACAGGCCGCCAATTGGGGGAGGGTGTAGAGATGAAGGCTCTTCGGATGGGAATAGCGTGGCCAGACCTGTTGGGCCAGGCGATAAGCCATTTGGGCAACGATCCCATAACGGCTCTCGTCTTTCCCCATACGGGTCTCCCTCAAAGCCCAGCTTCCAAAGATTGGAGGAGGGTTTGACTCAACGCGCCAGCCCTATTCCACCACGCTTACCCGATGTTTACAACTGAGCAAGTCTCATTTATTGCTTGATAGCACGAAAGAAGATCCGTCGTGCCTGGGATGAGCTAGAGAGACACAATGTAGAACAGGCTAACGAGCTGTATAAGTACGAAGTAGAAAAAAGGCGGTGAGGGTGAAGCTTTTAGTGTTCGCCTGTTTAACCCACGATTAGGCAAATAGAGGGGTGAGAAGATGTCACTTGTGTGTGCGGAGTGTCAGACGCCGAATCGAGAAATTGCGAAATATTGCAAGCGGTGCGGAAAAAGTTTATCCAGCACCCAGATAGCCAATTTGGATGAACTAATCGGCTTGGAAGAGATAAAAGAAAAAATTACCGAAATTCGTAATATAGCGCTTGCTTTTCGTCAAAGGAAGAATCGAAATCCGTCTACTTCGTGCCCAAATTTTAATGCAATTGTTATAGGAGCCCCGGGCACTGGAAAATCGAAGTTGGTTAACATAGCGGAAGGTATCTTTCGAGAAGCGGGGATGATCAGCGATATCCGGATCGTTGAGGCAGTTGAGTACGCGCAGTTTAGCAAAGATCTTAAAAACAATTTCCAGAGATTGAAAGGAGGCTTCCTTATAATCAATGACGTGCATAAGCTGGTGCCGGCTGGATATTCCGGAACCGTGGATCCGCTCGACCCTCTTTGTCTTGAGATGAGAAGTTCTTTGGGTGATCCGATTGTTTGGTGGGTTGGGCTTCCGTATGGTTTCAGAGAGTATTTGGACAGGAATCCCGGTGTTGCCAGCTTGTTTCCATATCAGTTTCGGTTACCGGAGCCTGATGCAGCCCAGCTGTTTTTGATCTGCGAGCAGGAAATAAGGCGTAAAGGTTTTGAGATTTCGGAGGAAGCCCGGGAGCGTTTGCGGAAGCGATTCGCTTTCCTTTACCGATACAAAGATAGCTCGTTCGGTAATGGTCATGTTGCTGTGCAAGAAGCGGAGGCAGCTGTTAAGAACTACTTGATACGAGTGGGGAATGGGGCTGTTGATGACAATGTGATCCGAGAGGAGGATATCAAAGGCGAGATTCTGCATGAGAAAACTTTGGATGACATTCTGGGGGAGCTAAACGAGCTCGTGGGCATGGAAGAGATAAAGAAGGAAATTCGAGCATTGGCAGATACTCTAAAAGTCCAAAAAGAAAGAGCAAAGGCCGGAGGCAAAGCCTTTCGGCCTAATCTCCATATGGTTATTACTGGGAATCCGGGAACCGGAAAGACAACGATAGCAAGGAAGCTTGGGGATATTTTTTTCGCTCTGGGTCTCTTGAGTAGGGGACATGTTGTGGAGGTAGATCGAAAGGATTTAGTGGGTGAGTATGTGGGGCACACGGCCCCCAAGACGAACGCCAAGATTGATGAGGCCATGGGAGGGATCCTGTTTATTGATGAAGCCTATACGCTGAAGCAAAGTGATAGTGATCTGTTTGGCCAGGAAGCAATCGATACGTTATTGAAGCGGATGGAAGATGATCGCGGTAAGTTCGTGGTGATAGTCGCAGGCTATCCCAAGCCTATGGAGAAGTTTCTGGACGCCAACCCGGGGCTTCGTTCTCGTTTCACCAGATATTTCCATCTGCCGGATTACACCGCGGAAGAACTTATCGAGATTTTTAGGGTCATGGTTAGGCAGCACGGGTATAGGCTTGATGCCCTGGCTGAACAGAAAGCTGCCGCTGCGATACGGAAACTGTGGAGCAACCGAGGATCCAACTTTGCCAACGCGCGCGAAATACGGAACTTGCTTGAGTCAGTTATCGCTCGTCAGTCTCAACGGGTGAGTCGTGAGGGAATGGTTGAGGAAGCGGAGCTCTCCTTGATTCGCGAAGAGGATATTCCCACTGAATCTATCGATGTCGATCTGGAAACCGCGTTAAGCGAATTGGACTCCTTTGTAGGGCTCAGCAGGGTCAAGGAGGAAGTTCGAAAGCTCGGATATTACTTGCGTGCCGAGAAGCTGCGGCGTTCTATGTTTCCTGAAGCAGGGGCGGAAAGTCAGCTAAATGTTCACTTCGTGTTCAGGGGCAATCCGGGGACCGGAAAGACGAGTGTGGCCAGGGTTCTCGGTAGGGTTCTGAAGTCCCTCGGTTTGCTGGCGAAAGGTCATGTCGTGGAGGTGGATCGCAAGGACCTGGTGGGTAAATATGTAGGTCATACGGCCCCTAAGGTGAACGCCAAGATTGATGAGGCCATGGGCGGGATTCTGTTTATTGATGAGGCTTATACGTTGGCGCGGGATGTTTTCGGCAGGGAAGCGATAGATACATTACTGAAGAGGATGGAAGATGACCGCGGGAAATTTGTGGTTATTGTGGCCGGATATCCGAAGGAGATGGAACGCTTTCTTTATACTAATCCCGGGTTAGCTTCACGCTTCACCAAATATATCGACTTTGATGACTATAACCCCGATGAGCTGACACTGATCTTCAAGAAGTTTGTGAGCTTAAAGGGTATGAAGCTTACGTCTGAGGCAGAATCGAAACTGTCTCAGCTTATGGAGCACATTTACCAGCACCGCGATGAACGATTCGCAAATGCAAGAACTGTGAGGAACATTTTCGAGCAGGTGCTTCAGAATCAGGCGGCGAGGATAGCGAAACTGGTCGATCAAGGTTTGATTAACCCTGAGAACCTGTTGGTCATCACGGAGGAAGATTTTATAGGGGTTGGGCGATGAGTGGAATTTGCCCGTATTGCAAGGTAGAGATCGATGTCGACTCGTTATTTTGTGATCAGTGTGGGAATGAGCTGTCTGTATGTCCGAAGTGTGGGAGGTTCGGGAAGGGTAAATACTGTGGCTATGATGGGACAGCTTTGATTAAAGCAAGTGAAAACTCCGCTCAACGGGAGGCTGCAGCTGCAAGCCCCGTGTTCGGTCAGGGGCCGGCAATCCCTTCGCTTTCGGCGCAACGATCGTCCCCCTCAGGCTCCTCCCCATCGAGCCTCATGGAGGTGCCGAAGTTGCGTCTGATCAATAAGACCCTTGGGATTGAGCTGGAGGTACAGTCTGGAGATATATTGGGTCGCAAAGAGGGACGGTTTGCTGAGGTGTTGAGAGGTTTTGAACAGATCTCGAGGAGGCACTGTCGGTTTGTCTTTGATCCCTCATCGGGATGGACGGTGACCGACCTGGGTTCGACAAACGGCACAAAATATAATGGCAAGCTGTTGCAGCCAGGTCAGGCTTGTCCATTGCGGGATGATTCATTTTTGCTTGTCGGAAACATTGAGTTTTATGTGCAGATCGAGGATGTAGCGAACGAGAAAACCAAACGGATGTAGGAGCTCGTGAATGATAAAACTGCGGATTGAGGCATTCACTCAGCCGGGTCACGCCCGAGATCATAATGAGGACAGGCTTCTCATTGGCAATGAAATCATAAGGGATGGGGTGGTTCGCATGGACATGCGTATTGAAGAAGGCGATAGGCTTCTATTGGCGATTGCTGATGGTATGGGAGGACATCAAGCCGGAGAAGTGGCCGCTGAGATGGTGTTGGGTCTGTTTCGGGATAAAGTGGCCTTATTGAATAGAGGCCTAACAGAGGAACAACTAGAGCAGTGGATTTACAATACGGCGGACGAAATTCACATGCGTCTGTTGGAGGAGGGGGCATCCGATCCGCATAAGAAGGGTATGGGCTCGACCCTTGTTGGCCTTTTGTTTTATGAAGCTCGGATCTACTACATTAATGTGGGGGACAGTCGGCTATATCGATTTAGGGATGGTTATGTGGTTCAGGTGTCAAGGGATCAATCACTGCGAGCGCTCACAGGCGTAGAGTCCAAGGTGATCTTGAATTGCTTCGGAGGAAAAGAAGGGAAGATTTACGTCGAGTTTAATGCGGTGGGCGGACGTTACTTTGAGGACGACGTGCTCTTCTTATGTAGCGACGGCTTTAGTGACGTGGTGAGCGAGGAAGAGATTGAAGCATTATTGGCAAGAAAAGATAATGCCCTAGATCAGATCTTAGATGTGCTGAAGCAAAGACAGGCAAGGGATGATGCGTCAGCTATTATTGTCCGAATTAAGACGCCGGATCAGGTGGTTTGAAGAAAGAGAGCGAAACACGAAGAAAGCGGTTGGGCTATAGCGGGTCTCGAGCTCCTTCATCGGCACCCTATTGGGGTGGATCTCGGTTGCCTTCTTTCGCACCCTGGAGCACACGGACTTGGTGTTGGGTGTTGCCTTCTCCGCTGATGGGGAGCTTCTGGTCTTGACTGATAATAGGGTACGGCTGTGACGGGTTTCAGATGGCGTCCTCCTTCGCACTTTAGAGCACGCGAGCATGGTGGAAAATGTAGCCTTCTTTCTTGATGGGATGCTTGTGGCCTCGGGATCGTTTGAGGAGAAGGGTGCAGCTGTAAGCGACGGATTCCTTTTCATCGCTCCCTAAGCTATGTCGTATCGCAGTCGGCCGAGGTGACGGGAAACCCAGGCCCGCCGCCTGGTGTCGGGCTTTATAAGCCTCCATCTTCAATGAGCATCTTGTCCAACGACAATAGAGAACCTGTCAGGTTGGTAAGAGGAAGGATTAGGAAGATGAACTACAGGAAAGGAGCAGTCGTTCCCTTAGTTATCTCCACAGCTGAGCAATTTAAAAGACCTGTTGCATAATTCCTGGGAGGGGGTTTTGGGGGCTGGGAAG
>NZ_JBHOQJ010000046.1:0-5247 GCF_042408365.1 Thermoflexus sp.
TCGCCCGCATCTTCTTCCGGAACGCCATCAACATCGGCCTCCCGGTGCTGGAGTGCCCTGAGGCCGTGGAGGCCGTCCAGCCCGGCGACGAACTGGAGGTCCGCCTGGACACCGGGGAGATCCGCCACCTGCGGACCGGCCGGATCTTCCGGGCGAAGCCCTATCCGCCTTTTATGCTCGAGCTGATCCGCGCGGGCGGGTTGATCCCCTACACCCGCACCCGTTTGCAGGCGGGACGCGTCCAGGCTCGATGATTCCCATCGGGACCGCCCGACTCGCTTCCCTCAGGGATGGGGCCACCCGTCCCTACGCATTGGATTTCAATCACTTCGAATCTCCGTTCCAGGGAGGAAGTTATATGCGTCGCCGAGAAAGGAGGTGGACCCGGGTCGCCCCGCGCTGGGACCGCTGGATCGGGGTCCTGAGCGGGGTCGCCCGCGCCATCGCCGCCGCGTTCGGCCGGACGATGCATCCTGCTTTCCATCCCATACCGGTCGAGGAGGTGCGCGATGGAATCCGTTCGACTTTACGACACCACCCTGCGCGATGGCAGCCAGCGGGAAGGGATCTCGTTCACCGTTGAGGACAAACTCCGGATCACCGAGAAGCTCGACGAGCTGGGGGTTCATTACATTGAAGGCGGCTGGCCCGGCTCCAACCCAAAGGACGCGGAGTATTTCCGCCGGGCCCGCCGTTTGTCCCTCCGCCACGCCCGCCTCGCCGCCTTCGGCATGACCCGGCGCCCGGGCCGCCGGGCCGAGGAGGACGAGAACCTGCGGGCTTTGCTGGAGGCGGAGACCCCTGTGGTCACGGTGGTCGGCAAATCCTGGGACCTCCACGTCCATCGGGTGTTGGAGACCACGCTGGATGAGAACCTGGCGATGATCCGCGAGAGCGTGGCGCTCCTGAAGGCCCACGGGCGGGAGGTGGTGTACGACGCCGAACATTTCTTTGACGGCTGGAAGCGAAACCCGGACTATGCCCTTGCCACCTTGCGGGCCGCTCAGGAAGGAGGGGCAGATTGGATCGTGCTCTGCGACACCAACGGCGGGTCTATGCCCTGGGAGATCGAGGAGGGGGTGGAGGCAGCCCGGCGCGCCGTCTCGGTCCCTCTGGGCATTCACACCCATAACGACTGCGAGCTGGCGGTGGCCAACTCCCTGGCTGCCGTTCGACGGGGCGTCCGCCAGGTTCAGGGCACGATCAACGGCTACGGGGAACGGGTGGGCAACGCCAACTTGATCTCCATCATCGCCAACCTTAAGCTCAAGATGGGGATCGATTGCGTGACCGATGAGCAGCTGGCCCGCCTAACGGAGATCTCCCGCTTTGTGGCCGAGGTAGCCAACCTCCCTCACGATTCCCACCAGCCCTATGTGGGGGCCAGCGCCTTCGCCCACAAGGGCGGCATCCATGTAGCTGCCATCCTGAAAACGGAGGAAAGCTACCAACACATCGATCCGGCCCGCGTGGGCAACGTCAAGCGGGTCCTGGTCTCTGAGCTATCCGGGCGGGGGAACATCGTCGCCAAAGCGCTGGAGTTCGGGGTCCATCTGGACCCGGACGACCCTGCCGTGCAGGCGGTGGTGCGCCGGATCAAGGCCCTGGAGAACGAGGGCTTTTACTTCGAGGACGCGGAGGCCTCCGTGCTCCTGATGCTGCGACGCGCCCGGCCGGATTACACCCCGCCCTTCCAGGTTCTGGACTACGTCGTGATGGTGGAGCGTCGGGCGGGCCGGGAGCCGGTCGCGGAGGCGGCCGTCAAGGTCCGGGTCGACGGGGAGGTGGTGCACACCGCGGCGGAGGGGAACGGGCCCGTCAACGCCCTCGACCTGGCCTTGCGCAAGGCGCTCCTCCCCCGCTATCCGATCCTCGCTCGGGTCCATCTGATCAACTACCGGGTTCACATCCCGAACGGGGACGCCGGCACGGCGGCCCGCGTGCGGGTGTGGATCGAGAGCACCGATGGCCAGCGGGTGTGGCGGACGGTGGGCGCTTCCACGAATATTCTGGAGGCGAGCCGATTGGCCCTCGAGGACAGCTTGGAGTTTGGGATCGGGTAACCCCCCGCCTAAGGGACTGCTCGGAGGAAGAGGAAGGAGGGAGACCCTTTGTGGGTAGGGATCCGCCGCAGGCGGACCCCCACCCACGAAACGGCATGCGGTAATGGCTCATCCACGTTAAGTCAGACAAGGCGTTGCTTTCCCTGTGGAATCCTGAAGCTGAGAGGGCGCGACGGCGCCGGGGAGGCCGCCGCGCTCTTTCGGATCCTTTCCATCGGAGTCTGCAATGGGGCGTTTTGTGATCACCGTGTTGCCGGGGGACGGGATCGGGCCGGAAGTGACCGCAGAGGCCGTGCGGGTCCTGGAGGCGATCGGCCGCCGGTTCGGGCATGTTTTCGAGTTCCACGAAAGGCTGATCGGCGGAGCGGCCATCGACGCCACCGGCTCGCCCCTCCCGGAGGAGACGCTGGCTCAGTGCCGTCGTTCCGATGCGATCCTCCTGGGGGCGGTTGGGGGGCCGAAGTGGGACGACCCCGCCGCCCCGGTGCGCCCAGAACAAGGGCTGCTCGGCCTGCGCAAGGCCTTCGATCTCTTCGCGAACCTCCGCCCCGTCCGCATGTTCCCCGCCCTGGTCCACGCGACCCCGCTCAAGGAGGGGGTCGTGCGCGGGGTGGACCTTCTGTTCGTGCGGGAGCTGACGGGGGGCCTCTACTTCGGCCCCCGACAGGAGGCGGGGCCGGACGGGGAGGAGGCCTATGACACCATGCGTTACACCCGGCCGGAGATCGAGCGGGTGGTGCGGTTAGCCGCCCGTCTCGCCCAGGGCCGCCGGAGGAAGTTGACCTCCGTGGACAAGGCCAATGTGCTGGCGGCCTCCCGCCTCTGGCGCCGGGTGACGGAGGACGTGGTCCGCCGGGAGTTCCCGGACGTGGCCCTGGAGCACGTGCTGGTGGACGCCTTCGCCATGCACCTCATCCGGCGGCCGGCGGTCTTCGATGTGGTGGTGACGGAGAACATGTTCGGGGATATCCTGACGGATGAGGCGGCGGTGCTGGCGGGGTCGATGGGGATGCTCCCGTCGGCCTCGTTGGGGGAGGAGCCCCCGGGGCTCTTCGAGCCGGTGCACGGTTCCGCTCCCGATATCGCGGGCCGGAACATCGCCAACCCCATCGGGGCGATCCTGAGCGCAGCCATGATGCTACGCCACGCCTTCGGCCTCGAGGCCGAGGCCCAGGCGGTCGAACGGGCCGTGGAGGCCGCCCTCGAAGCCGGCTACCGCCCCCGGGACATCGCCGACGGCGAGACGGTCATCGTGAGCACCCGGGAGATGGGCGAGGCCATCATCCGTTACGTTCGTTCGTAGGAGCCGGCTTGATGGCATGGGGATGTCGGGGCACCCACAAGGGGCGCCCCTACAAAAGGGCGGGGAGGCTGTCGAAGGGCAGTCGGGCACTGATCCCAGGGTATGATCTCATCTTCCTCAACCTTGATCCTTTTCGGAGGAGCGGTCATGGTCCTTTCATCGGATGGGGGCAAACACCGGAGTGCGCGGGTGACGGAGGGCCTGGAGCGAGCCCCACATCGCGCGATGTTCCGAGCTGTTGGATTTCGGGATGAAGACTTGCGTCGGCCCTTCGTCGGCGTCGCCAACACTTGGTTCGAAGCCCAGCCCTGTAACCACCACCTCAACCGCCTCGCGGCGCTGGTCAAGCAGGGGATCCGAGACGCCGGCGGGACGCCCATTGAGTTCAACGCCGTCCCGGCCAACGACGCCATTGGGATGGGCCACGAAGGCATGAAGGCCTCCCTGGTCAGCCGGGAGCTGATCGCCGACTCCATCGAGCTCGCCGCCGTGGCCTATCAGCTGGACGCCCTGGTGACGATCGGGGGCTGCGATAAAACGCAGCCGGCGTGTGTGATGGCCATGGCCCGTCTGAACTTGCCCTCGATTTATCTTTACGGCGGCAGCGTCCCTCCGGGGAGCTGGCGCGGGCGGGCGGTGACGATCCAGGATGTCTTCGAGGCGGTGGGGGCGGTGGCCCGCGGGCGAATGACGGTTGAGGAGTTACAGGAGCTGGAGGAGGCCGCGGTGCCCACCTACGGCGCCTGCGGCGGGATGTTCACGGCCAACACCATGGCCTCGGCGTTCGAGGCCATGGGGCTGACCCTTCCCAACGGGGCCGCGCCGGTCGCCCCCAGCCGGGCGCGGGAGGAGCTGGCTTACGAGACCGGTCGGGCCATCGTCCGCATCCTGGAGGCCGGGATCCGGCCCCGGGATGTCATGACCCGAGAGGCCTTTGAAAACGCCATCGCCGTGGCCGCCGCGATGGGCGGGTCCACCAACCTGATCCTCCACTTGCTGGCCATCGCCCGCGAGGCGGGGGTGCCGCTCGCCCTGGATGACTTCGAGCGGATCAGCGAGCGCACGCCCCACCTGGCGGACCTGAAGCCTGCGGGCCGGTATGTGATGGCCGATGTGGACCGCATCGGCGGGGTGCCGGTTGTCATGAAGGCTTTGCTGGACGCGGGGCTGCTCCATGGGGAGTGCCGCACGATCACCGGCGAGACCATTGCGGAGCGCTTAGCGGGGGTGACTTTCCCCGAAAATCAGGATGTCGTCCGCCCGGTGAGCCGCCCGCTTCACCCCACCGGCGGCTATGTCATCCTGCGCGGAAATCTGGCTCCCGAAGGAGGCGTCCTCAAGATCACGGGAACCACCAAGCGCTATCACCGGGGACCGGCCCGCGTGTTCGACCGGGAAGAAGATGCCTTCCAGGCCATCAACGGCGGCCAAATCCGGCCGGGCGATGTGGTCGTGGTGCGGTATGAGGGTCCGAAGGGCGGGCCGGGGATGCGGGAGATGCTGGTGGTCACCGCCGCCCTGGTCGGGCAAGGCTTGAAGGACGAGGTCGCCCTCTTGACCGATGGCCGGTTCTCGGGGGCCACCCACGGCCTGATGATCGGCCACATCTCCCCGGAAGCCGCGGTGGGCGGCCCGCTGGCCTTGCTCCAAGATGGGGATATCATTGTGATCGATGTGGATCGCCGGGTGGTGAACGTGGAGCTCTCCGAGGAGGAGTTGGCCCGCCGTCGGGCCGCTTGGACCCCACCGCCGTCGAAGTATACGCGGGGGCTCTTCGCGAAATACGCCCGCTTGGTCTCCTCCGCTGCCCAGGGGGCGGTGTGTGAAGCATAAGTAGAAGTGAGGGGCTTTCGGGGCGGAGCCGCGCGTCGAAGACGCGCG
>NZ_JBHOQJ010000048.1:0-17186 GCF_042408365.1 Thermoflexus sp.
TGTACTTCGTGTTTGCGCTGCCGGCGCTGGTGCTGGGCCTGTACGCCCAGGCGAAGGTCCAGGCGGCCTACCAGCGGTGGCTGCGGGCGCCGGCCCGGCTGACCGGGCTGGAGGCGGCGCGGCGGCTGCTCCAGACGGCGGGGCTGTACGAGGTGCGCATCGAGGGGACCCCGGGGCCTCTGACGGATCATTATGATCCCGCCAGCCGGACGTTGCGGCTGTCGCCGAGCGTGGCGGGGGTGGCCTCGGTGGCCTCGCTGGCGGTGACGGCCCACGAGGTGGGGCACGCCTTGCAGGATGCGGAGGGCTACTGGGGGCTGCGGGCGCGGGCGGCGCTGGTGCCGGCGGTGAACCTGGGCTCCTGGCTGGGGCCGATCTTGTTCCTGGTGGGCTTTTGGATGCAGAGCCCGAACTTGGTGTGGGCCGGGGTGTTGTTCTTCTCGGGGGCGGCGGTTTTTGCGTTGGTGACGCTGCCGGTGGAGCTGGATGCGAGCCGGCGGGCGCTGCGGCTGCTGGAGGCGAGCGGGTTGCTGGGGACGGAGGCGGAGCGGGCGGGGGCGCGGCAGGTGCTGGGAGCGGCGGCCCTCACCTATGTGGCGGCGCTGGCCCAGGCCCTCTCCACCTTGGCCTACTACGCCTTCCTCGCCCTCGGCATGCGCCGGTCCCAAGAATAACCCGCCGTTCGCTCTGAGCGGCTCCATCCGCGCTGAGGATTTGCCGTGAAATGGGGGCCACCTTCGGTGGCCCCCATTTTTCCCCCTCCCCGCCGCCCAAGGAGCAGCGGGGAGGGGAGAAGAGGCCATCGATCCCTCCTCGGGATATTCCCAGAATTTGTGGGCAAAGTGCTCAACGCTGATGGAGGTGCCTGTAAAGCAATTGGCGAAGCCATTCGCCCTATAGGCCTCCTTTCAGCCTACGGTTGGTGAGGGTTGAAGGCGCGGATGAAGGCGATGATGTCCGCCAGGTCCTGATCGGTGAGGGCCGGGTTGCCGCCCTTCGGCGGCATATCCACCCCCGTGGTGTTCGCCGGATCCGCCGCCGGCCGCCCCTTCTTGATGAACTCCAGCAACTGGGCGTCCGTCTGTTGCTTCACAAAAACACTGGTGGTCAAATCCTTCCCCAAACCGGGAAGCCCCTTCGCATCCGGCCCATGGCACGAGGCACATGTGCTCAGGAACAATTCTTTCCCTTTCCCGGGGTCTCCCTTCAAGGCCGCAGGAGTCGCTCCACCGCCCGCCGGAGCACCCGCAGGCGCTCCCCCTCCGCATCCGCTGACGATCAACGCCAGAAGGAGAAACCCGAGCCCTAGGATCTCCCACCGCACACTATGGGACATCATCAGCTTCCTCCTGAAAAAGTTTAGCTTTTTGAGGCCATACGGCCCGCTCGGACCTCTTTATGGAATTTTACGCGCTCTGCCTTCCACACCTTAAAGATATAGCTGATGTCCGCTCTCTTTTCATCTAACAAAGCAAATCCCCTCCCCCACCAAACCCCTACGGTCCGTGGGAGTGCGAGCCGTGAGGTGGTTGTGTCTCCTGAAGGACCCGTGCCCAATCTTTCATCTCACCGCCATGCTCCCGGGCGAACGCTTCAGCTCGTGAGCGATCGGAGAAAGCCACCAGGCCATATCCCATAGGTGAAGGGATGTTCGGGGACTGGACGAAGAACGCCTGAGCGGCATCGATCCAGGCACGGGTTTCATAATCATGCACGTAGAAGGCGGCGACCTCCTCCGAATGCTTGCGATGGTAAACCACCATATCCCCAATGTCATCAAAGAGGCGCGCCTGGCCGCCCCGCGTGACGTAGGCCGCAGCGAAGCGCGGATCGTTGATGATCATCCCGCATTCCACGCATATCTCCTTCCCATAAGCGATATCCGGCGGTTGTGGCCCGGAAGACCGGACGCACGCCGCCGACAACGACAGGAGCACCAATAGCCCATAAATCCAGCGCATCGGTTCTCCTTTTCGCAGACGGATGACATATAACTTTTCCCCTACCGCCAAAATAGTGGGGGAAGCGCTAGAGTCCAGAGTCCCGCAGCCCATAGAAGCGCAGCGCCGCGATCAGGAAGGCTAGGACAAGCCAGATCCCCATCGCCCCGAGGAGCATCGGCCCCAGGGCCTCCCCATAGGTCCGCCAGGCGAACCAACCCGCCGGGCCCAGGAGGTCCGGCGATCCATTCAGCAAGACCATCGCCAGGATCCGGAAGGTGTGGAGGGGGTTCAACAGCGCCAACCACCAAAGCCACGCTGCAGGCATCGGGATCGCCCATGCCAACCCCATGAGGGTCAAATCGGTCAGAAAGACGCCGACCATCCAGACGATCAACGCGATCCCCAGCGCAGTGCTCTGACGTCGCAGGTGGACACCGATGGCCATCCCGATCCCATAAGCGATCCAGGCCAGCAACGTCGCGCCGATCGCTAGGCCCGCATAGCGCTCGACCTCCTCAACGCCACCCATGCCCCCTCCCAGCCCGATCCCCAACCCGGCGACCCCAAATCCCAGCACCATCGCCGCGACCAGGGCCAGGGCACCACCCACCGCTTTCGCAAGGAACACCTGGGCCCGTGAGACCGGATACGAAAGCAAATAAGCCAGCGTTCCGCTCTCCCGTTCCGCTGCCCAGGTCAACGTCCCCAGGCCCAGGCCCATCAGGGAGGCCAGCAGCGCGGAGAGGTTCACCAGCGCCGCCGCCGTCCGACCGAAGCCGGCCAGGCCGATGTAACCTGAGCCGATCATGGAGAAAGCGGCCAGAGCCAGCGCGATCGCTGCGAAGCTCCCCGTCGTGATAACAAACCAGCGGCTTCGAAGGGCTTCCCGCCCCTCTTTGCGGATCAGCAACCCCCATACGCTCATCCCACGCCTCCGTACCCCGCACAAACGCAGGCCTGCATGTCTTCCGCAGTCTGTCAGATCGCTCTTTGCAGGAAGGGAAAAGCCTCCGCCCTCCTCTTGAAACATGAGGCGAAGCCTTTATTTGTCCTCAGCCTCCCATTCCATGTCCCACACCGGGATCCCCGCTTCCCAAAGGTGGCGGACGGGCACCAGCTTGCGATCCGCGGGGACGGAGAGGAGCAGCCCGTGGCCGTTGGCGATGGGACGATACCCTGCCTCCTCCAACGCGCGGCGCGCCCGGTTCAGGTCCGCCGGCGGCAGGCTCAGTCGAAGCTGGACCCGCAGGCCGACCGCGCTCGTCAAGCCCTCCGGCGGGATCTCCGCGACCGCCCGTCCGGCCTGCATCACCAGCACGCGATCCGCCAAGCTCTGCACCTCCTCCAGACGGTGGGAGCTGAACAGCAAGGTCTTCCCCTGAGCTTTCAATGCTCGTAACCAACTTAACCACTCGGTCCGGGCCGCCAGATCCAGATTGGCCGTGGGCTCGTCCAGCAGCAGGATGGGGGGATCCCCCATCAGGGCTAAGGCCAGGGCAACCCGTTGCTTCAATCCCCCCGAAAGGGTCCGCACGCTTTGATCCAAATAAGGCATCAACCCAAACATCTGTGCTTTCGTCAGATCCACCGGCACGCCCCGCAATGCGGCGAAAAACTGCAGGGTCTCCTTCACCGTCCAGTTGTAGAAGGCCAGCTCTTGAGGCACATAACCGATCCATCGCCGGACCGCTGGCCCTTCCTTTCGGACATCGCGGCCGGCCACCCGGATGGTGCCTTCATAGTCCAGCAGACCCAGGATGCAGCGCAGGGTGGTGGTCTTCCCAGCCCCGTTCGGTCCCCACAGGGCGACCGCCTCGCCCGGCCGCACGCGGAGATCCACCCCCTGCACCGCCCAGATCCGGCCGAACCGCTTGCGCAGGCCCCGAACTTCCAGGATGGCCTCGGGGGCCTCACCGGACTCCACTTTTCGGGGAGCGCGGAAGCGGCGGCGAAGCCAGCCCCACCATGCGGCGGCCATCCCGATCCCTCCAAGCCCGAACCCAATCCACCCACCCGCATGCTTCGAAGTCCCACTCTGCAGACGGACGGGCGGCCGGATCTTAGGGGTGGGATCCTCCAGGCGGATCCGGGGTTCGAAGAAGGGGGCCAGAAGCGCAGCGGTCTCTAGGGCTTGAACCACCGGTGTGCCCCAGAACAGGCGAAGCGAGGGGACCTGATCCACAAGGGCTTCGAACACCCGGCGGGGGCGATAGGGGACATCCCCGATCCCATCGCCGTCCCCATCGAAGCCCGCGTAATCGCTCCAGAAATTCCCCCGCCAATCGTTGGCCATCAGATCCCCCTCCCCCTGCGTTGCCGCCTGCTGCTCGTTCTCCCAGAACACGTTCTCCTGGAACACCACCCCGCGCACCATCGGCAAGGCCAACACCCCAATCCCGTTGTATGCGATGACGTTGCGAACGAAACGAACAGGTGATCCCTCCGATCGGGGCGTGTTGTCCAGAAACACCGCCGCGGTGTTGTCCAGAAAGAGGTTCCCCTCCACACGGATCCCATCACTGTCCTTGAAGGCCAGGCCATAGCCGCTGGGGCCCCGTTGTTGAAGAAAGCGGTTGTGCTGGAAGGTGATATCCCGGCTATACATGACATAAGTGCCCACGAAATTGCCTTGCAGGATGTTCCCCTCAACGGAACTCCCCGTGCAATACATATAGTGGATGCCGTAACGTCCGTTCACGAACCGATTGCCCCGCAGCACCGAGCGGTCGGAGAACCAGATGATGACATCGCGACCCCGCAGGGTTTGGTTCCCCTCGATCCACGCATCCGGGCTATACCACAGGCGGATCGTATCCCCACGGTCCGCCTCCGGGACATCCAGGCCGACGATCGTATTGTCCCGGATGCGAGCCCGCGGGGAATCTTTGAGATAGATCCCGAACAGAACTTCCTCCAGGCGGTTATGCTCCAGGGTCACATCGGAGGCCCCTTCCACCAGGATCCCGGCATCCTCATGCTCCAGGGAGCGGCCGGAGTTCCGGAGCACAAACCCGCGCACGGTGACGTGGGGGGCTGCAATGCGAAGCACAGTGCCCTGGCCCCGGCCATCCAGCACCGGCCAGTCGATCCCGATCAGTGTCAGGGGTTTGTCGATGAGAAGGGGTCCGTAGTAAACCCCGCCCCGAACCTCCAGGGCCGCCCCCGGCGGGGCGGCCGCGATGGCCTCCTGGAGCGTGCGGTCGGGATCCTCCGGCGTGACTACGATCAGGGTCCAGAGGACCAGAGCCAGGATCATGCGCGGGCCTCTCCTGGAACTAAGGTGAGGGGTCCGATCCGCAAGGATTGATGCCTCTCCATCGCCGTGCGGACCGCCCGGCGGAAGTGGAGGCCGATGGCGATCATGATGGAGGCCGCCAGGGCCATCCAGAACCCAACCTGGAGCTCGGCCACGGTCCGGAACTGGCCCACCACCCCGGTGCCGATCAGGGGCGGCGTGAAGGGCGGAAGCCGTAACGGGGCATTGGGATCCAGATCATGGCCGTATCGATAGAGCCAATAGTACATATCCGCCAGGAAGATGATGGGAAAGAGCATCGCCGGGAGGGCCATCACGGCCATCCAGCGGCGGCGGGTGAAGGCCAGGGCCTCGCCCAGCAGCGCGGCGGCGCCGATGGCCAGCGGGGCGAGGAACCGCTCCACCTGAGCGGCCTCGTGGAGCTTCTTCATCCCGATGTAGTGATTCAGATTGTCCACCTCGTTCACATCGCCAGCCAAATGGGTCACATAGATATCCACCCGCAGACCCCCGGGATATTGAGGGGCCTGAAGGGTCATTCGCCAGTAAGGGAAGAGCAGGGACAAGAGAAGGAGCCAAGAGGCCGCGATGAAAAAGGCCCGCGGCAGCCGGAAAGGGTCCTCGCCCAGCCAGCGGTTCAATCGTTCGATCATCGCCCACCTCGGTCATTCCGTAGAATCTTTTTACACCGTGAATGAATGTGGACTGTCACGCGGGATGGTCTCCTCACTCCAAAGGATGTAGATGGCACCGGCAGTCCTGCGAGTGCGACCACCCCATCCCCAGGGGCCGCCATATAGGGGCACCCCCAAGGGGTGCCCCTATATGCCCACACCCCACAGGATTTCACAGATTGGGATGACCCCTATGATCCGAATTCAATCCCGAAAAAGGGGAGCGGCCGAAAACGCCGCTCCCCCGCAAGCCTTCTCTTACGGCTCCACCAGGAAGTAGCCCATCATCTCCAGGTGGAGGGCCGAACAGAACTCCGTGCAGTAGAAGGGGAAGGTCCCGCTCTGATCAGCGTCGAACTCGATAGTCGCCGTCTCGCCCGGCTCCAAGCTCAGGTTGATGTTGTAGCCGCCGAGGGCGAAGCCGTGGGTGGCGTCGCGGGCCCGCTCGATGTTTGTGATGTGCCAGATCACATGGTCGCCCTTCTTAATCTGAACCCGCTCCGGCTTGAAGTGGCTGCGGACCGCGGTCATCCAGATCTCCACCACCCGCCGGCCGCCCTCCTCCCGGACCTCCACGCGCTCCCGGCCGGCCTCGGTGGCGTTCGGGTCCTTGGCCATCTTCACCGCGTTCCATCCGATCTCCGGGTAAACCAGGAACGGCTTGAGCTTATCGGCCTTGATGATCTGGGCGTAGTGCGGCTCCCCGATCCCGATGGGCATGTCATAGAGCAGCCGCATCTTGCCGCCGCTGATGTCGATCAGTTGGAAATTCTGGGGATGCAGCGGCCCCACCGGAGCGAAGCGGTCCACTGACCACTTGTTGAGGGCCACTACATATTTGCCGTCCGGCGAGACGGTGTCGCCCTCCGTAGCCGCGATATGGCCGATGTTGTAATGGACGGGCAGCTTCTCCACCAGCTTCCACGGCTCGGCCCCATCCTTGCGATATGGGCCGCCCAGCGACCACTTCGCCACAGCGCTGTCCAAGAACATGGAGGTGTAAGCGTAGCCTTTGTCATCGAACACAGTGTGGAGCGGGCCGAGGCCGAGCTCCACCTGGGCCTCCTTGACATCCTCGAACTTCAGCACGGGGACACCGAAGGGGTCCCGCTCGAAGTTACCGGCGGCGATGGCCTTCTGGATTTTCTCAAAGGAATAGATCGTCACATGGGGATCCAATTTGCCGCCGACCACGATGTATTCGCCGCCCGGCGCCACATCCACGCCGTGGGGGCTCTTGGGCTCGGGCGCGAAGAAAAGCACACCCTCCTGGGCAGCGGTCTGGAGGCGAACCACCTTCATGCCGTTGATGACATCATACTTGCCGGCCCGCACCAGCTCCTCCGCTTTCTTCCAATGGATGATGTGCAGGTAATCCATCTCGTTCTTGGCAGTGCCGGCCTCAAAGGGCGGGTTGCCTTGCTCGATGCCGCCGGTGGCCATCTCGGTGTTGATGGAGTTGCAGAACACCCAGCCCTCGGAGACCTTCTTGCCGGCATCGCAGAGGTCCTGCCAGTAGGGCGGCAGCTCGATCTGGAAGGACCGATCCGGATCCACCTGGCCCTTGGTGCGATCGAAGGCCCAGAAGGTCAGCATGCCCCGGTATTTGTCCTTGTACTGATCCAACGGGGCGTATTCCCAGCCGATGGGGGCTGCATACTGGGGTCCCTCGACCACATACTCGGTGTTCGGCGTAACGAACCCGCCGCCGTGGTCGGAGATGGCGTTGGGGTTCTTCACGATCTGCTTGGTCTCAAAATCCCGCAGGTCGATCACCGCCAGGCGGGCGTTGGCCTTGTCATTGATGAAGAGGAACTGGCCGTCATATTCCCCGTTGGTCTCCGAGAGGGCCGGGTGATGGGTGTCCCCCCAGAGGATCGGCTTGCCCTTCGCAAATCCGCCCTCCAGCACCTCCAGCGTGCCCTTCTCCCCGAACCCATAGCCTTGCCAGGGCTCCGGCGTGAAGACGCCGATCACTTTGAGGAGCCGCATGGAGGGGATGCCGATCACGAGAACCTGGCCGGAGTGGCCGCCGGAGGCGAACATAATGTATTCATCATATTTGCCCCCGGGGACATAGGTTCGCAATGCAGCAACGATATCCTCCGGGGAAAGGCCCCGCTCTTTGACCACCGCTTGAGCTTCCGCGGGCAGGCCAGCCACCGGGGTCGCCGCCCCCCGGGCACAGGCCGCAACCAGCAAGGCGAGCAACACGGCGAATGCGATGAAGGCCTTCCGACGTGTCATACGGACCTCCTCCTATTCGTTAGGAATGCCCACGAGGCTGAGAACACCATCTGCCAACCTTAAGCACCCTGCCAGGCAGTGTTCGATTTTGATTATGTTCGTGAGTGGCAAGAAAGGATATGATTTGGATCATAAAAGCGGGCCATTTGTGGGTGATTAAAGTTGGAATTTTTGAATGACATTTGTCATAGGTGGTGTGTGGGTGGAGGGAGCTTGAGGGCGGGTGGGAGGTCGATCGTCACGCCGGGCGCCCGCTCACGGGTTCGAGGTAACGATTCAGCCTGGCGACATTCGATTCAGAGCTCTCGTGAAGAGGCGGAAGGGTCCCACCCTTTTATCTCCCTGTGGGGAGGGGAGATGCGAAATGTTTTTGGGCCCTTAGGAGAACACCCGCGGTGAAACACCCATCTGTATTGCGTTGCACAAGCACGGCTGAATCGTTACGGTTCGAGCTGCCTTTTTTCAAAAGGCGGTGGGAGAACGATTGGGGGGAGGCTGAGCGCAGGTTGCGGTCTTAGCCCGTCCGGGATTCACGCAACGAGTTCGGCCATGGGCGAGGGCGCCGTGGGCAGTTCTCCCAACAGGGAAAAGGACCATGGGAGATCTCCGCGCCACAATTGGGACACCGCGCGGTTTCCTCATAGCACCAGATCTCAATATCGGGCTCTCCGCAGGCCGGGCATGTCACATAGTCTGGGAACGGATCGGGCAACGGTCGGATGGACGGTTCCTGGGCCATGAAATCCCCGCAGACGGATGGTCTGAAGCCCTATCCTGGTTTCTACTATCCTCGAACCTGCGAAAGCCCAGTATGATCAGGATCATGCCGCGCGGGGCGTTTCGTGAGCCCGTAGCACCCGGTTGGATCTCCGGGTTATAGGCTTGGGTGCTCCCAAAGACAGCACGGGCCCTCTGAAAATCCCCGATGTTCAAACCGACAAGGCCCGTGCCTTTCACCACAACAGGAGGCTTGCTTCTCGGGCAAGCTTTTAACGGGAAAAAGGAGTACGGTGATCGACCTCATCGAGCGAGACCCGCGAGGAAGCAGGGGTTGTGGTCGGGGCGCTCAAGGAGGCAGGGTGAGCAGGAATGAGGCTGTGCCAAGCCACGATCCCGTAACTGAGCGCGTAACAAAGCAGGAAAGGCACCACCCCATCGAGGTTGTGCTGCCATGCCCGCCAGGCCAGGAAAAGGGCGTAAAGCGCAAAGGCCCCCTCGATCCATCCCATCGGATCCGCTTCAAACCGCCCGTTCAACGCCCGCTCCCCCTTGGGGGTTCGCTGAAACTCCGAACGGTATCCCAGAAGGGCCTCCAGGATGGCCCGGGTGTTGTTCAACGTCAGGCCGGTCCCTACCAGGAACAGGATGGGGATCGTCCACAGGCGCCGAGGCCAGTCCGGGTAAAGGGCTTGCTGGCTCAGGCCATACATCAGCGGCACCGCCAGCAACCCCAGGCCCAAGATCATCGTCCACTTCGGCCGCTCCGCCGAGTGCTGCAACAAAGGACCCCATAGCAGGAGCAACAGCACGCCTAGTAGATTCGTGAAATACCCCCCCAGATGGAATGTAGCCACCAGTCGTTTCCACCACGGCCAGCGGCTGCCCCAGATCCGCCCAATCAGCTTGCAGAAAGTCTGGGTTGTCCCCTTCGCCCATCGGAATTGCTGACTCTTAAATGCTTGAAGCGTGGGAGGGATCTCCCCGGGGACTGTTACATCGGGGACGAACACCACCCGCCATCCGGCAAGCTGGGCTCGGTAACTGAGATCCAGATCCTCCGTCAGGGTATCGCTCTCCCAACCCCCTGCAGCCTCAATGGCCCTCCGGCGCCACACCCCAGCGGATCCATTGAAGTTGACCGGCAGGCCCCCCGCGGAACGGGCCGCCTGATCCACAACGAAATGAGCATCCAGCATCAGGGCCTGAGCCCGCGTGATCCATGAGGCCTCGGCGTTCAGATGGCTCCAGCGGGCCTGGACCGCCCCAATGGCTGGATCGGCCAGCAAGACCGGGATCATGCGCTTGAGGAAATCCGGCGGGGGGATGAAATCCGCATCGAAGATGGCGATGAACTCCCCCTGGGCCTGCCGCAACCCATAAGCCAACGCGCCAGCCTTGTAACCGTTCCGATTCGGCCGTCGTAACAACTGAATGGGATGCCCCAGGGCCTGATAGTAGGCGACCTGTCGTCGGACCAGCTGGGCCGTTTCATCGGTGGAGTCATCCAGGACTTGGATCTCCAGACGATCCTGCGGATAATCCAACGCGACCACCGCCTCCAGAAGGCGCTCCACCACCCTCCCCTCGTTGTAAATCGGCAGCTGGATGGTGACGAAGGGCCATGTTCTGGGCTCCGTCCGCGGGATCCTCCGGCCCCTCCCCCACATGCTCAACCCGGTCAGCGCCAAGATATAAAACGCGTAAAGAAACAACAGGACGCTGATCGCCAGGCTGGCTGCAGCCAGGATCTTCATGGTTGTTCCTCCCGGAACCCCAGGAATCGATAGACAGGTGTCACCTGGGCCCCTCCCCGAACGGGGAAAATAGGCAGCGCCCGCGCTTCGATACGATCCTGCAATCGTTCGAACACCGCCCGGCTGATCATAATCTGGCCAGGCGGCGTGGCTTCCTGCAGACGCCGGGCATAATTCACTACGCTGCCGATCACCGTATACGTCCAGTACTCCGGCGTCCCAATCGGGCCGATGATGGCCTCCCCAACATGAACGCCGATCCGATAGCGCCGTCGCTGCTCGGGAGGAAGCATTGCATGCAACGGAACCAGCTCCTGCTGCATCCGCCAGGCAGCTCGCAGCGCTCGATAGGTATGGTCGGGCAAATCAAAGGGTGCGTTAAACCATCCCAGAACCGCATCGCCCATAAACCGATCCACAACGCCGCCCTCCCCTCGGATCGCTCCCCATGCTACCTGAAGGTAGCGGTTGAGCAGAGGGACCAGATCTTCCAGGGGAAGGCGCTCGCTGAGCTCTGAGAAGCCCTGAAGATCTGCGAACAACACGGTAACTTCCCGTCGAACCCCTCCCGCCAGCCAGGGATCCAGATGCTGGCTGAGGTAGCTCATCAGGCTGGAATCGAGCAAATGATGAAGGATTGCCTGCTCATGCTGGATCTGCGATTGCAGATGCTCCAGGAGTTCCCGGCTGGCTCCTACAATCTTGAGCAACGAACCTTGTTCATCCGGGTTCGAGGTCCTTATCCATCCTCGGGAAATTTCCTGCCAGATCTGCTCCAGATATTCTCTGAGAAGATTCAGAGACAACTGGATCGCCTTGGGTTTAGAGTCTGAACCATGTCTCATTTCCATAGATCCGAACACACCGAAAAATTTGCTTTGTCAGCCCGAATTCCGAAAGACATCCGCTGGAGAGACGAATGGCCTTTCCATGGAATATCCTTCTTCCCACAGCTCAAAGAGCCGCAGGGAGATGTGTATGGCTTCTTCCATCTTAGCCTTTGGAATATGCGGCGGAGAGACGAAGAGCCCCAGGAAACCGGGCAGCGCCTGATGGCGATCTCCCATTGTAGGGCCTATACAAGCGTCAAAGGAACAGTCCTGTGCGAGATAGTGCACGGAAGATCTTTTCCGCCATCGTGCGCTCTTCGGGCTGTGGAGCCTCGTGCCCCTGAGCGGAATTCGGCGCCCACGTTAACGCTCCAAAGATAAGAACGATAAGAATGAGGATATCCTCTGAGGCGCTTGGGCCCAACGGCGAATTCCTCCCAGATAAGGGGCCAAGGCTTGCCGGAGCCGCCACATAAGCCCCCCGATCAGGAGGCGAGGCAACCATCCATGGGGTGCCGGGAGCGCTCGGAGCCGGTGCCCCCCAAATCGGATCGCGCCATATCGCTCCGCGATTTGTTCCAGCGCCTCAGCGACCTCCGGAATCAGATCCCCCAAGTAACGAGCGCGCTCCGCTGGCGTCCAGGAGGCCGGAAACCGAATCCCTAACAACCACGCGGCCCGGTTCATCCAGAGGTAATCCCGGGCGGCCGGGGAGAGCGGGCGCAGCCGACGCTGATCCCGTATCCAGAAGGCCAGGCCGAGGGCGCCCAACGCGGCGATGAAGCTGGCGATGATGGACCCTATCGGGAAGCCGGGAGCCTCAGGCAGAGGAAAGGCCTCCCCTGGCTGGATGTCGAAATCCTCCGCCAGGAGGGTCCGACGGGTGGGGGTCGGCCGGAGCGCCCCTGGCGTGGAGCCTGCGGGCTCCGGGGCGGGAGGGGTCGGCGTTGGGGAGGGCAGGCGCTGGGGGCGTAGAATGGGCGGTTGGGCGGCCGTAGGTTCGAATTCCACCCAACCGTAACCTGGGAAGTAAATCTCGACCCATGTGTGGGCATCCCGCTGGCGCACCCGATAGCGCCCATCGGGCATCCATTCCCCCTGGGCATAGCCGCTGACCACCCGTGCGGGGATGCCCAGGGCGCGGGCCATCACCGCCATCGCCGACGCGTAATAATCGCAATAGCCCTGCCGGATATCGAAAAGCACATAAACCACGCCATCTCGGCCTGGCGGCGGGGCCGGGATGTTCTCGTTGTAGCGGATGTTGCGGCGGAGCCAGGCCTCCAGCGCTGCCGCCTTATCGTAGGGAGTATCGTAACCCGCGGTGATCCGCTCGGCCAGACGGCGGATGCGAGGATCCAGATTCGGTGGCAACTGCAGGTACCGCTGCACCCACTCCGGATAAACCGTCCCCGCCTGCCGGAGGCTCTCAATATCTGGAACCGGGACCAGGGAGATCGCCTCATAGGTCTGCTGAGCCCCAAAGGGACGCGTGCTGCGAATCAGCATTAAGTCATGCGCCTGGGCGGTGAAGCGGCCCTGAACGATGGATGCGAGGCTGACCGCAACCGGGTGCTGGGCGGCAAAGATTAACGTGTTGCCAGGGAGATAAACCGTGAACGTCTGGGTCACCACTGCCCGGCCCTCCCACAGCGGCCGCGCCGTCAGCGCTGTCATCGGCGCGCGGCTTTGTTCCTCTTCCCCCGAGGAAAGCCAGCCGTTGGGGGTGTAAACATCATAAACTACACCCCGCCAGTAGCGGGCCGGCCCTTGGGCTTTCACATCCATCACCGGTGTATCGCTCAGCCGGCGGGGGCCCCCAAAAGGGAGGGTGCGACCCAGCGGACTGATATAGGCCGGGCGTTGGGAGCGCAGCGAGCTGAACAGCCGGTTGAAGGTCTCCTGACCCCGACGCAGCGGGCGGCTGACCTCGCTCCAGGCGCGGGAGACGGTCTCGCTGGGCCCGGCAGCTGGAAGCAACCACGCCAGGGCCAGGGTTAGCCCGGCCACCAGCAACCCTGCCCGCAGGATATCCACCCCCACATCCGAGACGAACCACACCCGCTCCAATCGCCAGCGGTAGCTTTGTTCCTCGTAATGAACGGTGACCAACCAGAGCAATGCGCCCAGGAGATAGGCGATCAGGAAGAGCGTGAGGGGACGAGGGCCCAAATAGTAATAGGCGTTAATGAACGCGATCAGCCCCGCCGGCAGCAACGCGCGCCACGATCGGATAACTCGAAAGGAATACCAGGCGCTGGCGCTGGCGGCCAGCCAGACCAGGGCGGCCATGATAACCACGAAAGGAAGGGGATCGCTGCCGCGACCGCCCCGCATGGCTTCCATCGCCCAGACCGTCAGACGATAGCCCAACCACTGAAGCTTTAACGACCAGGTGGGCACCTGAATCAGGCGGGCGCTGAGATACCCAACCCAAACCGTTCCGTAGCCCACATTCAGAAGCAGGGCGATCGGCCCGGAGAAGCGGCTGATCGATAGCAGCCATCCGATGAAGAGCCCCCCAAGGGCCACCGACGGGAGGATCTCCAGACCATCGGCCCACCCGGCCAACGTCACCGTCCACGCGGCCGAGCCGTTGATCAACGCCAGCAGGAAGAGCATCCAAAGCGTTCCGAGCACCCCCCGCGAGGTGACCGGGACCAGCGGGGACAGCTTAGCGGTGCCTACTTGGCTTTCTCCCACCATTGGCTCAGCTCCTGTGGGGAGACCCGGGATGTGAGATCCAGACTGAGAGGCGTGACCGAGACCACCTGATCCACAACCAGCGCATGGATGTCTGAATCCGGCTCCAGGGTCTCCAAGTCGATTTCCACCCGATAGCCCAGCGGCCCAGGGTCTGTGGGCCGGCGGCGCATCGGCCGCACCGGGACAAAATACCGCTGGCGCGATTGGCGGGTCCACCGCCACGGTGTCTCCGGAGTCGCCGTGGCCGGGACATCGATTTTCAGCACATCCACATCAAAAGGCAGCGCCTGCCGGAGGACAGCGCTCGCGAATAAGCAGGTGAAATAAGCGGCGGCGCGGAAGTCGATCTCCTCGGAATACCCCAGGTGATGCTCCACCGGGGTTTGCAGGGAGACCGCCAAGGCTGGGATCCCGAAGCTGGCCGCCTCCAGGGCAGCCCCGACAGTGCCCGAGATGGTCACCCCGGAGCCCACATTCTCCCCATAATTGATCCCGGAGACCACGAGATCAGGCGGACGCGGCAGGATCTCCAGGATCGCATGGTCGACCACCTGGGCCGGCGTCCCCTCCACCGCGTAGGCCCGGACCGGCTTCCCATTTACCGTCAACGTCTCCGGATAGATCCGCCCCTCAGACGTGGCCGGCATGCAGCGCCCAGCACCGGACCACTGATCCAAGGGAGCCACTACGATCACCTGCCCCAGGGTCTGGAGGGCGGCCGCCGCCGCTCGTAACCCGGGCGATCGGATCCCATCGTCGTTGGTCACAAGGATCAACGGCACTGTGCCCTCCGGAAGACTGCCTCCGCGATCCGCTCGGCGATCCCTCGCAGGATCTCATCGGGCACCCCCTCCGGGGCCATGGACTGTGGTCGCGTGTCGATGGGATCGTTCACGTAATCGATGCAGAAGAAACGACCTGCCTCGTCTAAAGCGATCTCGCTGGAGAACAGATGGAGTCCGCAGAGTGTGGCGATCCGATAGCCCAGAATCCAGAGGGGATGCAGGCCGAACGCTTCGCGCTCGGCCCCCGTGACCGGCGTGTAGCGATGGGTCTCCGGATCCCACCAGCATGGGAATACGGTATCCACCGCATACAGCACCCGGAACCACGCCGGGCGCTCTCCCAGCCAACGCGGACGCACGTAGTGCTGGAGCAGGAACGGCTGGTCTGGGAAGGCCGCCCGCAGGGCGGCCAGATCTTCAGGGCCCGTAATGCGCCGCACCCCTTCCCCCCCGCCGCCGAAAGCCGGTTTAGCGATCAGCGGGCCCGTCCATTCCTCCCGCCATTCCACTTCCGGCTTCTCCCCCCATGGGGGGAGAATGTGCGTCGGGGGGGTGGGAAGCCCAGCGGCAAGGAAGCGACGGTGCATCGCGGCCTTATCCCACGCCGCACGAGCACGCTCCGCGGGATTCAACCGGAAGACCCCTGTTGCCTGGGCCCACTCGATCAACGGCTCGAAATCCTCATCCCAATCCGAGGCCCGGTCGAAGAAAACACGACAGAACCACTCGCCCCGTCGCGCTCGTCCCAGGACGGCGGGAAGCGTCTCCGGCGTGATCTCTTGGACGGAAAGCCCTCGCCGGGCGCAGGCCTCCCGAATCATCCCAACGAATGGGCGGTCGCAGTCCCAATTCCATGCCACTGCGAGGTCCACCACCTCGATATGGACATCGTGCTCCAACAGCATTCCCCTTTGCATCCTTCCCCGCCATGCGATCCGGGTTCTCCTTTCATCATAGCATGGGATGGCAAATACGGGAGAAACCGAGATGTCGGAAGGGACGCCTTTCATCGAGTGGAAAGCGAACTGGAGTTAAAATATGCGCAAAAGGATCTTTTGGGGGAACCGATGCGGCGCGCGATCTTCTGGATTTATGGCTTTCTGGTCGGAGGGCTGACCGGAGCGGGCTTGATCCTGCTGTTCACTCCGCAATCCGGCGCGGAGCTGCGGGAGAAACTCCAGACCAAATGGCAACAGATTTTAGAGGAAAGCCGACAAGCGGCCGCCCAGCATCGGGCGGAGCTGGAGCGCGAGCTGGCCATGTTGATTCGCCGGACCCCACCTAGCTCTTAAGCCCGGGGCTCAAAAGGCGCTCATTTTGAAGGCATGGAGATCACCTGCTCCGGTCTTCTTGCTCCCGCTTTCCTTGGGATTACTCCGATCCACAGCAATAGCCTATCCGACGGCGGATTCGGGCTCATGGCCATCCCTATCCCCCTCACCTGTATCGGGAGAAGGAGTGTTTTGTTCATAGGGTTGTGAGGATCTTCGGGGGTTAGGGGCCGCTTTCGGCGGCCCCTAACCCCCGTAGCATTTTTGCTACCCCCTCTCAGGGTTTGGAGGTGGGGTCATTCGCTTTCTCCACCGCATATCCTCAAAGCAAAATGAAGGCAGCAGTAGTGCTCCTTCCATTTTGGGTTGAGGATATGGGAGGATGGGGCCGTTGGCCTCACCCCCCGAGGAACCAAAACCAAAAATCAAATGTGGAGGAAGCAGTAGTTTACAATCCGCGATGGGAACGGGAGGAAGCTGAGGGTAGGCTGGCCGAGAAACCCAGCAGCGCACCCAGGATGAGCGCTGCGATCGCCTCCCATAGAGGAAGGGGAATTCCCGAAACCAGCGAGAACAGCCAGGCCACGATTAAACCCAGGATCGCCCCGCTGAGGATCAGCAGCGGACGAACCCATCGGGCACGAGCGACCTCCGGCGTAGGTTCAGGAAGCTGGGCCATCTGCTCAATCCTACGCTTTCAGTTAAAAGATTTTGGGGTGGGTGGGGCCGCCGAAGGTGGCCCAACCCACCCCAAAATTCCCCACATGGAGGAAATGGGCAAGTCTTGGGGCGGGAAAGCCGCCTTTAGTGGCTTCCCCGCCCTCCAAAGAGTCTTAAGGGGAAAGCCTGGGGATGGGCTCCATGGCGCCCCCGGCGCGACTCGAACGCGCAACCACTGGATCCGAAGTCCAGCGCTCTATCCAGTTGAGCTACGGGGGCACAAGGGAGGGCGACGGGGATCGAACCCGCGACCTCCTGATCCACAGTCAGGCGCTCTAAC
>NZ_JBHOQJ010000054.1:0-10147 GCF_042408365.1 Thermoflexus sp.
GCGTGGCTCGGGGTGTGGGTGGGTGGGGCCGAAGATGCCCCTGTCGGTGCGCGTGTTTCGGTGTGCGAGGTGCGGGTTGGAGATCGACCGGGACCTCAATGCCGCGCTGAACTTGAGGCAATACGGGTTGGCCGCCCGGAAAGGCCCTACCGCGAGTTCCGCGGGAAGTGACGCCTGTGGGGATCGGCTCTGCGGCGGAACGGGCCCTGGGGCCTGGTCTACGAGCACCCGGTCGATGAAGCAGGAAGGGACCGGTCATCTGTGGAACCCCACGGGGTGAAATAGATGACGACGAGTCACGGAACGGATGGAAGCCATCGGGGTGGCCACCGGGTGGATTTACGGCCCTTACGCGTATACCGGGCGTTTGGGGCCCCTCCTCTTGGGGGTGCCGGTGCTGATCCCCTTCGCCTGGTTTATGATGGCCTATCCCGCCTTCATCGTGGCGTGTCAGGTTCTGGACGAGCCGCCGGTGGCGCCACGGCGTCGGTGGGGAGTTGCCGCGCTGGCCGCGATCTGGATGACCGCGTGGGATCTGGTGATGGATCCCGCGATGGCCCGCATGGGCTTCTGGGTATGGAAGACCCGCGGCCCCTATTTCGGGGTCCCGCTCCAGAACTTCGCCGGATGGATGGCGACCATGCTGTTGATTTATGGGATCTACCTCTGGGTTTCCAGCCGCTGGCCCTCCCCTGTGCCCTCCCCGCCTGGAGCGCCGTTGATGGAAGCGGTTCTTGCCTACGCGCTCGCGGGGGCACCCTTTGTGCTTCACCCCCTCCTCAACCCCCGAGCCGACCCCACCGCCCAGGCCCTCGGTCTCATCGCATTTTTCACCATGGGACCCCCGGTCCTGATCGCCACGTTGCGATCCCACTCCTTCAAAGTGATGAGAAAATAAGAGGGGGGTTACGCGGTTCGGGGCCCGCGAGCGGAGATGGAGAGGCCCCATTCCCTTTCATCCCCTTCCCCACGGCTCTCTGGGCCAGTCGGGAGGGGGATGCGGATGGTTCTTGGGGGAGCTGAAGGCATGCCTTCGACGTCTCCTCATGGGCTCAGGTTCTCCATGTCAAGCGCATCCGGCCGGAAGGATCGATCCGATGTTACGCGTGCGGATGTTCGGGCGTTTTGAGGTATGGCGGGGGGAGTCCCTCATTCCAGAGTCTGCGTGGTTCACCCGTCGGGCCAAGCAGCTTTTCAAGATCCTGCTGCTGGCCCGCGGGAAGCCGGTGCCCGCCGATCAGCTGCTGGACTGGCTATGGCCCCATGCCGATCCCCAGCGGGCCGCGATCACGCTACGCAGCACCGTCCACGCCCTGCGCCGCGCGCTGGAGCCGGATCGCTCGCCCCGCGCTTCGCAGTATATCCTCTCCCAGCCGCCGGGTTATGCGGTGGCCCGCGATGCGCCGCTCTGGGTGGATGTATGGGCCTTTGAGGACCTCCTGGAGGCCGCCGGGCGGACGGACGCGCCGGAGGAACGACGCGCTCGCCTGGTGGAAGCCCTCGCCCTGTATCGGGACGATCTCCTCATCGAGGATCCGTACGCGGAATGGGCTTTAACGGAGCGGGAGCGGCTGCGGGAGCGATTCATCGAAGCGGCGCTGGATCTGGCAGAGCTCCTGGCGGCGGCGGGCACCCCGGAGAAAGCCATCCCCCTCTGCCGGCGGGTGCTCACGCTGGACGAATTCCGGGAACCCGCCTATCGGGCCCTGATGCGTTATCAGATCGCGGTCGGGGATATCGCAGGAGCGCTGAGCACCTATGAGCGCTGCCGTCAGGTGCTGCTGGAGGCCTTTGGGGTGGAACCTTCCCCTCCCACCCGCGCCCTTTATGAAGCGCTCCTCCGGGGCGAGCTTCAGCCCACCCGTTTGACCGCTTCCCGGCCGGTTCAGGATCTCCCGATCCCGGAAGAGCAGATGGGAGGGATCTTCGTCGGACGGGAGGCGGAGCTCGAGCGCCTGCAGGAAGTCTTCGGAGGATTCCCCAAGGGACATGGAGGCGTAGCCATCCTGATTGGGGAGCCGGGGGCTGGCAAAACCCGCCTGGCGGTGGAGGCGATCCGCCGCTTCGCTCCGGATGCGGATGTCCTCCGCGTCCGCGGCCTCTTCATCGAACGCACGCTTCCCTTCTCATGCCTGGCGGAAGGCCTGCGCCGCTTGTTGAGCCAGCTTCCAGAGGATCGGCGGAGGAGGCTGCCGGCCTTCGCGCTGGCTCAGGCGGCCCGGCTGATCCCTTCCCTGCACCTGCTTTATTCGAACCTGCCCAGCGTTCCGGAGACCACGCCGGAGGAAAACCGGCACCGTCTGATCGACAGCTTTTCCAACCTGATCATCGCCCTGGCCGATCAGCGCCCGCTGGTCGTGTTCGTGGATGATCTGCATTGGGCCGACGAGGCCACCTTAACGGTGGTGGGCCGTCTGGCCCGGCGGGCATCCCGACATCCCCTCGCGCTGCTGCTGGTGCACACGCCGGAGGAGGAGCCCGAGGGAAGGGAGGTCAGCCATCTGCTGGAGACGTTGCGTCGGGAGGGGATCGGGCGCTGGATCCGTGTCGGGCGTCTTCCTGTGGAGGCCATCACTCACTGGCTGGCCCAGTGGAGCGGGGAGCCACCGGAGCGCCTGAGGGATCTTGCGCATCGCCTTCATGGCTTGACGGAGGGGAACGCGCTCTTCACGGCCGAGCTTCTGCGGGCGGCGCTGGGGGTAGGAGCGCCGTTCCGGCGGGAAACCCTGGAGCGCTACTTGGAAGGCCCGGCAGCGATCTCCTCCCTTCGGGCGCTGATCGCGGATCGCATGGCCCGCCTGCCGGAGAGGGCCCAGGAGATCCTGGAGATCGCCGCTGTGATCGGACGGGCTTTCCCCGTTCAGTGGCTGGAGCTGGTCGGCCCGCCGGATCCGGAGCCCTATCTCCGGATCCTGCTGGAGCGGCATTTTCTTCAGGAGGATCCGGAGGAGCGCCTTTCTTTTGTGCATGAGGTCGTCCGCCGCGTGATCTATGAGGCGATCCCCCCGGTGGTTCGGCGACGTCAGCATCAGCGCCTGGCGGAAGCCCTGGCGGCTCTGTATGGGCCCCACCCGGGTCCCTACAGCGCCGAGATCGTCTATCACTTCCAGCGTGCGGGCCGATCCGCTCTTCCGGCGATGGTGCGCTATGCGGTGGAGGCTGGCGACCACGCCCGACAGGCGTATGGGTTCCGGCAGGCGGTGCGTCATTATGACGAAGCCCTGTCCGCGGCCAGCCTGAGCCCACGCGGGGAAGGTCTGACGGAATGGATCCGGCGGGCTTATCTGGGGCGTGGGATGGCCCTCGAGGCGTTGGGGGATTGGGAGGGCATCGTCGAGACCTACACGCGATTCCGGGAATGGGCGGAAGCCCAGGGAGATCGGGTCCATGCGCTGAACGCGGCCCGCCGGCTGATGACCACGCTGGCCATGCTCGGCCGGCTGGAGGAAGCCGGGGATCTGGCAGGGGAGATCCGGGCACAGTTCGCGGCTGTCCTCAGCCCGGCGGAGTCGGATTTATTGGATCGCCTGGAGCTGGTCTTCGGAGAGGAAGCCGTAGCGCCTCCTTCGGGGGAGGGGTTGTTCCAACCGGCCCCTCCCCTGTGGGGTCGGCCCTGGGTGGAACTGGCGGAGGCTTTGGCGCCGGAGCAGGCGCCGCTGCTGCTGAACTTTTATGGGTGGATCCTGACGCTGCAGGGGATGTCGGAGCCTGCCGAGGCGTGTCTGCATCAGGCGTTGACCATCGCGGAGGCCACAGCGCAATGGCCCCATGTGGTGATGAGCTGCAACCTGATGGCTTACCTGCAGGACCTGCGTGGGGAGTTCACCGACGCGCAGGCCTGGCTGAACAAGGGGCTGCAGCTGGCCCGGCGGGTTCCGGAGATGGACTGGAGCACCATCTGGGCGCGGATCTTTCAGGGATACCTCGCGCTGCGGGCGCGTCAGCTGGAGGAGGCCCAGGCCCAGTTCCAAAGCGTGCTGACCCTGTTGAAGGGTCAATCCGCCCTTCGAGCGCACCGTCTGAGCGCCCAGATTGGCCTGGGGATGGTTTTTCTGGCCCGGGGGGATCTCGAGCGGGCGACGGCGTTGCTCGATGAGGCCCTGGCCCAGGGGCGGGCGGTCGATGCAGTGGCCCGGAGCGTGGGGTTGGTCGGGGAGGCCCGCCTGGCGCGCCTGCGCGGACGCTACGAGGAAGCCCGGTCCATGCTGGAGCAGGCGCTCCAATACACGGGGCGCCGGGGGTTGGTGGTGGAATTCGCCCACGCCGCCGTGGAGGCAGGGCGCTGGGCCCGGGCCGTCGGCCATCCGGAGGAAGCCCGTCCGGTTCTGGAGGAGGCCAGCCGGTGGGCGGACGCGGCGGGGTTCCGGCCGGCCGCGTTGATGGCGCGGATCGCGCTGGGGAAAGTGCTCCGGGCCGCGGGGGAGGTTCGCGCTTTAGACACCGTGCGGGAAGAAGCCCGCCGCCTCTGGCAAACCCTGGCCGCCCGCCTCCCGGATGGGGAGCCGGTTGAGCGATACCTGGTCCCCCGGGGGGTGGTGGAGTCCATATAGCGTCGAGGTGGCGGTCACCTTAAAGGTGACCGCCTTAAAGGTGACCGCCACCTCGACGCCTCCCGCCAATAGGAACCGCGAGAAGGCACCTTCGCGCATCCCATCGATGAAGGATGCGCCCGTTGGTAAATAACGAGGGGGGCAGCGGGTGCGCTGCCCCCCTCGCGGTTGTCGCAAGAGCCCGCTCACGGCCCGCTCTTCATCACAAGCGGGAGGTAGATCCGGGACACTGTGGGCACGAAATGGATCGTCACCGGGACTTGAAGCGCCGTTGGAGCGGGCGCGGGGCCTACGAAGAGGATACCGTAATACGTCGCCGGCGGCGTGACGGCCTTCGAGAAGGCCACCTGGAACGAAACCGGAGTCCCGGCCGGGATCGCCCCGGAAGGCACGCCGCTTACCACCAAGTCGGTGCCCTGAATCGCCTGGATGGTGATGTTGAAGGGCGCGCTCCCGCCGGGGACGTTCCATCCGTGGACGGCGATCCAGTAGCGGCCATCGGGCGGCAGGGTCACACGGATGCGCTCCACCGCCGTCGGCGTGGTCGAGCTGCCGACCAGGGCATCCTGCGTCCCACACTCGAACGTTCCATCCCCATCATCTAAATAGAGGTAAAGATCGATGTCCAGCCCAGGCGTGGCGCTGCTTGTGGTGATCTCCAGCAATCCACCGGAGGAGATGGTCTGGGAATACACCCAGCTGGCCGTGCAGGGATCGTCCGGATCATCCTGAAGGGCCGTTTGGTTCAAGAGGACCTGCGGCTGGCTCAGGCCGAACGCCAGAACCTGGATCCCCTCCGGAATGGAGCGGGTCGTAGAGAAGAACTCGGTCCACATCCCTGATGTGATGGGGATGGTGATCACCACCGGGTAGGGAGTCACCTGCACCTGGTAGGCGGATCCCACAAGCGGCTCGCCGAATTGGGCGCCCGCGTACAGCACGTTGTGGAGGGCGACGAAGCCCAGCCCATCTCGGATCTCCCCAGCCACGATCTCCCGCGGCCCGCCAGTGGCGGTATCAAAGATGAACCTGCCACTGCCGATATACGTGTCGTTGCTCCCACCGACCAGCTCCACGCTCTGTGGGCCGAAGAAGGTGGGATCCAGCGTGGAGTAAAAGTCCGTGGACCGGGCAAAGATCCAGGTGTCCACGTCGGTTGGGGTGGTGAACCAACGAGTGTCCACGATCATCGCCTTGCCCGGGCCGGCGGTGCCGTTGGGGATGTCATAGTAGAAGAGTTTCCAATCGCCCGATTCGTAACGCCAGGTCCAGTCGAAGCCACCGAAGAGATGGCCGTTGTCATACGGCTGGTTCCCAATCGGTTCCGCCAAGGACGCGGCGCCGAAATCGAAGGTCGGCCCGTTGGCGGCTACATGGACCACCACCGGGATGACGTGCTTATGCGGGCCGTGGCTCACCTCGATGGCGCCCTCATAGACCCCGGGCCGTGCCGTGGAGGGCACCGACAGGATCGCCTGGAAGGTAGCATTCCCGTTCGCCGGTAGGCTCACGCTGGAGGCCGAGAGGCTCAGCCAGCCCCAGTCGGCCTTCTTATAGAAGGTGATGCGGACTTGCATGGTGACCGGGTCGGGGCCTGCAGTCCCCGTGGAGTCTGCAATTCCCTCATTTACATCCAGCGAAGAGGTTGTACGCCGCTGGACACCGAAGAAGACGCCGTCGTGGCGGCGGGAGAGGCTATCGCGGCCCAGGCTGGCCTCCAGGTAGGTCCCGCTGGGGTAGCCGTAGGTAAAACGGTTGTACTCATAGATGCCGCCTACGATGTCAATCTCCCCCGCATCCACCCGGCCGTTCCCGTTGGTGTCAGTCCACAGGTTCCCGTCTCCGTTCAGGTCAGTCCAGTCATAGAAGAGCACCCGCCAACGATCGTGCCAGTCGTATTTGTAATTTCCATTCGTGTCAAAGACGCTGTAAGGGAAAATCACCTGCGCCCGCACCAAATCGGGATCGTAGGCCTCGATCAACGGCGTGATATCGGTTACCCAGGTGGGACGAGTGAAGGGCGGTGGACCAAAAGATGGGAAGGAAAGGGTGAAAGTCAGCTCGCCTACTTTCTCCAGGGTCACATCACGCAGGCTCACGGAGAAGGGAACTGCGGTGGGGTTATGGATCGTAAAGGTCTTCGCTGCGGATTGGCCGGCGTGCATGATCGCAGGGAAGGTCGGGTACTCCACACCCCGATAGCTGCCCGGCGTCCACTGGGCCGGCTCCACCCAGTAGCCGTAGTTCATCCCTGCGGCGATATCGGTGGCCCGATCGGCATCCACGTTGCCGGAACCCTGGGTGAGCACATCGTAGCCCAGATCGTGGGCCGCGTTCAAGAAGATCGCCCGAGCCTCCGTCCATGTCGGCCAGCGGCCGTGCTTGGCGCGGAAGGCGTGATAGACCAGGGCCAGGTTGCCGGCGGCGACCGGCGTGGCCATCGAGGTGCCGCCGAAGATGTCATAGGCGGCTTGGCCATTGCCGAAGTAGATGTTCAGCGGGTTGGCCCCCGTGCCCCAGGCACCCACGGCCACTACATCAGGTGACACATCGCCCAGAGTGGTGGGCCCGCGGTTGGACCAGGGCTGGACGTCGCCGTAGGTAAATTGATCAGGGGTAACGAATTCGAAGTATACCAGGGAGCCGTAAGACGTGCTGGCGCCCACATCGATGATGGAGCCGCCGTCCGGCTCGGTGACGGTGCCGTAGCCGTGGCCGCCGTTGCCCGTGGCCACCAGGAAAGCGGTGTTCGGGGCGAAGTAATTATTCAGCCAGTGGGCGAAGCGGGAGGTCATGTCCCAGCCGTCGTTGATGGTGGCGCTGGCGCCCCAGGAGTTGCTGACAATCTGGGCTTCGTCGCCGGAGTTGGGAACTCCATCGAAGCCCAGGGCGGCCAGGGTCCAAGAGTCAAAGGGCAGGTAGAATCCGTTCTGGAAGGCCGCAACTTTGGCCTTCGGCGCCATCCCGGCCAGCACCGGCCCGCCAACCCCGCCGATGCTCTCGCCACCCGCAAAGAGCGGGTTGATCGGACCGATCCACTCGGGGTCGGTGATCACCCCTTGGGCGGCGATGTCACTGGCGCAGTTGGTGCCGTGACTATCCTCGTCGCCCACAAAGGAGAGGAGGCGGCCCGCTTGGGGGACTGCCACCCCATCGTACAAAGCCGAGACGCCCGGCGGCGGATTGATCCCATCGGCGATCCAGGTCAACATCCCAGCCGAGAGGTCCCAAATCCCATCCGCACCGGGGTTCCCTGCGGCGTCGAAGAGATCGGCGCCTGCCAGCTCGCTGCCCTTCCGCATCGGCTTCTCATCGGTGAGGTCCTGGTCAAAGTCCACGTCCACGTAGACCGTATCATAGACCCCAGGAGAGGCCTCGTCCGCCACGATCACCACCGCCGGGGCGGCAATAGGATCAGCCGCATAGCCCAACCCTAGCGCGTTCCCAGCAAACAGATGCCAGATATCCGGATGGACCGTATAGTAATATTGCCCGCTCCTTGAGCGGTTCGGCCAGATGAAAGTCAGTGTGCTGGTCGGGGTGTTGGTGTAGTCCAGGGTCAATGAGGCTGTGCAGGTTAAGGCGGTGCATGTGGCCCCGCTCACTGGCAGGGTATGGGCGAACCAGGTCAGCGTCACCATATCCCAGTAATTATCAGGGCCGATCGTCGCGGTGGGGTCAAGGGCGTAGAAGGCGCCTGAAAGCGTGTTATAGGCGAAGGGCCAGCCGGCGTAGGGGCCGGAGGGGATGCGGGCCTGAGTGCCCTGGAGGTCTGGATGACCGAAATCCACGCCGGTATCCACAACGGCAACGACCACCCCAGCGCCCGTATAGCCCTTAGCGTGCGCCTCGGACGCGCCGTGGATCTCCCGCACTTTTACCGTAGCCGGCTCTGCCCCGGGACTCTGGGCAGCGGGAGCGGGGGATGGACGTCCCTCCCCGGGAGGCAAAACCGGTTTCGGGAGAGGAACCGGGCGGGGCTGACGCCCGCGGAGCTCTCGGAGCTTCTGGAACAGCAACGACTTGCCTCCCTGTTGCAGCAGCTCCCGGATCTCCCTTCCAGTGAGTCGGCCTCGGGTAGGCGGAAGTTCATCATCCGGTGGGGCTTCCACGGGTTGATAGGATTCTGTGGAGATCACAGCGATCACCCCGGGGAGGCCGGCTAGCTTCCGAAGCTGGGAATCCTGGATCTCCCCCACCGCCCAGCGGATGCCGTTCAGGGGTTTGCTGTAAACCACTCGTCGCATCACGTTGTTGAGATCAGTTTCCTTTGTCATTAGGACGCTGACCAACACAACACGGCGGGTGGGGTGTAGGGCCAAAGGACGAAGATCCGGAGCAAGCTTTCGAAGGGTCGGATCGGAGGCAGTTTCCACACTAGGAGGTGGAGTCGACGGCTGGGGTTGAAAGGTGCTTCTCGCTGTGGCGGGAGAGCTCTGCCACCAAGGGGATTGCGCTTCTACCCGAGTCTGGGCCCCTGTTGGGAAGCCTGAGCCCATAAGGACCGCTGCAATTACCAACAGAAGGGGCGCCCGCCCGAAGCGTTTCCCTGGGGTCATGGCCGCCTCCTCACGGAGATGGTGAAACCCACATCCGCCTATGCACTTTTCAGCAGCGCCTCGCACTTATATTGTAAATTCGCTGCAGCGTTTGTCAAGACCCTCGGTTTGCGGAAGTCACGAGCCCCCGCGTCCGACAGCCAATGGACACGAAGCGTTCACCCATTGCGCCCCTTGCTGCGTATCACTTTCTGAAGACGTCTGCTCAGCAGGCTAGTGCATGCTTGGGTGTAAAAAGTTCAGCGTTCCAGGAGGTGCAGCCATGGCACAATGGTGGAAACAGATCGGCGAAGCGCTGCGCATGGAGGAGATCGGAACCGGATGGCCAGCGGAGATCATTCCGTATCGGGCGGGGGTGATCGGGGGGCTGGCCGGAGGCATCGCCATGGTCGGCGTCGCCCTTGGGTACGGCTTGTACTCTGGCCAGGGGATCTGGCTCCCAGTGAACCTCATCGGAGCCACGCTCGTCCGGGAGCTCCAGGGAGCACCCATGGAGGTCCTCACGCGGTTTCATCCGACCGCACTTTTCGCTGGGCTGATCTTGCATGGCTTGCTTTCCAGCGGGCTGGGAGCTCTCTACGCCATGATCCTGCCGACCCTGCCTGGACCGCCCTTGCTATGGGCCGTGATCGTAGGTCCGCTGCTCTGGCTGTCCGCCACGTTCGTCATCCTTCCGATCTTCAACCCGGTGATGGCGCGGTATGTCGATTGGCCCTCCTTCGCCCTCGCCCATCTGATCTATGGCTTGATCATGGGGATCTGGGTTGGACGCACACCGAGGGTTCGAGCGGAGCGCTAGGGATTACTTATAGGTGTAAATGGTAAATTTAATTTAGAAGTGGACTTTAAGGTTGAAAAGGGAGAGTTTTTAGCAATATTTGGTAAATCAGGAAGTGGTAAACTAGCATACTTAGGTCTATCGCTGGACTTGAAACACCAGATGAAGGGTATATAGAGTTTAACGGTATAGTTTATTTTGACAGTAAGAAAAAAATAAACCTTCCACCACAAAAGAGAAGTATCGGTTTTGTTTTTCAA
>NZ_JBHOQJ010000068.1:0-1696 GCF_042408365.1 Thermoflexus sp.
CCGTGCTGGGCGCTCCGCTCGCCCAGGTGCTTCAGGAAGCTCCCTGCGACCTCCTGCTGGTCCGGGGTCCCATTGGCGCTCGATGGCGACGGATCCTGCTTCCGGTGCGAGGCGGGCCCTACACCCAGCTGGCGCTGGAGGTGGCCTTAACGCTGGCAGAGGCTTGGGATGGGCAAGTGACCTTGCTCCACGCTGCCTCGGACGCCCGTCGGGTCGCTGCAGCGTTCCGTCCACTGGCTCGATCCTTCCCCCGAATCACCCGTCAGATGGTGGCCCTCGATGAGGTGGGCCAGGCGGTGTTGGAGGCGCTCCAGCATCACGATGGGGTGATCATCGGTGCCCCTGCTCGACCGGGAGGTAGGGGCCCCCAGCCCCTTGGGCCCCTGGCTGGGTCCTTGGCGGGGGGGACATCGAAACCGCTGATCCTGGTGAAAGCAGCCCGTGCTTTTCTCCCTGGGCAACCCCGCCCTCGAGGGGCACCCGCCCAGCTGCCGATCTCTGTCCTGGTGGATAAATGGTTCGCAGAGAACACCTTCGATGCAGAGGAGTTCAGCGACCTGGAGGAATTGGTTGCCCTGAAACGGGCCCAGGGAGTCACCATCAGTCTGGGGTTGCCGACCCTCAACGAGGAAGCCACTATCGGCCAGATCCTGGCCATCGCTCGGGAAACCTTGATGGAGCGATATCCGCTCTTAGATGAGATCGTGGTCATCGACAGCGCCTCGACCGACCGCACTCGGGAGATCGCCCAGGCGATGGGCGTCCCGGTGTATATCCATCCTGAAGTTCTTCCGGAATTGGGATCCTATCGAGGGAAGGGAGAGGCATTGTGGAAGAGCCTGTATCTTCTGAAAGGGGATCTGATCGTCTGGACGGATACGGACATCACCAATTATCATCCTCGCTTCATCTACGGGCTGATCGGCCCGCTCCTGCGCTCGCCCCGCATCGGCTTGGTGAAAGGTTTCTATCGGCGGCCGATTCGAGTGGGTGAGAGGTTGCAGGCGGGGGGCGGGGGGCGGGTGACGGAGCTGGTGGCGCGGCCGCTGCTCAACCTGTTCTTCCCCGAGCTCTCCGGGCTGATCCAGCCGCTCTCCGGGGAATACGCCGGCCGTCGCGAGGTGCTGGAGCAGGTCCCCTTCTTCACCGGCTACGGGGTGGAGATCGGCCTGCTGATCGATATCTTGGAGCGCTTCGGCCTGTGGTCCATCGCCCAGGTGGATCTCCAGGAGCGGATCCATCGCAACCAGGATCTGGAGGCCCTCTCCAAGATGTCCTTCGCCATCATTCAAGTGGTGATCCGCCGGCTGGAGGACCGGCATAAGATCCAGCTGCTGGAGGAAGTGAACCGCTCCATGAAGCTGATCCGCCATGAGCCGGGTCGGTATTACCTGGAGGTGGAGGAGATCGGAGACGTGGAGCGCCCGCCGATGATCACGATCCCGGCCTATCGGGAGAAGTTCTTGAAGACAGAACTCGTCCTCGCATCGATGGGGTTGGGCTCTGATTCTGCGTCCGCGTAGGTGGACGCCTGCGCGAGACGCCGACTGGCGAAATTAATTTGCACATTCTACGCTGAGGAGACGCCGTGAGGGAAGCGGGGGCCTCACCCCCAACCCCCCATGGGGAGTTAATCTTTTAAACTTCATATCGGCGTTCCGGCAAAGTGAAAGGGGGCGGGCCGCAAAGCGGCCCG
>NZ_JBHOQJ010000072.1:0-3662 GCF_042408365.1 Thermoflexus sp.
GAGGAAACCGGTCTCCGGCTCCTCGAAACGGCCGACGATCCTCTCGGTCTCCTGGATCAACCGTTCTAAATCGAAATCGTCCGGGAGGACGGAGAACAGCGTTCGGTGATGGAAAGCGGTCTCAGCGCTTTCCAGGATGGAGCGCAAGGAAGGAACCAAAGGCAGGTCCTCCCGTCCCACCCACTGGCGCAGGGAAGCCATCCCGATGGTGTCGATCATCGTCACCCCGGGGACCCCTAAAGCCTCCCAAGCGCGAAGCACCTCATGAACCTTCTCTAAATTCGGGATCACAACTACCACGCATTTCGGCATCCGAACCTCCAGGGATCGATAGTGAGAACTCCTCACCAAGTTTATTCGCGTCCCCGCGGGCCGAAGGACCAACGGAGCAGGATGGGTGTGAGCAGCGTAGTGGCCACCACCATCGCCACTACGCCCACGAATTCGTAGGGCTTCAGGAAGCCCGCCGAAAGGCCCAGGGAAGCAAGGATCAGGCCGACTTCCCCTCGGGAGACCATTCCCAACCCCAAACGCCACGCCTGCAACGGGCGGAATCCTCCCAGCCAAGCCCCTGCGCCGCAGCCAATCACCTTGGAGAGAACGGCCACCGCGATCAGAGCCACCGTGAACAGCAACCCCTCCGGCGACATGGTTCGCAAATCCGCCCGCAGGCCCACGCCGACCAGAAAGAGGGGAACGAAGAAGCCATAGGCGGCCGGGCGGAGGCGTTCAAAGATCGTATGGCGGGCCGGATGGCTGCTCAGGCCCAGCCCAGCCAGGAAAGCCCCCGTGATCGCTGCCAGCCCGCCCAGCTCTTCCGCTGCCCCCGCCAGGGCCAGGATCGCCACAAACGCTAGGGCGATCAAGCCCTCGCTGACCGGCTGGCCCTGAACCCAGGTGGCGACCCGGGGCAGCACCCTGCGGGCCAGAAGAAACGCGAGGACCAGAAAGAGCCCCATGCGCGCCAGGGCCAGCAGCAACCCGCCGGCTCCGCCGCCAGGCTCCCCTCCCGGGTTCACGACGCTGGTGAACACCGCCAAGGCCAGCAACGCCAGGACATCATCCACCACCGCGGCCCCCAGGAGCGCAATTCCCTCCGGCGAACGCAGGCGGCCCAGCTCCAGCAATGTCTGGGCGGAGATACTGACGCTGGTCGCACTGAGGACCAGGCCCACATAAATCGAGGTAGGGAGATCGCCGTGGAAAGGATAAGCGACCAGAGCTCCCAGCACCAGCGGCGCGATCACCCCCGCGGTCCCGGCCAACAGAGCCACCCGGCGCGCCTTCAGGAACTCCTCCAGCTCGATCTCCAGACCGGCCATGCCCATCAAGAGGATCACCCCGATCTCCCCAAGAACCAGCACCGTTTCCGAAAACCCCTGGCGATGGAAAATCGGCCATGAGAAGACATTGAGCAAACTCGGCCCCAGGATCAGGCCGGCGATCAGCTCCCCTAAGATGGCCGGTTGATGCAGCCGCAGGCTCAGCCACGCACCCCCCTTGGCCACAACGATCAACAACGCCAGCAACAAAACGAACGCAGGGATATGAGCTTCCACTGGGAACCTCCTCTATGCGAGGGAAACGAGATGAAAAAGCGAAATCTACACCCATTTCACGACGAGAGGGTTAACCACATCTCATGTGGGTCCCAGTAGAGGCGTTCCACAGGGCCATCCCGGCCGATCAACCGCTGAAGCTGTTCCTGAAAGCGGGCGGGGTCATCGGTGGTGAAAAACCGATGAATGGCTCCTTCCGCTTGATTGAGCTCTTCCCCACGGGCCCGGGCTTGCCAAATTTCCGCCGCCCGTCGGGCCACCGCCGGCGTGGGGTCGATCAAAGCACGCTCAGGGCCGATGAGCCGACGGATTAGCGGGGCCAGGAAGGTGTAGTGGGTGCAGGCCAGCACCAGCACGTCGGCGCCCATCTGGAGCACAGGGTCCAAGTGCTGGCGGACGAGGGCTTCCGCCGCCTCTCCCTCCAGGAGACCCGCTTCCACCTGTTCGACCCACCCGCTGCAGACCCGAGGGACCACCCGAACCCCCCGGGCGAACCGTTCCACAACGCGGGCCATCAAGGGGCCGTTCAGGGTGCCAAAGGTGCCCAACACCCCGATCACGCCGGTTCGAGTCTGGGCGACGGCCGGTTTCACGGCCGGCTCGATCCCCACGAAAGGGACCTCCGGGAAAGCCTCCCGCAGGGGCCAGAGGGCAGCGGCCGAGATGGTATGGCTGGCCACCACAATCAGGCGAGCCCCTTGATCCAGCATGAAGCGCGTGATGGCCCCCGCAAAGCGGCGGATCTCCTCCAGAGATCGAGGGCCATAGGGGACGTGGGCCTGATCGGCCACATAGAGCGTGGGCGCGTTCGGGATCAGGCGAACAAACTCCCGCCACACCGCCAACCCGCCCACGCCGGAATCCATAAACCCCACCGCCGGTGCGCGATCGATCATCGCTAGCTCCGAAATCACCTCCCCGGGCTTTGCGATTCCCCGTCATGAGCAATGGGGTCGCAAATAGACCTTAAGCGGAGCATTTTCAAGACACAGCCTCGCGGCACTTCCGGAGCACCCAAGCTGCTTCGTCCAGAGATGTTCGCGCGTCCTCCTCCGCATAGAGCTGTTGAGGAGGCGTTCCCAGATCCTCGTCCCCACAAAAGCTGAGCTCCCGCTCCAACCGGAGGCGCCGGGAGATGGAAGCCAAACGATCTACCTCTGTCCGAACGGAGGGCGGCAATCGGTCCCGATGACTCTTTAACCAGATGCCCACATCATGCGTTCGAGGGATCTCAACGCCCACATATCGTAATAGCCCTTTTAAAGCGAGCTCCACCGCCTCCTGGGGCCGTCGGACGACCAGGTTCCAGGCCTGACGCTGATAGAGGCGCTCGGCCTCTTCCAGGATCTCCTCCGCTTGGGCGAGATAGGCGCGAGCCATCTCCTCGCTGGTCACAACCGGATGACCTCCCCGGGCCGGAAATCCGGCTTCAGATCCCAATACAGGATAGACCCCTGGCGCTTCCGTTGGGCTCCCAGAGCCCGGAGCCGTTGCCGCAAGCGTTCCAGGATGGAGGAAAGAAGAGGCTCTCGCTCATAGAGGATCCAAGCATCCTCCGTCAGGTCCAGATATAGAGGAGTGATCCGAGAGGCCTCCTCAGGCGTCCTCAGGATCACGGAGATCTCCACATGGACACCCTGCTGCCACAGCGCCTGCACCTGCGGCTCAACCGCCCGATCCGCGGCCTCCAGACAAGCGTACCGTTCGAAACGATTGCGGGGCAGTCCTTCGACCACCACCAACAGATCGACATCAGAAGTTGGGGTGGCTTCGCCCCGCGCGACCGATCCGAACAAAGCGGCGGCGACTAACCTCTCCCCAAGGCTCTTCTGCAGCGCTTCCACATAAGTCCGCGCGAGCTCCTGAAGCCGACGGTTAAGCGCTTCCTGGGCTATCGCTTGCGAAGGCGCTTGAAGCCGATGATCGGTCATGGCCAGCTTCTCCTGTACATCATTCACAACCCATTCGCTGCTCTACGTGAGGGATTATACCTGATCTTCCCAACGGATGAAGCGCTATTGCTTCATCTACATTATTCGCATTTGACTTTTGGTTTTGGTCCCCTGGGGGTTTGAGGGCGAGCCGGGCGCCTTTGGCGCCCGG
>NZ_JBHOQJ010000077.1:0-3697 GCF_042408365.1 Thermoflexus sp.
GGGAACGTCCGGCGGCAGTCTTGCGGTTGGATCTTACACCCCGGGAGGTCAACCTCCTGGGGATGAAAGAGCCGACGGAGAGTTTGATCCTGGCTCAGGGTGAACGCTGGCGGCGTGCCTAACACATGCAAGTCGAGCGGAGAGGGGGTAGGCGTAAGCCGAGCCCTCTTAGCGGCAAACGGGTGAGTAACACGTGGATGACCTGCCCCGGCGTGGGGGATAACCCTCCGAAAGGGGGGCTAATACCGCATACGCTCGGCGGGGACGGCCCGTCGAGGAAAGGCCCGGGGAGGAGACGAACCGGGTCGCGCCGGGAGGGGTCCGCGGCCCATCAGGTAGTTGGTGGGGTAATGGCCCACCAAGCCGATGACGGGTAGCCGGCCTGAGAGGGTGACCGGCCACACGGGCACTGAGACACGGGCCCGACTCCTACGGGAGGCAGCAGTGGGGAATCTTGGGCAATGGGCGAAAGCCTGACCCAGCGACGCCGCGTGCGGGAAGAAGCCCTTCGGGGTGTAAACCGCTTTTGCCGGGGACGAGAAAGGACGGTACCCGGCGAATAAGGCCCGGCCAACTACGTGCCAGCAGCCGCGGTAATACGTAGGGGCCGAGCGTTACCCGGATTTACTGGGCGTAAAGTGCGCGTAGGCGGGGCTCTAAGTCGGGCGTGAAAGCCCCGGGCTCAACTCGGGGAGGCCGCTCGATACTGGAGCCCTTGAGGGCGGGAGAGGATGGTGGAATTCCCGGTGTAGCGGTGAAATGCGTAGATATCGGGAGGAACACCAGTGGGGAAGCCGGCCATCTGGCCCGTCCCTGACGCTGAGGCGCGAAAGCGTGGGGAGCGAACCGGATTAGATACCCGGGTAGTCCACGCCCTAAACGATGCGCACTAGGTATGGGGGGCTGACCACGCTCTCCGTGCCGAAGCTAACGCGTTAAGTGCGCCGCCTGGGTAGTACGGCCGCAAGGCTGAAACTCAAAGGAATTGGCGGGGGCCCGCACAAGCAGCGGAGCGTGTGGTTTAATTCGATGCAAAACGAAGAACCTTACCCGGGCTTGACATGCCGGTGGTACCGACCCGAAAGGGAAGGGACCCCGCAAGGGGAGCCGGCACAGGTGCTGCATGGCTGTCGTCAGCTCGTGCCGTGAGGTGTCGGGTTAAGTCCCGCAACGAGCGCAACCCCTGCCCCTAGTTACACGTGTCTAGGGGGACTGCCGGCGATAAGCCGGAGGAAGGTGGGGACGACGTCAAGTCAGCATGGCCTTGATGCCCGGGGCTACACACACGCTACAATGCCCGGTACAATGGGTTGCCAACCCGCGAGGGGGAGCCAATCCCATCAAAGCCGGGCTCAGTTGGGATTGCAGGCTGCAACCCGCCTGCATGAACGCGGAGTTGCTAGTAACCGCCGGTCAGCCATACGGCGGTGAATACGTTCCCGGGCCTTGCACACACCGCCCGTCACGTCATGGGAGTCGGCAACGCCTGAAGCCGGTGGCCTAACCCTCCCCCTCTTAGGGCCTCTCCGCGACGAGGGACCCTGGGAGGGGGAGGGAAGGAGCCGTCGAAGGCGGGGCCGGCGACTGGGACGAAGTCGTAACAAGGTAGCCGTAGCGGAAGCTGCGGCTGGATCACCTCCTTTCTAGGGAGTGCTGGTCGAGGGCGATCCCCCGGCGTGAGCCGGATGCCCTTCGACCCACCCCAAAAGTGGTCCGTCAGGGGAATCCCCCCTGACGTCCCAGGGCCGGACACCTGGCCTTCCTGCCACAATTCAGTTGTTAAGGTGTGCTTTTTGAACCTGAAGGTCTCCCATTCCCCTGGTGACTCGAGCGGCGGGGAAACACCCGGTCCCATCCCGAACCCGGAAGTTAAGCCCGCCAGCGCCGATGGTACTAGAGGGGCGACCCTCTGGGAGAGTAGGCCGTTGCCAGGGGAATGGTTGCGTCGCGGGGTGGAGCAGCGGTAGCTCGCCAGGCTCATAACCTGGAGGTCGCGGGTTCGAATCCCGCCCCCGCAACTTATCGTTAACGGGCTCCGCCAGATCTTCCTCCTGCACCCCTGTGGGAAGGGCGGACGGTAAAAGCGACCGCTCGCCTCTCTTTATTTTCTTTACTTCCCGGTGATTTCCCACGGTGCCCACAAGGGCTTGGGTGTGCTGGATTCCTAAGGGTCTTGGCGACCCAAAGGAGGTTGCCATGGTGCGCCGAAACCGCCCGATCCTCCCAGAAGAGGAGGAGGAGCTGGAAACCGAAGAGCTCTGGGTCGAGCCCTGGGACGAGGAAGTTCCCACTGAGGAGCTGGATCTGGAGCCAGAATTGGAGGAGGAGGAAACCTCCCTCCCGGTCCTGGGTGAGCTGGCGGAGGATCGGGATCTGATCTCTTTGTATTTCCGCGAGGTCACCGACCATCCACTGCTCACGGCGGAGGAGGAGAAGGAACTGGCCACGCGCATGGCCCGTGGGCGCGAAGCGGCCCGACGGCTGGCCCGTGATGGCCATCTTCCGCCAGAAGTCCGCCAGCGCCTGGAGCGACTGGTCGAAGAAGGCCGGCAGGCCCGGGAGAAGTTGATCACCTCGAACTTCCGGCTGGTCATCAGCGTGGCCAAGAAATATCAAGGCCTTGGAGTTCCTCTTCTGGATCTGATCCAGGAAGGGAACCTGGGCCTGATGAAAGCGGTGGAGCGCTTTGATCCGAAGCGGGGTCGGCGCTTCTCGACTTACGCCACCTGGTGGATCCGCCAGGCCATCACCCGAGCCCTGGCCATGCAGGCCCGCACCATCCGCCTGCCGATCCACGCCCAGGAGCAGCTCCGAAAGGCCCAGCGCATCGCTCATCAGATCGAGCAGGAAGCCGGCCGCCCGGCCACCCCTGAGGAGGTGGCGGAGCGGATGGGCACGGACACCGATAAGGTGGAATGGCTCTGGAACGCCGCCCGGCCGCTGCTCTCGCTGGAGGAACCCATGGATGACGAGGGCGAAACCACCCTGGAGGGCGCTATCCGGGATGTGGAGACCCCCGCGCCGGATGAGATGGTGGCTGACCAGCTGCTGCAGGAACAGATCGAGGAGCTTCTCAACGAGCTCCCCAGCCGCCATGCCCGGGTCCTCCGGCTCCGTTATGGATTCGAGGACGGCCGCTCCTACACCCTCGAGGAAGTGGCCCAGCGGTTCGGGTTAAGCCGGGAGCGGATCCGCCAGATCGAGGCGGAGGCCCTGCGTTACCTGCGCAAGCAGTTGAAGGTGCGCCAGATGCGGGAGTTCCTGAAAGCGGCATGAGGACCTTAGTGGGGTGAGCCTAATCAGGGGCCGGCGGTGTTCCACCGCCGGCCCCTTTTCCATTAACCTTCACCTAGGATCAGCCTGGGGCACCGCTGTGCGCCCCAAAGGTTCAATGGATGCGCCGGGCGACGACCAGCATCTGCGGGCTATCCTCCCGATAGGGTGTGAGATCGTAGGCGCCGAACATTGTCTCTACGGTGAAACCGCAGCTTTCCAGCAACAGCCGGAGCTCCCCTGGCCACACGAAACGCATTCGGCTTGGGAAAGCCCAGCGCCGCCATGTCCCGTTGGGCTCGCGCTCCTCAACCAGAAACATCACCTCTAAACGTTGAGCCGCCGCATCGACCCGCCGCGCTTCAAACCAGAGGAGGAGCCTCCCGCTCTCCGCATCCTCCTGCCAGCTTCGCAGGAAAAGCTG
>NZ_JBHOQJ010000096.1:0-2263 GCF_042408365.1 Thermoflexus sp.
CGGGCCGCGTACGCGGCCCGCCCCTCATAGAAAATTTTGTCTTCGCAACAAAGCAAGATCGATCCAAAAACAGGCCACTGGTCCCTCACCGGGTGCGCTCGAAGAACATGATGTATTCGTGCTTGAAGATGTAGAAATTTCCCTTGAGGGCGCGGTAACGCCAGAGATGGTATCGTCCTCGCTTGCCTCGGTTCTCCTGGATGTCTTTGACACAGAGGCTCTTCAGGCGGAACCCATAACCCAGGACCCGCTCCATCGTCCGGAAGCCCAGAGGGATCCATTCCCCGCGTGCGTATTTGTCCCCAATGACCAGCACCAGGAATCGCCCCGGCTCCAGAAGCGGGGCGAAGTTCGCCACCACCCGCGCAAAGGCCTCATAGAAGGCCTCCTCCGTCGGCGCGTTGGAGAGATCTCGGGGGTCCTCGCTGAAGCGGATGATGTCGTGGTAAGGGGGATGCATGATCAGGAGCTGGGCGCTGGAGAACCCCCAACGGGCCATCGTCTCCCGGACGCGTTCCACCGTTTCCAGGTCTGTGCTGTCCCCGATCAGGATCTCCGTCTGAACCCCGTAAGGGTTCTCCTCCAGGTCCAGCAGCTCCCGGGCGCGCTTTGCCACCTGAGGGACCAGCTCCACACCAATAGCGAAGCGGCCCAGCCGCTGGGCTTCGATGAGGGTGGTCCCCAGGCCCGCGAAGGGGTCGATGACCAACTCCCCCCGGCGGGTGAACCGCCGCATCGCCTGGTAGGGGATCTGAGGGACGAAGTTTCCCCAGTATTCGGAGGTATGCATCCCGTGGTTCGCCCGCGGCCCCAGCAGCCACAGGCTATCGGTGATCAGGTCCTCATAGGCCTCCCACTGCTCCAGGTCTAGATCGTTGATCGCCACACCGATCCTGACCTCCGCAGACGTCTTCCTGCACGTGACCACATAACCACCCACCCCCAGGCGCTCGGACTGCCCCACGCCGGTGCCTCATAGGTCCTCCCGCGCCGGGCCAGGCGCTTCTTGCGTTTTATGATAGATTATTAACGTGTTTAAAGGCAAACCACTGTATCCGAATTGGGATCTTTCTCTGGGATAAGCTCTCTGGATCAAGCACTGAGGGATAAAAACCCGTGCGGGCAGCGAAGCCACCCGCACGGGTTCCCAAAGGAGAGAGCGGGGATCCATTCCTTCAACAACTCACCGTCGCCGCCGCGCTCGCGCGTAGAAGGGCAGCAACAGGCTCATGGCGGTCTGCAGGATCTGGCGGCGGGCCCGCAAGGCCATGACCTTGGCCTGACGCACCGGCTCCAGCCGGTTGAGATCCGGAAGCGACACCGGCAGCTGCACCGGCCAGTTCTCCACCGGGATCGGCCGGTCCTCCGGCCGGACGCCGTAGCGGACCACCGCCCCCGCCCATGTCAGCCCAGCCCCGAAGCCGATGAGCAGCAGGTTGTCCCCCTCTCGGATCCGTCCTTGGGCCATCGCCTCCGCGAAGGCGATCGGGATCGAAGCCGCGGAGGTGTTCCCATAGCGGTCCAGGTTGAGGAACACCTTCTCCATGGGGAACCCCAGCTCGCGGCAAGCCGCCTCGATGATGCGCTCGTTGGCCTGATGGGGGATCATCAGATCGATCTCATCGGGGGCCAGGCCGCTGCGGGCGATGGCTTCAATCGCCACCTTCCCCAGCACCCGGGTGGCGAACTTGAACACCTCCCGCCCATTCATCCGCAGCAGATGGCCCTTCTGTCGGATGGTTTCCTCAGTGATGATGGCGTTGGTGGAGATGCCCGGCACGATGAGATGCTCGGCCCCTGAACCATCGGACCCCAGCACAAACGAGAGCAGGCCGGTGGGAAGCTCGCTGGCCTGCAGGACCATCGCCCCGGCCCCGTCCCCAAACAGCACCGCCGTGTTGCGATCGGTCCAGTCGATGTTGCGGCTGAGGATCTCGGCGCCGATGACCAAGATGTTGCGCATCAGGCCAGCAGCGATAAAGGCGTGGGCAACGGCCAGACCGTACACGAAGCCGGTGCACCCGGCGCCCAAGGTGAAGGCCCCGCAGCGGGCGTTCAGCTTATGCTGAATAATGGATGAGACCGGGGGGATCACATAATCTGGCGACGATGTCGCCACGATAATCAGATCGAGATCTTGAGGCAAAATGCCCGCGCGGGCCATCGCCTCTCGCGCCGCGGCGACCGAGAGATCGGACATGGTCTCGCCCGGCTCCGCGATCCGCCGCTCCCGGATCCCCGTGCGGGTGAGGATCCACTCTTC
>NZ_JBHOQJ010000107.1:0-30832 GCF_042408365.1 Thermoflexus sp.
CGGGCCGCCTTCGGCGGCCCGCACCCCACGAAGTCATAGATACCGAATGGAGCGACTATCAGGGTGGCAAAGAGAGAAAAAACCTTTGGGGGTTAGGGGCCTCGTTTGGAGTCGGGCGCTTGAGCGCCCGTTTCCGCAGATCCCCAAGATCTACAGTCAAAGGATGCCTGCCTCATGGTCGAGGCACTTCCGCCCCACACGGGTGAGGTTTGGGAGGCGGTCCTCCGCTTTCTGAGCCGTCGCTCCACCCTGACCCTGGCGACCGCCGATGAGAGCGGGCGGCCTTACGCAGCCTCCCTATACTTCGTCCACGATGAGCGATTGCGGCTTTACTTCCTTTCCTCACCGGAAAGCCGTCACATCTCTCATCTCGCTGTCCGATCGGAAGTCGCTGTGACCATCCACGGCGAGCCGTGGGATTGGAAGACCATTCAAGGCCTTCAACTGACCGGGACGGCAGATCCGGTTGAGGACGCCGAGGAGCGGGAGCGGGTGATGGCCCGCTATCGGGCGAAGTTCCCCTTCATTGAGGAGTTGCCCCAAGCGCTGGCCCACGCCCGGCTCTATCGGATCACTCCTCACTGGGTGCGGTGGATCGATAACACGAGGGGGTTCGGCTACCGGGTGGAGTGGCGGTTGCGATGATCTACCTGCGCGTTCTCCTCCGGTTCTTTAAGGCCAGCCTGATGGCGGCCATGGAATACCGAGCGGATTTCCTGGCCAACGCCCTGGTCGCTGTGGCCGCTTCCCTCTGGACGCTGGCGGCGCTCCAGGTGTTCTTCCTGCATCGCCCTCGGCTGGGCGGCTGGCGTTATGAAGAAGCCCTCATCGTCGCCGGGCTTTTTATCGCTTTCGAAGGCGTAATGGCCGCCTTCTTCCGACCGAACCTGGAGGAGATCCCGGAAGCCATCCGCCAGGGCACACTGGATTTCATCCTGCTGCGCCCCCTGGACAGTCAGTTCTTGGTCTCCTTCCAGCAGATGCAGGTTTGGCATCTCACAGACATCATGCTGGGCCTGGGGGTAGTGGCCTGGGCCCTAAGCCGGCTGGGGTGGCCCTCGCCGGATCGCCTGCTTCTGTTTGGAGTGATGCTGCTCTCTGGCCTGGTGATCTTTTATTCTTTGTTAATGATCCTGATCACCCTCGCGTTCTGGTTCGTCGAGGTCGGAAACATCATGGAATTGATCTACACTTTCTTTGAGGCCGGGCGCTTCCCGGTGACCGCTTTCCCCACCTGGATCCGGGTTGTGTTAACCTTTGTTGTCCCCATCGCCTTCATCACCACAGTGCCCGCCCAGGCGGTCCTGGGTTGGCTGCGCCCTGAAGGGATCCTGGCCGGCCTGCTGATCGCCACGGTCCTCTTCCTAATCAGCCGGGCCTTCTGGCGCTACGCGCTCCGCCATTACACCAGCGCAGGAGGATAGCGCGCCCCAAAGCATTCCGGCAGCGGGGAGATGGGGTATTTTGTAGGGGCACCCCTTGTGGGTGCCCCTAGGCCTGGGGCAGGCACGAGGCCTGTTCCTACTCGTTCATCTCCTCCAGCTCCAGCTCCGCCAGTGACATCTCCGCTTCACACTTGAGACAGCGTGCGTTCTCCCGGTTGTTCTGCACCAAGAGCCCCCCGCAGTGTGGGCAGCGAACGCTGAGAGGACGTTTCCATGTGGTGAAGTTGCACGTGGGCCAGTTGCTGCACCCATAGAAGGTGCGACCCCGTTTGCTCTTCTTCTCCAGAAGCTCTCCGCCACACTGCGGACATGGGACCCCCAGCTTGTTGTAGAAGGGGCGGGTGTAGCGGCACTCGGGAAAGCGGGTGCAACCGATGAACTTCCCGAAGCGCCCATAACGGATCTGCAGCGGCGCCCCACACTCCGGGCATTGCTCGTCCAGCACCTCGTGGTCCAGCGAGACCTTCTGGATCCTGGCCAGGGCGGCTTGGAGCTGTTGCTCGAAGGGTCCGTAGAACTGACGCAGCACCTCCACCCAGTCGACCTCGCCCGCTGCGATCCGATCCAGGTCTTCCTCCATCTGGGCTGTAAAGTTCACATCCATAATGTTGGGGAAGTGCTGGACTAGGAGGTCCGTGACCGTGATCCCCAGCGGCGTGGGCACCAGGCGCTTGTCCACGCGCTCGACGTAGCCGCGTTGGAAGAGGGTGGAGATGATGGGCGCGTAAGTGCTGGGCCGGCCGATGCCGTATTCCTCCAGGGCCTTGATCAGGGAGGCCTCGGTATAGCGCGGCGGGGGCTGGGTGAAATGCTGTTCCGGGAGCACCCGCCAGAGGCGCAGCCGCTCGTTGGGCTCCAGGGGCGGCAGGAGTCCGCCACCCTCCTCCTCTTCCTCTAACTTCGCGTCCTCCTCTCGAGCTTCCTCATAGACCACCAGGAAGCCCGGGAAGCGAATGACGGAGCCCGTGGCCCGGAAGAGATAGCGCGGGTTCTCCAAGGCCTCCAGGGGGATCTCCCCATCCGCGACCAGCGCCTGGGGCACGGCCACGATCTCCACCGTCACGGTGTCCAGGATGGCTGGGGCCATCTGGCTGGCCACGAAACGCTTCCAGATTAGCTCATACAGGCGGTACTGATCGCGGTCCAAGTAGGGCTTCACGGACTCTGGCGTCCGGAACACCGAGGTGGGCCGGATCGCTTCATGAGCCTCCTGGGCGATCCGGGCCCGGGTCTTATAGACGGGGGGCTCCGGCGGAAGCAGGTGCTCTCCATAGGCCTGGGCGATGAAGCGCCGGGCCTCCTCCTGAGCGAGAGGGGAGATGTTCGTTGAGTCGGTGCGCATATAGGTGATCAGGCCGACCGAACCTTCCTCCCCAAGGGGCAAGCCTTCGTAGAGCTGCTGGGCCACCGCCATCGTGCGCCGGGCTGTGAAGCCCAAGCGGCGGGAGGCCTCCTGTTGCATGGTGCTGGTGGTGAAAGGGGCGGCGGGGCGCCGCCGCCGTTCGCCCTTCTTGACGCTGACGACGACGTAGATGGCGCCCTCGAGCTCCGTCACCAGCGGGCGCACTTGTTCCTCGTTCTTGAGATCCGGCTCCGCCCCCAGGTAGCGGACCAACCGGGCGCGGAAGGTGCGCTCCTCGTCCTGCTTGCTGAGCTCGACGGCGATGGTCCAATATTCCTCGGGAACAAAGGTTTGGATCTCCCGTTCCCGCTCCACAATCAGGCGCAGGGCCACCGACTGCACGCGGCCGGCGGAGAGGCGCCCGCGGACCTTCTCCCAAAGCAGGGGGCTCAGTTTGTAGCCCACCAGCCGGTCGAGGACACGACGGGCTTGCTGGGCGTTCACCAGCTGCATATCGATGCCGCGGGGATGGGCGAAGGCCTCCCGGATCGCCGGCTCAGTGATCTCGTGGAAGACCACGCGGCGCAGCTTGGAGGGTGGGATGTGGGTGACCTCCGTCAGGTGCCAGGCGATGGCTTCCCCCTCCCGATCGGGGTCCGTGGCCAGGTAGACCTCGTCTGCCTCCTTCACGGCTTCCCGCAGCTCCCGCACCACCGCCTGCTTCTCTTTCGGCACGCGGTAGGTCGGCTTGAAGCCGTTTTCGATATCCACCGCCAGTTGCGATTTCAATAGATCCCGCACGTGACCGATCGACGCCTTCACGATAAACCCCCGGCCCAGGATGCGGCTCACCGTCCGAGCCTTCGCCGGGGATTCGACGATCACTAAGCGCGTTCCTTTCTCCGCCATTTCCTCCCTCCGATGGCTCTAACTTTGGGGGATGAGCCAGGCTGGCTGTGATCAGCCACGCCCCTGTCCATTGTCCATCTCACACCCGGCCCATCCTCCCAAATCCCTCAAGAAATCGATCGATCCGCTGCTCTCTCTTCTCTCTACAGCCCTTTGGACTGCGGGGAAGAGGTACGGGCCACTCCACGCAGCCTGCACCTCACAGATATTCATTCCGTCCTTCTCGCTTCAACATCTCCACTAACAGGCGAACATCCTGAGCCCGCTCGCGGTGGCAGACCAAGAGCACATCCTCAGTGTCCACAATGATGAGATCCTGAATACCGAGGGTAGCCACCAGCCGGCCGTTTCCGAAAATTAATGAGCCAGAGGTGTCCAGCCCCAGATGCTCAGCCCCCAGGACCACATTGCTCTGATCGTCGGTGGCGAGGATGTCCAAGAGCGCTGCCCAGCTGCCGATATCGTTCCAGCCGAACTCCGCTGGGATCAGAGCGACCTCCTGCGCTTTCTCCATCACGCCGTAATCGATGCTCATGTTGGGCATCTCCGGCCAGATCCGGCGCATGACCGCCGTCTCCTCCGACGTCCCGAGGGCCGCCTCCAGGGTCCGCAGCCCGGCGGCGAGCTCCGGCATGTTCCGCTCGATCTCCTCCAAGATGCGATCGACCCGCCAGATGAACATCCCGCTGTTCCAGAAGTGGCGACCGCCGGCCACAAAGTGCTCCGCCGTGGCCAGGTCCGGCTTCTCTCGGAAAGCCAGAACGCGGTAAGCAATGAAGCCCCCGAACCGCCCCAGGGGCTCCCCCCGCTCGATGTAGCCGAACCCGGTGGCGGGGTAGGTGGGGCGGATGCCCAGGGTGACCAGGAACCCTCTCTCGGCCACCTGGAAGGCCGCCCGTAGCACCGCACGAAAACGGGCTTCATCCCGAATGTAATGATCGGCCGGGAGGACGGCCATGATCGCCTGGGGGGTGCGGTGGCGGAGGTGAAGGGCGGCGAGGCCAATGGCGGGCGCCGTGTTGCGGCCAATTGGCTCCACCAAGAAGTTCTCCCGCGGGATCTCTGGGGCCTGCTGGATAAGCTCCTCGGCGTGCTCTCGCCCGGTGACCACCAGGATGTGCTCCGGCTTGAACATCGGGAGCAGGCGATCAACGGTCAGCTGGAACATCGTTCGCTCCCCCAGCAACCGGAGCATCTGCTTGGGGCGGCTCTGCCGGCTGAGGGGCCACAGCCGTGTGCCGCTCCCTCCAGCCAGGATGACCGCAAAGGGTTCGCCCATCATTCCTCCACCTCCCCAATCCCCGGGATCCCTGCTTCCCAAGCGCGATCTAAGGTTTCCTCATGATTCTGAGTTACACAGTTGGTTCCCTCGTGGGGGCTTGGTGGCGAGCCGGACGCTAAAGGCGCCCGGCTCGCCACCAAAATATTTTTCATCTCCCCTTCCCACGGCCTAAAGTGGGAGATGGGGCCCTTGGCCTCTCCACCCTCTCTTTCCCTCCCCACAGCCCATGGGGCTATGGTGAGGAGGAAGCGGCCATTTGCTCCCCCGCTGAATATCCCCAAAATTAAAACTTCAGGTACACAAAGCCATAGGCAGTCATCCCCATCCGTCTTCCCCTCCCTCCTCGTGCGATGAAGTCCCACAGGGAGGGGAAGACGGGCATGGAGCCTTCCCGCTTCGCCGGGCGGTGCTCGGATCACTACCCGCCATATGGTCCCGGCGGAAAATAACGATACGCAGAACCGGCGGGTTTCGCAACTTCCTGCAGGGATTCCCTGTGGGCAACGGAGGGTCGCTTTGGCGCTCCCATCGCCCACGAGCAGCGTTCACTTTTAGGAGGTGGTCGATGAACATCCTGGTGCTGCACGGCCCGAACCTGAATCTGCTGGGAACCCGCGAGCCGCAGATCTATGGGACCACCACCCTCGAAGAGATCAACGCGCAGCTGGAGGAGTGGGCGGCTGCCCACGGCGTCACCCTACGCATCGTTCAGTCCAACCACGAAGGGGCGCTCATCGATGCCATCCACGAGGCCCGGGGATGGGCGGATGGCATTCTGATCAACCCCGGTGCTCTTCATATCTATGGCTATGCCCTGCGCGATGCTATCGTCTCGGTGAACCTCCCGGCCGTGGAAGTCCACATCTCCAACACCCAAGCTCGAGAGGAGTGGCGACGCGTCTCGGTGATCGCCCCGGTCTGCCGGGGTGTGGTCCTGGGCTTCGGCTGGCGGAGCTATCTGCTGGGGCTCGAGGGGCTTTATGCGTTGTTGAAAGAGGCAAGGGCTTAGAGAGGCGCGCCGCTTGATCCCATTGGGAAGCGATAGGGCTTCCCCTGATGAGTTCGTCTCCTCCTCTGACACGCGACCCAGACAGCCTTTTTCGCTATAATGAAAGCCGATGAGGAGGAGCTGGAGGGCGCTTATGCCTTCTCCTTTCACGGGTATGGATCCATATTGGGAATGGCCGGAGTTGTGGCCAGATTTCCAGAGCAACCTGGCCTCGGAGATCCAGGCGCATACGGTGATCGAGCTCCTCTCCCCAGCGAACAAACGGGCGGGGCACGACGCGTATCTCGATTCCCGACGCAAGCGGCGGGGCCTGCTTCGCTCCCCCGTTCATCGGATCGAGAGCGATCGGCTCCGCGGTGGAGAACGTCCTCCCCTTGAGGACCCAGTTCCCCCGGCACCCTATTATGTCGTCCTCAGCCGGGCGGATCGCCGCCCGACCGTCGAAGTATGGCCGATTCAGCGTTGGGATCCCCTGCCCGTGCTCCCGGTGCCGCTCCTGAAGCCGGATCCGGATGCGTCGTTGGATCTGGGGGCAGCCGTGGCTGCGGTCTATGAGCGGGGAGCTTCCAGCGTGCGGATCGATTACCGCCAGCCGCCCCCATCTCCTCCCTTATCCGAAGCGGAGGAGGTATGGTTGGAGGCACGGTTGCGGGAGCAGGGATACCGCCGGTAGGCGTTGCGGCTCGTTCGCGGTAGGAATGAACGGTCGATCGCCTTCATGAACCGCCGAACCATTACGGGATGAGATGAGGAGAACGATGTCCGAAACGTTGTTCGCCGGGCGATATCGCATCTTGGGCACGCTGGGGCGTGGCGGGTTCGCCGTGGTCTACCGGGCGTTCGACACGGTCCTCCAACGCACGGTGGCCATCAAGGTCCTTCGGGACGATCGCTGGCAGGACCCGGCGCTGCGCCAGCGGCTGGAAATCGAGGCCCGCCTGCTGGCCAGCCTCTCGCATCCCAACATCGTGACCGTCTACGACTTCGGTTGGGAGAACGGTCAGCCGTATTTCGTGATGGAATATGTGGAAGGGTGGGACCTGAAGGTCCTCATCCGCCATGGCGCGCCCCTCGCGGTCGAGCGGGCGCTGGAGCTCTTCCTTCAAGTCTGCGCCGGGGTCGGCTACGCCCATCGCAACAACATCGTCCACGGGGATCTCAAACCCCAGAACATCCTGGTGAGTCGGTCGGGCGAGGTGAAAGTGGCCGACTTCGGCATCGCTATCGCCATGTGGTCTCCCGGTCAGGATCGAGGGACGTGGGCGACCCCTCAATACCTTTCGCCCGAGCAGGCCGCTGGCCAGCCTCCCACGTCCGCCTCGGACGTATACAGTCTGGGCCTCATCTTATATGAGATGCTCACCGGCCGTCTGCCGTTCGAGGCCGCCACGCCGACCGAATTGCTGCAGGCTCATCTGACCCAGGCGCCGCCCTCCCCGAAAACGTTTCAGCCCGGGCTTCCGGATGATTTGGTGGAGATCGTCATGACATGTTTGGAGAAAGAGCCGGCCCGCCGCTATCGGAATGCGGATCAACTGGGCCGTGTGCTGCTCCAGCGTTATCCGACGCCCACCCTGCCCGGCCTTCCCGAGGAGCCCGTCGAACCGACCACCCGACCGGTTTCCTCTACTCCTGCTGTTCCGACACCCCGCCTCGTCCCGACCGCTCCCGCGATCCCCGAGGAGCGGGACTGGCTGGTCTGGCTGTTGGGCGCCCTGGCCGCCTTAGCCGTGTTGGGCCTGATCCCCCTCTGGCTGCTGGTCTATCGCGCGTGGCTGGGGAGCCCCACCGGCCTTCCCACCCCTACGCCTCCGCCGACGATTGCCCCTGCCATCCAAGTCCCGGATCTCCGCGGGCTGCCGGTTGTCGACGCTCAGGCGCGGGCCATCGGCCTCGGACTGAACCTCTCCGTCGTCCGCGAGGTGGAAGATCCCCAGCAGCCCGCCGGGGTGGTGATCGCTCAGGATCCTGCCCCAGGAGCCACCCTCCATCCCGGGGAGACCATCCAGGTGACCGTCAACCGGGGCGCGCCGGCCTACCCGGTGGTCAACGTGCTGGGCTATACACTCGATGAGAACGTCTTGAATGGCTTGCGCTCTTACGGGTGGGATGTGCGGGTGGAGCGGGTGTGGAGCCCGGAACCGCCCGGGCGGATCCTGAGCCAAACGCCGCCGCCAGGGGCGGTCCTCGGGGTGGGACAGCCGCTGACGCTCACGGTCAGCGCGGGGACGCGGATCGAGATCGGGGCGAACTTCGCCAACTGGGTGATGCTGGATGCGGTGGATCTGCCCCAGCGGGCCTTCCGGGCGGGAGAAATCGTGGTCGCCACCCTGGAGTGGCGCTCCCTGCAGCGGGTGGACCAACCGCTGGTGATTTTCGTGCACCTGATCGGACCGAACGGCCAGCTGATCGCCCAGCGGGACGCTCAGCCCAACCCTCCGATCCCGGCCTGGCAGCCCGGGCAAATCGTCCGGGATCCCCTCGCGCTGCCCATCCCAGGGGGCGCACCTCCCGGGACGTATCAGCTCCGGACCGGTCTTTATCCGGAAGGCAACCCGGCGGCTCGGGTCGTCGTCCTGACGCCCGGCTATTCCAGCGCCATTAACAACAGCGTCCTCATCAGCGAGCTCACGATCCGTCCCTGATCCAAAGGTTACACACCATCACACGTGGGGCGAGTGCCCCGATTAAGGTTCCCCCGTCCCAACCTTGAAAACGGCCTGCCAGGCCTGGTAACGGGTAAACACTCGATCCTCATAAAGGATCTGCCCATCTTTCTCGACCTTCCGTTTCACCAGCACATCCGCCCCATCCACCGCCCAGTCCACCTGGACGATCTTCCCCTTCGGCAGCGTGGGATCTTCCTCGTAAACGGGGGGACCGTGGGGAACGACGTTCGAGACGAAGGGGCCCTCAACGGTCACCCTCCGTCCGTCATCCGAACCGTAGATCTTAAACGTTAACGTCCCCGCTTCGGGATTGACCTCCGCAGCGATCAGGATAGGGGTTTCCCGATCGTTCCGGAACTTGAAATCCGCATAGGGGGAGAAGATGGCCGCGTCGAGCCCCGGCCCGAAGGTCCGCTCATACCACCCCACCCGATAGGCGTGGGGCCATCGTTCCTCGATCGGAAAGCCGCCGAAGAAAGCAGCCCGGAACAGCGTAGTGGAAACCTGGCAAAGCCCCCCGCCCACGCCCCGGACCGTCCGCCCGTTGTAGATGATCAACGCCTCCTCAAAGCCGGTGTCCACGCTGACATCCCCCAAATGGGCGTTGAAGGAGAACACTTCCCCAGGCGGGACCACCACGCCGTGCATCCGAGAGGCTCCCAGGGTGATGTTCCGCACCCGCGGCGGCGGGGAGCCCTTGAAGTTCGTGGTGGCCTGGGCGATGAGGCCGGTGATCCCTAACGCCTCCGCGGTGGCGGTCTCAGGATAGCGGGGTGGGATCAGAGTGAGAGCGATCGGAACCTCCCGGGTGGGGGCGGAGAGGGCCTCGCGGACGCGGGCCACGGTGGTCGGGATGTCCATACGATACCCCCAACGGGAGGGAGCGATGGGGATCAGTTGCCTGCGAGCTTCATCAAAGACAAACCGAGCGTCCACCGGGTCCGCTTGCAGAGTGGCGGTGATGGGCGCCAGCCACTCCTGAAGACGTGCATCCTCCAGCCGAGCTTCCAGATGAGGCGAAGGGGAATCCACGCGAACCAACGTGATCATCCCCGCCAGCTCCGCGGGGGAGAGCTCCCACGGACCCGTTGTGGGAAGGGACAGCGGAACCGTGAGGGTTTCCGTAGGCACAAACAGATGGATCGGGCCCTGCAGCCACTGGCTCAATTGCGTCCGCGCCGGCTCCACCTCCGTCACGGCCGGCGGCACGATCTCCACCGGAAGCCGGATCGCCGTGGGCTGCAAAGTGGCCAGCGCTTCCAACAAGCGGGCCCGGGTGGCCTCTCGATCCAAGCGAGCCCCCGCCTCGGCCGGGAGGACGATCACCTGATCCCCTCGAATCTCCAGGGAAGCATCCCGCGGGGGACGATCGATCGCTGCCGCCAGCTCCGCCACCCGCGCGTCCAGGATCGCCGCATCGACCTCTACCCGCGGCGGCACCACCCGGCCGGACCACCAGATCGCAATCCGTTCCGGCCAATCGGCGAGGCCCTGTTCCCGGCCAACCCGCATGGCCTCTTGGAGCGTGCCCGGAAGATCCACGCGGGCGCCCAGATCCGCCAGCGAAACGGCGCGTTGGAACCCTGGCCCTTCCAACACGAAGAGCGGGCGTTGAGGATCCGGCAGGGTCGCCTCCCATCGGATGCGGGCCTCCTCCTCGCTCAGGCCGCCGACGGCGGTCGCGCCGATGAAGACCCCCGGCCAGATCCGGTTCGCGTAAATCCATTCCAGGACGCCGGCGGTCAGGAGCCCCAGTCCTACAGCGAGGAGCAGAATCGCTGAGACATAAAACGTGAGGGTCGAACGGGTTGAACGGATCGAAGTCGCCTCGCCGGCCATTTACCCTCCTCCCAAGCGGCGGGCAGCCCATGTCAGAGCGACGATGCTTTTGGCGTCGCGCAGGCGCCCCTCATCGATCGCCGCCCAGATCTCCGGCCAAGACATGGTCACCACGCTCAACGTTTCATCGAACTCCGGCTGCGCCGGACCTGGCGTCAGATCCCGGGCGATGAAGAGAACGATCTCCTCGGTGCTGTAACCCGGTGTCGGCCAGATCGCTCCCAGCCGCTCCCAGCGGGCGGCCTGATAGCCGGTCTCCTCCTCCAGCTCCCGACGGGCACAGATCAGAGGATCCTCCCCGGGCTCCAGAGTGCCTGCCGGGATCTCCAAGGAGACCGCGCCGATCGCGTAACGGAACTGGCGCACCAACGCCACCCGGCCGTCGTCCAGGATCGGGACGATGGCCACCGCCCCGCGGTGTTCCACAACCTCCCGGATCGCCGTTCCCCCGGAAGGCAAGCGAACCGTGTCGACCCGTAAGTTTAGGATCCGGCCCTCATAGATTCGGCGGCTCTCCAGAGGGACCTCTTCCACAACGGGGTCCTCCTTAAAGTCTTCATTGTTCTTGAAGCCCATCGCCTCCGCCCTGCTCACGGGCTCGGAATGATCAGGCGTTGCCCGGGGTAGATGGCATTCGGGTTCGTGATCCCATTGCGGGCCGCGATCACCGTCCATAGCATGTTAAACTTCAAGCCGATGCGGAACAGATTATCCCCGGGCTGCACGATATAGATCTGCTCGCCCCCGGTGGGGGTTCCTGGGGATGCGCCCGTGGTGGGGATCACCAGCCGTTGTCCGGGCACGATGAAATCCGGGTTAATGAGGTTGTTGGCCTCCACAATGGCCTGCACCGTGGTCCCATAACGCAGGGCGATGCGGAACAGCGTTTCCCCAGGCTGGACCACATGGGTCACCCCGGTGGACGGCGCAGCGGTCGGAGCCGGGGCGATGGGGGCCAGGGTCGGTGTGGGCAACGGAGAGATCATCGGCGTGGGGGATGGGGCCCCTTCCGGAGCGAGTGGGGTCACCGGGAGCTGGGTCGGTGTGGGCATAACCATTGGAACAACGGTCGCCGTCGGCTGGCCGAAAAGCAACCCCTGCGGCGTCGCTGTGGGCGCAGGGCCGGAGCGCGAGCGGGTGGGGCGGCACGCCGTCAGGACGATCAGCATGGTTAAGCCGAACCAAGGCAGGGCATGGATCCAACGCTTGCGAGCCATAGGCGCCTCCTGCGAGGATCAACCGCTTGAATGGATATCCTCAGCGGTCCAAAAAGGGTAACAACAGACTAACACAGCAGGAGCCAAAGGGCAAGAGATCCCGTATCGGTTTACAGAGCGCCGGATCCCTGCCAGGAGCTAGAATAGAGCGCTCAAATACGTGGCGCATTTCAGCGCGACGGTCTCGCTCTTCCAAAAATGAGCCAAGGGAGGCCGTACTGCTTGGTCCGTTTTTTAACTTTGGGGCTTTCAGGGATTGCGAATGAAGCATACGCATTCCCATGGCACGTTTTCTACACCGCATTTCCCGTTTAGGCTATGATTGGCTTGAGGTGGTTATTGAGGTCGTCCGATCTCAGGTTGCACATCAAAAGCTCCCATAGGAGGCTTCGATGATCGCCGGTGTGGAGATCAAGGAGCTCGTTACCCATGTGGATGATCGGGGGTTCTTCCGAGAGATCATCCGGATCACCGACCCGTTCTTCGCGGAAGGGTTCGCTCAGTGGAGCCATTCGTTGATGTATCCTGGCGTGATCAAAGCCTGGCACATCCACTGGAAGCAGACCGACTGGTGGTATGTGGCGAGCGGAACCCTCAAAGTCGCTCTCCACGATCTCCGACCGGATTCGCCGACTTACCGTCAGACGATGGAGCTCTACCTCGGCGATCACGCTCCGCCGCGGGTGCTGAAGATCCCGCCCGGCGTTGCCCACGGGTGCAAAGTCGTGAGCCCCACACCGGTGCATCTCTTCTACATCACCTCGCGGACCTATGATCCTTCCGATGAGGGCCGTATTCCCCATGACGACCCGACCATCGGCTACGATTGGCTGGCGCCGCCGCCGATTCGCTGATCCGATTGGATGGACCACCCTGCGCGCATAAACGATAGCGACGATCCGGAGCCTGTGATGCCCTTGCGTAATCTTGTGATCACCGGCTTTGTGGGAACGGGGAAGACCATCGTTGGGCGTCGGCTTGCCGCCCGGCTGGGATGGCCGTTCTTGGATTTCGACGAGGAGATCGCGCGGCGGGCCGGGCGATCGATCCCGGAGATCTTCGAGCACGAGGGCGAGGCGGCGTTCCGGCGGATGGAAGCCGCCTTGTGTCAGGAATGGTCCCACCCCCGAGGGTGGGTGCTGGCCACCGGTGGGGGGACCTGCGTGAGCCCTGCCAATCGAGCTGCCCTGCAAGCCGGAGGCCATCTCTTCTTTTTGTATGCGGAACTTGAGGAGGTGGCCCGGCGGCTGGCAGAGGCCGATGATCGGCCGCTCCTCCGCCTCCAGCCCGGCGAAACCCTCCTGGAGCGCTTGAAAGCCCTCTGGGAGGCCCGGGAAGCGGCTTATCGAGCGATCCCCCATTGGGTGGACACCACCGGTCGCTCGCCCGACGAGGTGGTCGAGGAGATCCTCCATCGTTACCGGTTGCTCGAAAGGGAAGGGATAACCGAATGATCCGCACGGAGCATTTAACCAAGCGCTACAACGGCACGCTGGCGCTGGAGGGGCTGTCCTTCGAGGTCCATGAAGGGGAGCTGCTGGCCCTCCTGGGACCGAACGGGGCCGGCAAAACCACCACCCTCCGCCTCATCCTTGGTTTGATTTCTCCAACATTCGGGCGCGTCTGGATCCGTGGGGAACTCATGACGCCGGAATCCCATGCGTTGCGTCGCCAAATCGGCTACCTGCCGGAGACCCCGGGGTTCTGGGAGCGCCTTCCCGCGTGGAAGAACCTGGAGATCTACGCGCGCCTCTATGGCGTTCCCTCCCCGCGCCGCCGGGCGATGGAGCTTCTGGAGCAGTTCGGCCTGGCGGACCGCGCCCGGGACCCGGTGGCCACCTTCTCCAAAGGCATGCGCCAGCGCCTGGCCCTGGCCCGAGCCCTCCTGCATGACCCTCCGATCCTCTTGCTGGACGAGCCCACTGCGGGCTTGGATCCGGAGGCCGCGCTGGAGGTCCGCGAGCGGCTTCGCGCCCTGAAGGGCCAGGGGCGCGCGATCCTCCTGTGCACCCACGATCTGGAGGAAGCGGAGCGTCTGGGGGATCGCGTGGCGATCTTGCGCACCCGCCTGCTGGCCCTGGATACACCCGACCGATTGCGGGCCCAGCGGTTCGGGCCGATGCTGGCCATCGAGATCGACGGGGAGCCGGAGCCGTATCTCCCTCGGGTCCAGGGACAACCCGGGGTCATCCAGGCGGCGGTCCGGAACGGCCGCCTGGAGATCCAAGTGACCGACCTGCGGACCACCACCCCCCATCTGGTCCGTGCGCTGGTGGAGGCGGGCGCGCCGATCCTGAGCGTGACCCCAATCAAGGTCTCCCTGGAGGAGCTCTATTTACAAATCGTTCGAGCGGGCGGGTAGGGTGTAGAGGCACCCCTTGGGGGTGCCCCGCCTTTGGGAAATACCCGAGAGGAACGCAAGCGATGAGCCTCCGTCGGATCGCCGCCGTGATGGATAAGGAGTTCCAGGATGCCTTGCGGAACCGCTATGTGGTGATGCTGATGATCATCCTTCCGATTGTGTTCGCCGCCATCCCGATCGTCAGCCTCACCACGATCCGTCAGCTCCCGCCTTCCCAAGCGCCATCTGGTCAGCTGCCCCCCGCGCTGGCCCGCCGGCTGGGTCACCTGCCGCTGCAGACCCAACTGGAGGTCTTTCTCGCCGCTCAATTCATGCTGCTGTTCTGGATCGCCCCGCTGGCGATCCCGATGACGATCGCGACCTACAGCGTGGTGGGGGAGAAGCGGGAGAAGGCCCTGGAGCCGCTGCTGGCCACGCCGGTGACCACCGGGGAGTTGCTCGCGGGCAAAGCCGTTGCGGCCGCATGCCCGGGGATCGCCCTCAGCTGGGGGGCTTACTTTCTCGTGGTGGCCGCCGCCCATGGGATCCGCCTCTCCCCGCCCGCCCTGGAAGTCCTTTGGGGGCCGACGGCATGGCTCCAGATCTTCCTCCTGGCCCCCCTGATCACCTTGCTGGCGACCCTCACCGGCCTGATCGTCTCCTCGCGGGTGAACGACCCTCGCCTGGCGGAACAAATCGGCATGGTGGTGATCCTCCCCCTGCTGGGCTTGATCATCGGCCAGAGCTTCGGGATCCTCTGGCTGAGCGGGACACTGCTCGCATGGATCGCCGTCTTCCTCGTGGGGGCGGATGCGCTCCTCCTCGCCCTGGCCGTGGCCATATTCGAGCGGGAAACGATCCTGACCCGGTGGCGATAATAGGGAGCGGGCGCCGCCGGGATGTTTCACGTGAAACATCCCCTTCACGGCCAGAAGACGTGAGGCTCGCCGTCGAGGGGGAGATCCCTCAACCGGGCCCGGGGGAGGGCCTCGAAGCGGCTCCGGCATTCCTCCATCGTGTCCCCGCCCAGCTTCTCCAGCAGGGCGTCCGCGAGGACGAAGGCCATCATCGCCTCCACGATCGGGCAGGCTCGGGGGACCGGGCAGAAGTCGGAGCGCTCGTAGCGGGTCTCGGCCGGCTGGCCGGTCCGGAGATCCACGGAGGGCTGGGGGGTTAGGGTGGTGGCGATCGGCTTGAGGGCCACGCGGACCACGATGGGGGAGCCGTTCGAGATCCCGCCTTCGATCCCCCCGGCGCGATTGGTGCGTCGGACCAGGGCCTCGCCTTCCCGGAAGATCCCATCCTGCGCCTCGGTCCCCCGGCGGGCGGCGAGCGCAAACCCCTCCCCGATCTCCACGCCCTTGACGGCCGGTATGCTGCCCAGCGCCATCATCAGCCGGGCGTTGAGCCGTCGGTCCCACTGCACGTGGGAGCCGAGGCCGGGCGGCACCCCCAGGGCGACCCCCTCGATCACTCCACCCAAGGTGTCCTTCTCTCGGATCACCTGCTCAATGGCCGCTTGCATCCGGGCCGAGGCCTCCGGGTCCGGACAACGGACCGGATCCGCCTCCGCCCGCTCGAACCGAACCGGATAGGGAAGGTCATCCGGAAGCGCCGCCCGGACCGGTCCGATCTGGATGACGTAGCTGCCCACCGTGATCCCGAACGCTTGGAGGAATTGCTTGCATAGGGCGCCCGCGGCGACCCGGGCCGCGGTCTCCCGAGCGGAGGCCCGCTCCAAGCCCGGACGGAGATCCCGGTATCCGTATTTCAGCGCGGCGGCCAGGTCCACGTGCCCCGGACGGGGCACCGTCATCGGTTCGATCGCCCGCCCCCGCCATTTGGCGTGGTCTCGGTTCTCGATCTGGAGCGCGATCGGGGCCCCCGTGGTGCGGCCCTCCAGAACCCCGCTGAGGATCACCACCCGGTCCGTCTCGATCCGCATGCGGGGGCCCGCCCCCAAACCCTGCTGTCGACGGGCCAACTCCCGGTTCACCGTTTCCAGGTCGACCGGAAGCCCTGCGGGGAGGCCCTCCAGAACGGCCACCAGGGCCGGCCCATGGGATTCCCCAGTCGTCAAAAGCCGCAGCGGCATCTCCAGGCTCCTCCTGTGGCGCCCCGTCCGTTTTGGGGACATGCAGCGGAACGATGAACGGCTCCTTCCCGCAGCCCGAAGGGCTACGGGGAGCGGGAAAGCGACCCCTTCGGGGTTGGGGGCCGCTGAGGGCGGCCTCCAACCCCGAGCCGAAGTCTTAGCCCTTCGCGACCCGAAGGACTCCCAGGAAGAGGGCCATGCCGTCGATGGTCACGCGCTCAACCGCCTCCGCCGAAGGGGGCGGGGCCATCGCCAGCAGCTGCTCCGATAGGGTCTCCGCCTGGATGTAGGCGGCGTGGGCGGCGATCGCCTCCGCCAAGGCCGGATCCGCTTGATAATAGGTGACGATGCGGTCGGCGATGTCGAAGTCGGCCCGTTTGCGCAATTCCTGGATCCGCCGCACGACCTCCCGAGCCAGGCCCTCCTTCCGCAGCTCATCGGTCAGCTCGGTCCATACGGCGGCCACGTAGTCGGTTTCCTCTACGAAGACCCACCCGGGCTTTGGCCGGTAGCGCACCTCGATATCCTCCGGGCCGATCTCCACGATCTCCCCATCCACTTGAACCGCCACCGTCTCCCCACGGCGCAACGTGTTCATGACCGCCACGACGGGAAGCCCGCTGAGGGCCTCCCGGACCAGCGGGAGCCGCGCCCCCAGCCGCGGCCCCAGCCGGTCCAGCCGGAGGTGCAGCTCGGGGTCCGCTACCTCCGGGAGCTCCCGGATGAACGCCAGGGCTTTGATGTTCAGCTCATCCAGAAGGATATCCGCCAGGCGCTGGACCGCTTCCTCCTCCTCCGGCCCACGCACCCGGAAGGCGATCCGGCTCAGCGGCTGCCGGACCCGGATCCGGGCGGCGTTGCGGGCAGCCAGGCCCAGGCTGGCCAATCGCATCACCAGCCGCATCTCCCGCTGCAACCGCTCGTCGATCCGCGCGGGGTCCGGCTCCGGCCATCGGGACAGGTGGACGCTCTCCGGAGCCCCCGGGTTCACCCGAACCACCAGGTTGCGGTAAAGGGCATCGGCGGTGAAGGGGATGAAGGGGGCCAGGAGATGGCTCAAGGTCACCAGGCACTCGTACAGCGTATGATACACCGCCGCTTTGTCCAGATCGTTCTCGCTCTTCCAGAATCGGCGCCGGCTGCGGCGTACATACCAGTTCGAGAGGTCATCCACGAAGGCGGCGATGCGCCGCCCCGCTGTCGTCGGGTCGTAATTCTCCAGGGCGTCGGTGACCTCTTGGATTAACGTGTGCAGCTCCGACAGGATCCAGCGGTCCAGCGGCGGGCGCTCCGCCACCGGGGGCGCCGGAACCGTTTGGGGGTTGAAGCCATCGAGCCGGGCGTAGGTCACGAAGAAGCGGTACGTATTCCATAGGGTCAACATGAAAGTGCGCACGACATCGCCCACCAGGTTAACCGAGATGCGCCGCTCCTGGCCCGGCGGGGAGATCGTGTAGAAATACCAGCGCAGCGCGTCCGCCCCGTGGACGTTGATGACCTCCCAGGGATCGACCACGTTGCCGCGGGACTTGGACATCTTCTGGCCCTTCTCGTCCAGGACCAGCCCCAGCGAGATCACGTTCTTGAAGGCCACTGAGTCAAACAGCAGCGTGGCGATGGCGTGCAAGGAGTAGAACCAGCCCCGGGTCTGATCGACCCCCTCGCAGATGAAGTCCGCCGGGAATTGCTCTCGGAAGAGCTCCTGGTTCTCCATGGGGTAATGCCACTGGGCCACCGGCATCGCCCCCGAATCGAACCATACGTCGATGACCTCGGGCACCCGCTGCATCAGGTCGCCGCATCGCTCGCAGCGGTAGCGGACTTCATCCACATATGGCTTGTGGGGATCCCAGGGTTCAGGCCAACGGAAGCCCGCGGCCTCCACCTTCTGACGTAGTTCGGCGTAAGACCCGATGCACTCCCGGTGGCCGCAACGGGCGCACTCCCAGATCGGCAGCGGGATCCCCCAGTAGCGCTCCCGGCTGAGGGCCCAATCCACATTGTTCTCCAACCAGTTGCCGAAGCGTCCTTCCCCGATCTGCGGCGGATACCAATGGATGGTTTTGTTCAGGGCAACCAGCCGGTCCTTAAAGCGGGTGGTTTCGATGAACCAGGAGGCGCGGGCGTAATACAGAAGCGGCGTCCCGCACCGCCAGCAGAAGGGATAGGTGTGCAGATAAGTGCCCGCAAAATACAGAAGCCCTCGCCGCTGCAGGTCCTCGATGATCAGGGGATCCGCGTCCTTCACAAACATCCCGCGCCACGGGGTCACTTCCTCGACAAAGCGCCCGCGGGGATCCACCGTCACCAGAATGGGGAGGTCGTGCTCCCGGCCGAGCTGCATGTCCTCCGCGCCGAACGCGGGGGCGATGTGCACGATCCCCGTGCCCTCCTCCAGAGTGACAAAGGGCGCAGTGACCACATAGTGGGCCTCCTTCTCCAGGGGGAGGAAAGTGTAGAGCGGCCGGTAACGCAACCCGGCCAGCTCCCGCCCGGGCATCCGGGCCACAACCCGGTATTCCCCTTTCAGCGCCTTCTCCAAGAGGGCCTCAGCCAGGATCAGCCGCTCCACCGCCCCATCCCGCTCTTGCTCCACCATCACATAAATCGCCTCCGGGTGGACCGCCAGCGCGGCGTTGCCCGGCAGCGTCCAGGGGGTGGTGGTCCAAACCAGGAAGTACGTCCCCTCCTCGTCGCGCAAGGGGAACTTCACATACACCGAGGGATCCTCGGTGTCCTCCCGATAGCCCAGCGCCACCTCGTGATCCGAGAGGGGCGTGCCACAGCGGGGGCAGTAGGGGACGACCTTGTAGCTCTGATAGAGCAGCCCCCGGTCCCAGAACTGGCGCAAGATCCACCACACCGACTCAATGTATTCATTGCTCAACGTGATGTAAGCGTTCTTCAGGTCGATCCAGAAGGCGATACGTTCCGTAAGAACTTCCCATTCCTTCACGTAGCGGAACACGCTCTCCCGGCAGCGGCGGTTAAACTCCGCTACCCCATAGCGTTCGATATCCGCTTTCGAGGTGAACCCCAGCTCCTTCTCCACCTCGAGCTCCACCGGGAGCCCGTGGGTGTCCCATCCCCCCCGCCGGAGGCAGTAATACCCTCGCATCGTCTTATATCGGGGGAACAGATCCTTGAACGCGCGGGCCAGCACGTGATGGATGCCCGGCAGGCCATTGGCCGTCGGTGGCCCCTCGTAGAACACGTATCGAGGGCCTCCTTTGGTTTGTTCCATGGAACGCTCAAAAATACGCCGCTCCTTCCAGAACGCCAGGATATCTTCTTCTAATTTCGGAAAATCGACCCGTGCAGGCACTGGTTCGAACATGATTCCCTCCTAATTACAGACTCATTTCGGAATCATCCTCAACACCCATCGGAAGGCCCCACGTTTCAACCCCCTCGGGTGTCGGGGTCTCCATGCCCATTCAACGCCTTCCCCGGCCGGGTTCGAGCGACCACCCGACACGGGTGATGCGAGCGTTGAGAGCCCCAGGGCCCTTCATTCCACGAGTTCGATTTCGATCCGCTTGTTGATCCGTCCTTTGCTCTTGTAGTCCACAATGCGGATCCGGCCGACCTCGCGGGTGTTGGCCACGTGGGTGCCGCCGTCGGCCTGCAGATCCAGCCCCTCGATCTCCACCACCCGGACCACACGGATCTCCGGCGGGAGGAGGTTGACTTTGGTGCGGATGAGGTCCGGGTTGCGATCGGCCTCCTCGCGGGGGAGAAAATGGACACGCACCGGGCGAGCCGCCGCGACCTCCGCGTTGATCTTCTCCTCGATCTCGCGGACCAGCTCCCCCCGCAAGGTTTCGAACTCGAAATCCATACGACCCCGCAAGGGCTCCATATTGCCCCCTGTGACCTTGGCGCCATAGTCCCGCCAGACCACACCGCACAGGATATGAAGGGCTGTGTGGGTCCGCATCAAGGCATAGCGGCGCTCCCAATCGATCTCCCCGCGAACCGTTTGTCCGACCGTGGGGGGCTCGCCTTCCAGTTCGTGCCAGACCAGCGAGCCCTGGCGGCGGACGGCGATCACCCGCCACGTGCGGGCCCCATCGGTGAGCCACCCGAGGTCATGAGGCTGCCCCCCGCCGCCGGGGTAAAAGGCGGTGGCGTCCAGCGCCACCGCCGGCCCCTCGACGGCGATCACCGTGGCCTCGAAACTCCGCTGGTACGCATCGGTCTGATAAAGCAGCCGGGTCTCCATCAGCGGCTCCTCCGCTCCGGGTTGTTCCATCCATTGTCTCAGCGGGATGAGGGGGCCGAAACGGCCCTGCCTTCAAGGAGTTCAGGGATTGGCAACTCAAGCCCTTCCCCCCGATCGGTGGATCGCTCCCATCCCGCCATAAAAAAATCGGCTCTCGCCCCAGAGGGACGAGAGCCGATGGCTCCCGCGGTACCACCCTGCTTCCCGGTTGAACCGGGCTGCTCCTGACGGGGACAGGAATTCCATCGGCCCCCTACAGCCCCAAAGGGAGGGGCTGCCGGCCCGTCTCTTCCGATCCCCGCGCCCTGGGTAACGGGAGGGCGAATCCCGGATGAGCCTACTGGCCCGCCCCTGGCAGGCGTTCGGTCACCGGCTCGGGAGGGATCTTCAGCCCGGCGTCGGCATCCGGCTCCCACCATCCCGGACTCGCTGAGCGCGACAGACCGGGCCTACTCGTCTCCGTCATCGCCGTTTGGGAATATTCACTGGCCCAATCGGAAGGCAGTTGCCCCAATCCGCGATGATGATTTTTCGCTCGTGGGTTTTCCATGGGGTGCCGGCCGCATCGGCGGTCCGCACCGCTTTTTTAAAACTATACAGAGACCGAGAAGGACTGTCAACCCCCGATCCCGAGAAGGGACAACAACCGCCGAGCGGCCGCGCAGGGGTAGAATGCTCAAGAGAGGACGGAACCCTTAATCCGTCCGGCTGAACAGCCATACCGCTGGGATCAAGAAGAGCATCCAGAAGGCCATCAGGGCAAGCAAGTTGATCTCCAGGGGATGGAGGGTGAGCGCCCGCAGGACCGGCTCCGGGACCAGACCGCTCAACGCCGTTTGGCGCATCGCGTCCACCCCATAGGCCACGGGATCCGCCCGGGCCAGCCACTCCATCCAGAGGGGCACCTGACGCAGCGGGAAGAAGGCCCCGCTCACGAAGAACATCGGCATCAACAGGAAGTTCATCATCATATGGAAGCCTTCCATGGAGCGCATACGGGCCGCGATGAGGATGCCGAAGGAGGTCATGGTCGCCGCCAGCATGATCATCATCGCGATCAGGGTGAGGACCTGAACAAGGTTGAAGCGCACGCCCACCAGAGGGGCGAGGAGCATGATCAGGAGCCCCTGGATCAGCGCCGTGGTGCTGCCACCAGCGACTTTCCCCAACGCGACGGCGGTCCGGGAGACCGGGGCCACCAGCACCTCCTTGAGGAAGCCGAACTCCCGGTCCCAGACGATGGAGACAGCGGAGAAAACCGCGGTAAAGAGCACGGCCATGCTCAGGATGCCCGGGAACAGGAAGGCGCGAAAATCGACCCCACCCATCCCTGCCGCCACCGCGGGGGCCAGGCCGTTCCCGAACACGACTAGGAAGAGCAACGGCTGCCCCAGGGAGCTGAGGATGCGGGAGCGATCTCGGAGGAACCGCAGAAGATCCCGATACCAGATGGTATAGACCGTCTTCAAAAACATCATGGTGTTTTCACCTCCGGCTCCAAAGTCGATGGCCCAGGCGCATCCTCTCCAGCGGCGAGGCCTCCTCCTCGCGGATCGCGCGTCCGGTCAGCTTGATGAACACGTCCTCCAGGCTGGGCCGCCGCAAGCTGATGCTGTGGACGATCAAGGGAGGCTCCAGGCCGTTTTGCAGGACCCCCAGCAAGCGGGGGATCAGCTGATCGCCTTGGGAGGCTTCGATGTGCACTCCGTCCTCGGTCAATTGCGGTTCGAGCCCCAGCGCCTCCCGCACCCGGTTCGCCGCGCGAACATCGTCGCTGGTCCGCATCCGAATGACATCCCCCCCGATCATCGCCTTCAGATGGTCCGGCGTATCCAAAGCGATAATGCGGCCGTGATCGATGATGGCGATGCGATCTGCCCGCTCCGCCTCGTCCATATAGTGGGTGGTGAAGAACACGGTCGTCCCCTCCGTGTCCCGCAGGCGGAGGATGTATTCCCAGATATGGCGGCGCGTCTGGGGATCCAGACCCAGGGTGGGCTCATCCAAGAAGAGGACCTTGGGTTGATGAAGCAGGCCCCGGGCAAGCTCCAGCCGGCGCTTCATCCCCCCGGAGAACGTCCGCACCTCCTGATGGGCGTGATCGGTGAGCTCCACCAGCTCCAGCAGGCGCCTCGCCCGCTCCTCGAAGATCCGATGGGGGACATCGTACAGCCGCGCGTGGAACTGCAGGTTCTGCCACGCCGTCAGCCGGTCATCCAGGCTGGGATCCTGGAACACCAGCCCGATGCGCCGGCGCACCTCGTGGGGCTCCCGCACGATGTCACGGCCGCCCACCCGGGCGGTGCCAGAGGTCGGCCGCAGCAGCGTGCAGAGCATATTGATGGTCGTGGTCTTGCCGGCCCCGTTGGGGCCGAGGAAGGCGAACAACTCCCCCTCCCGAACCGTGAAGGAGACTTCCCGTACGGCTGTGAAGTCTCCAAACCGTCGGGTGAGACGCTCTGCCTCGATGGCCTCCATCACCGCCTCCTTTCCCGAGATTTCAAAGTCGTTCAGCGCAGCGGAGAACGCGCTGAAGGCACGCTGCCCCACCATGCGAAATCTTCTTGTTTCGTTGGAATTGGACCTTGGACAACCGAGCGGCCTGACCTCTCGTCCGGGCCTTCCCATTATGCGGGGCAAGCTCCAACCACTCCAACATGGAGGAAATGGGCAAGTTTGTTCAAAGTCCAGGGTGGAAGTTAATGTGGACTATCCCCTCCGATCGCCTGTTGCAACAAATCCATCGCTTGGGCCAACAGGAGGCGTTGCTCCGGGCTCAGGCGGGCCAGCCGTCGCCCCAGCCGGGCCGCGGCCCGGAGCTGAAGTCGTCGAAGGACCCTCCGTCCCGCCGGCGTGAGGCGGATCCACACCCGACGCCGGTCCGCTGGATCCCGCTCCATCTCCACCCAGCCCAGATCCGAAAGCGCGCGAACCGCGCGGGAGACGGTGGAGGGACGCACCGCCTGGGCGCGGGCCAGCTCCGTCAGGGTGTATGGCCGACGGGCCAGCATGCCGAGCAAGCGGTAGGATTGGGCCGGGAACACCCCTTCGTGGTTCCCCTTCACCTCGGCCCAGATCCTCCGCATCACCAGGTGGAGCGTTTCCAGGATCCGCTGGGCCAGGATGCGCTCGTCGATCGATCCCCCGGTCCCCACCGTTGTATGCCTCTCCGGGAAGATAGTTGCCTTTGCTAAAAGTTAGCAATGTGAATTGTAATGCGACCTCCCCTCCTGTCAAGTTTGCGTCTGCTGCTTTTCCCTCCCTGGCGATGTGAGCGGCCGGGGTTGACAGCAGCTGCCGTTTTTGCCATCATCCATTTCAGATTCCGTCGGGGTGGCATCCGTCATGAAACTTTCCGACTGGGCCCGTCGGCAGGGGATCAGCTATCTCACCGCCTGGCGATGGTTCAAGGCGGGCAAGCTTCCCGTTCCCGCCCGGCAGCTGCCCACCGGCACCATCCTGGTGGAGGAGCCGTTCCCGGAAGGCCGCACCGTGCTCTATGCCCGGGTCGCCTCCGCCGACCGGCAGGAGGACCTGGAGCGCCAAGTGGAGCGGCTCCAGGCCTTCGCCCGGGAGCAAGGCTGGGCGGAGTGGGTGGTGGTGACGGAGATCGGATCGGGGATCAACAGCCGGCGCAGGAAGCTGCTCAAAGTTCTCAAGGATCCCAAGGTGAGCCGGATCGTGGTGGAGCGCCGCGACCGGCTGACCCCGTTCGGGTTCGAGCTGTTGGAGGCGGCCCTGGCCTCGGCGGGCAAGCGGATCGTGGTGGTGGAGGAAGGTGAGGTGCTCGACGATTGGGAGCGGGATCTTCTGGACATCCTCACCGCCGCCTGCCGCCGCCGGTATGGGCGCCGTTCGGCGCGGCGCCGAGCTCAGCGCGCCCTGGAGGCCATGGGGTTCGGGTAAGGCAGGCCTTTCGTTGGGCCCCAATGCCGGCCAACGGATCGCCCTGGTGAAACACGTGGGGGCGGCCCGCTTCACCTCCAACGGGGGCCTCGCCCGGTGTCTCCGGGCCATCCAATCGGGTCGCTGTCCGCCCTCCGCCATCGACCTCCACCGGGAGTGGAACCGGTGGCAGCGAACGCAGGCCCCCTGGTGGGCTGAGGTGCCCAAGTGCGCCCCCAGGAAGCCTTCCGGGATCTCGAGCGGGCCTTCCGGAACCGGCGCGCGGGAAGAGCGGGAAGATCCTGCTTTAAGCGGAAGAAGTCCCTGGAGGACCATAAGGTGCGCTTGACCGGTTCCATTCGCGTCTTTCCCCGCCACGTGCCACTTCCCCACATTGGGAAGGTCCGGACCAAGGAGCGCACGGACCCGCTCCTGGTCCTGCGGGCGGAGGGGAAGGCCAAGATCCTCCCGGCCACCATCTCCCGGGAGGCCGACCGGTGGTTTGTGAGCCTCACATGTGAGGTCGAGCGCCCGGATCCATCCTCCGGATGAGGGAGCCGGTGGGGGTGGATCTAGGGCTCTCTTCGTTCTTGGTGCTGTCAGACGGGACGCGGATGAAGGCGCCCAAACCCTTGGCGAAGGCCTTGCGGCGGTTGCGCCGCCGCTCCCGGCCGCTTTCCCGAAAGCAGAAAGGATCCCGAAATTCCGCCCAGGCCTCCTGGCGGCTGGCGCGGTGGCATCGGCGGATCCGGAACCTCCGCCGCGATTTTCTCCACCCAGTCACCACTGGGCTGGCGAGACCCAAGCCGGTCCTCGGGGTGGAGCCATTGAACGTGTGGGGGATATTCCTTCGGTTCCTGGCCTACAAGGCCCAATGGTATGGAGCGAAGTGGATCGAGGCCCTGCCGGATTTTCCCTCTACCCGCCGCTGTTCCCGATGCGGGTGGGTGGGGGCAGAGAAGGTACCTGTCACCTAAACGTAGGTTGGCTATCCCCCGGAGGAGGTGCGGCACTGAATGGGCAGGTGCTGGTGAAGCCCACCGCCACGCAAACGGATGATAAGGACCGCGTGCGGATGGTCGAGCTGCGAAAACAAGGGTGGACCGATCGAGCGATGGCCCAGCGCATCGGGTGCAGCGTCTGGACGGTGATCCGCTGGGTGAAGGCCTTTGCGCGTGGGGGATGGGACGCCTGGGCCTACCCGTCCTGTGCCCCCAAAACCTCTCATCCCCTCCCGACGCCCGAAGCCGTTCGCCAGCGGATTCGGGAGATCTAACAAGCCCATCCCCGGTGGAGGGGCCGGTGGATCCGACGGAAGCTCTTGCGGGAAGGGATCCCGAACGTTCCCTCGGAGGGGACCCTTCATCAGATCCTTCGGCGGGAGGGGTTTCCAAAGGTGCGGGAGGAGCAGCGGGAGCGGATCCCCTGGGCGGGGGGTGGTCCAGGCGGATTTCAAGCAAACAAGGGGGGCTGGTGGTTCAATGTCGTAGAAGGACGAAAAGGGGGATATGGTTTGCTTTCGGAACGTACAAAAGGGAGCATGGGAGTGGCGCTCAGGGGGTTGGAGAAAGCGATGCAAGGGGTGGGATATCTTCCAAAGGTGGTGCAGACGGATCGGGATGCGGGTAGGGTGGGGCGAGTTTGGAGAAGCGGCGGGAGGTCGTGGGGACGCGAAGGGTGGATCGGACGGGGAAGGGGAATCTGTGGGGGAAAGCGGTTCGGGTGGGGAAATGGGCGGCCGGCCCAACGGTTCGCGTCCATTTTGATGGCGAAGGGGACGAGATCCGGATCCTTGGGCGCGATGCGTGGGGAGGGTACGGGAGGAGCGGGTTTTGGAATGATTCACCGAAGATGGGCTGTGGGCGGGGTGGGCGGAGGAGGGTTCAAACGAGCGTTGTCTGACCTAGGATCGCACAGGGACTCCGTTGGCCTGTGGCGATCGGCGCTGTGGCGGAACGGGCCTCTGAGCCTGGTCTGTGAGGGCCCGGTCGAGGAAGCAGGGAGTGGCCGGTCGTCTAGAGCACCCCTCCGGGTGAAATAGATGATGATGTATCACGGAACAGTGAAGAAGCAAAGGGCGGATCCTTTCCCCGCGAACAGTCCTGAGAATATCCCAAAAATGGATGCGAGAATCCACAAAAGTTTATCAAATCAACAACCCGCCTTGACAATTTCGATGAAAAGTAGCATCATTAACTGGACAGCGGATTGCCAGGGATTCCTGACCGCAGGAGGCCGATGGATGGCGCAGGGCCACGGTGAAGCACGAGGACGAACCGGGCGATGGACGAAGGGGATATTGCTTCTGGGAGGGTGGCTCACTGGATGTGCAGCCCAGAGCCCTTCGATCCTCGCGCCGGTCTCCCCTAAGGGGCGCGCGGAGGCGGAGCTTTTCTGGTTTATTCTGCTGATCACTGCCGGCGTCTTTATCCTGGTGGAGACGCTCCTCCTTTATGCCGTCCTCCGGTTTCGGGCACGAGACCCTCAGGCAGTGCCTCCCCAGATCCATGGGAACAACGCGCTGGAGATCTCGTGGACGACGGCGACCGCTGTTGGCCTGGCCGTGATCTTCGCGATGACCTGGCGGACGATGGCGGCGACCTCCCAACCGCCGGCAGACGCTATGCCGGTGAAGGTGATCGGCCATCAGTGGTGGTGGGAATTCCAATACCCCACCCTGGGGATCACCACGGCCAACGAGCTGGTGATCCCGGTCGGACAGCCCATCCGGGCGATCGTGACCTCGGCGGATGTGATCCACAGCTTCTGGGTGCCCCAACTGGGCGGGAAGATGGACGCGATCCCCGGCCGGGAGAACACCCTCTGGCTTCAAGCCGATGCGGAAGGGGTCTATTATGGACAGTGCGCCGAGCTGTGCGGGATCTCCCACGCGAACATGCGGCTGCAGGTCCGTGTGGTATCGGCGTCTGAGTTCCAGCGCTGGGCCGAGGCCCAGCGGGCACCTGCTGCCCAGCCAACGGATCCCCTCGCCCAGCAGGGATACCAGATCTTCATGAGCAAGGCCTGTGTCGGATGCCATACCATTGACGGCACGCCCGCACAGGGCAAGGTCGGGCCGAACCTCACCCACGTGGGCAGCCGAACGACGATCGCGGCCGGCCTCCTGGAGAACACCCCGGAGAATATGGCCCGCTGGCTCGAAGACCCGCCGGCGGTCAAGCCGGGTTCCCTGATGCCTCGTCTGGGCCTGACGCCCGATGAGATCCAGGCGTTGGTTGCCTTCCTCTCGTCCCTGAAGTAAGGAGGGAAGAATGGCCAGTCAGACGCTCGCAATGCCCCGGGCGTATGAGGAGCGGGGGCTGCTTTCCTGGCTCACCACGGTAGACCACAAGCGGATCGGCATCCTATATATCCTGGGCGCCGGGTTCTTCGCTCTGATCGGTGGCCTGGAAGCCCTTCTCATCCGGACCCAGCTGGCGGTTCCCAACAACCGGGTGTTGGTGGGGGAGACCTACAACCAGGTCCTGACGATGCACGGCACCACCATGGTCTTCCTGGTCGTGATGCCCGTGCTGGCCGGCCTGGGGAATTATGTGGTCCCCTTAATGATCGGGGCCCGGGATATGGCCTACCCCCGTCTCAATGCGTTTGGGGTCTGGATGTTTTGGCTGGGCGGGTTGTTCCTTAACCTGAGCTTCCTCTTGGGCGGCGCCCCAGACGCCGGGTGGTTCGGCTATGCCCCCCTGACGGCGAAGACCTTCTCGAGGGGCACGGGCATCGACTTCTGGATCCTGGGGTTGCAGCTCCTGGGGATCTCCTCCATCACTTCTTCGATTAACTTTGTGGCCACGATCCTCCTGCTGCGGGCGCCGGGTCTCTCCCTGAACCGCTTGCCCCTCTTCGCCTGGACCACCATGGTGACGGCTTTCTTGATTCTGTTCGCGATGCCGAGCATCTCGGCCGCGCTCTTCCTGCTCTTTCTGGACCGCCACCTGGGCACCCATTTCTTCAACCCGGCGGCGGGTGGGGATCCCCTCCTCTGGCAGCACCTCTTCTGGTTCTTCGGCCACCCGGAGGTTTACATTATGATCCTGCCGGCGATGGGGATCGTCTCCGAGGTGCTTCCGGTTTTCTCCCGCAAGCCTCTCTTCGGTTACACCGCGGTGGCTTATTCCTCCGTGGCCATCGGATTCATCGGATTCACCGTATGGGCCCACCATATGTTCGCTGTGGGGCTGCCGGACGTGGTGAACGCGTTCTTCTCCGCCGCCAGCATGCTGGTGGCCGTGCCCACCGCGATCAAGGTCTTTAACTGGATCGCCACCATCTGGGGCGGGGCGGTGCGTTACCGGACGCCCTTCCTCTTCGCGGCCGCCTTCGTGGCCCTCTTCGTGATCGGCGGGCTCAGCGGCCTGTTCCTCGCTGCCGTCCCGGTGGACTGGCAGGTGACGGACACCTACTTCGTGGTCGCCCACTTCCACTACACGCTGTTCGGCGGCTCGATGTTCGCCATCGTGGCGGGGATCTATTACTGGTTCCCCAAGATCACCGGCCGCTTCTTGGACGAGCGCCTGGGACGTCTCCACTTCGCCCTGCAGTTCATCGGCTTCAACCTGACGTTCTTCCCTATGCACTTCCTGGGGCTGGCCGGGATGCCCCGGCGGATTTACACGTATGCCCCGGGCCTGGGCTGGGAGGGTCTGAACTTGCTGGCCACCGTGGGCGCCTTCATCCTCGCCCTCGGATTCGTGGTGTTCTTCATCAACATTGCCCGCGGCCTAACCGCCGGTGAGCCAGCTCCGGCGGACCCATGGGATGGCCATACATTGGAATGGTTGACTTCCTCTCCTCCGCCGGCGTACAACTTCGCCCGCATCCCGGTGGTCCACAGCCGCCGGCCGGCGTGGGATCTGAAATACACAGGCAACCCGCACCCGCAGCTGATCGAGGGGATCGCGGAAGGGAACGATCGCCAGGACAAAGGGGAAGACGCCCCGACGGAGCCCATCCATCTCCCCAGCCCCAGCATATGGCCGTTGATCATCGCGGCTGGCCTCACGCTCTTCGCCCTGGGGTTGGTCACCCACTGGATCTTCATTCCCGTGGGCGTTATCTTGTTCGCCCTGGGGATGGCCCGTTGGGCTACGCAGCCGCTCTTCCCGGAAGCTCATGAAGCCCACGAAGCATAGCTCGTATCGTTGGTAGTTGGTGGAGGAAAGTCTCGCGCTGTCCCTTGCCTTTATCTTGAGAGGGGGAAGAGATGGCCAACCATTCGCCCACGCTCGGTTCAGAGATCGCCATCGATAGCCGCAAACTGGGGGTCTGGATCTTCCTGGCCTCCGAGGTGATCTTCTTCGCCTCCCTCATCGTCTCCTACCTGGTCCTGCACAACCGGGTGACCAGCGGCCCGACGGCCCACGAAGCCCTGACCCTGTCGATTCCCACCATCAACACCATCATCCTGCTCACCAGCAGCGTCGCGATGGTGCTCGCCTTGGCCCATCTGCGGGATGGGAACCGGCGGGCCTCCATCGCCTGGCTGTTGACCACCGCGTGGCTGGGGATCTGCTTCTTAATCCTGAAGGCATTGGAATACACCCAGCACCTCCACGAGGGGCTGACACCGAGCGTGAATGTGTTCGGCTCTGCTTATTACACGGTGACCGGTTTCCACGCCGCCCACGTGGCGGTGGGGGTGATCTGGATCTTGAGCGTGGCCCTGGGGCTGCGTCGTCGCCTCTCGCCTCAGAACGATGTCCTGGTGGAGACGGTGGGGCTCTACTGGCATTTTGTGGATCTGGTGTGGGTGGCGATTTTCATGGTGGTGTATCTGATGCGTTGAGCGTTCAGGGACAGGCAAAGCAGATGACCCCTCCGCTTGAAAGCACGTTCGGTCATAGCCAACAATCAGTGGAAGAAACAATCGAAGGGATCGCCGATCGCTCAAGGGGGAACGATGGAGGTCCGGGCTCACAAACATCCGAATTACGTGCTGGTGGGGATCGTGCTGATCATCCTCACCTTCTTGGAAATCAGCGTGATCAGCCTCCCCGTGCCCCAGCTGCCCTTCCTGCTGGGGTTCGCCATCGCCAAGGGGCTGCTCATCTTACTTTACTTCATGCACTTGAAATTCGACTCCCGTTTGTACGCAGTGCTCTTTGCCTACCCGTGGCCCCTGGCCCTGCTGCTGGTGGGGATGCTGATCTGGGTGTACTTCGGATTCCGGACATAAACTAAATCCTTCACCCGTTTTCGGAGTATGGAGGGGGAGGAAATTTTTTCCGGGGCTGTGCCGGGGCCTTCGACCCCGACCCAGCCCCCGAAAACCCCAATTGAAAGCACGAATATGAAGCGCAGAAGCCCTCTACTTCTCCCCGCATCCGAAAGGGCTGCGGAGAGAAAGAAGCCCCTAGGAGCCGGAGGCCGCCTTTGGCGGCTCCCCCAAAAGTCCCCCACTAGGCCTCCAAAAAGCAGCGGCGATCATCGGCTTGGCAGTCGTCCCGATCCCTCAGCGCCGCAATCTGTAGGGAGGATCCTTTGAAATCTCCGGGGGCTGCAAGTGCCTATGCGGCCTGCACTGCAAAAAACGCGGAGGGGGCGGCATCGCCGCCCC
>NZ_JBHOQJ010000139.1:0-8794 GCF_042408365.1 Thermoflexus sp.
GCCGCCGAAGGCGGCCCACACCCCACGAAAAAAACAGGCGACAGCCTGGATTTCAAGCTGTCGCCTGAGGAACGCCTAAGCACCGGGCGATGGCCGCCTCCGCGCCCGCGAAATCCCCACCCGCAAACACCTGCCCATTCACAATCACCGCCGGATACCGGCGGGCGCCATAGCGCAGGGATTTCCACCAGCCCTCCACCGAAACCGCATCGATCACTTTCACCGCGATCCGATCACAATAGGTCGTCATCAGCCGGGCGATCCACGCAGCGAGGTCCTGGTAAGCTTTATGGAGATCTTCGGGGAGACCGGAGGCGAGCTGTTCTGCGTGCAGGGCCTGGCCCACGCCGGCCTGCTGCCAAACCAGCTCACAATGGAGGCAGTGATAAAAAGCGGTGGGCGCGTAAGCGATCACTTCAATTTGTAAGGGCCGCTTCATAAAGGCCCCTCCACGTTTCGAAATGCTCCTTCGGTGATATGGAGGAAGATCACCAGCCAGGTCGTCCGGCGCAACCTCTACGAAAACCCGCGCCCACAAACCACTTCCAGAATCACCGCTCACCTATCGATGAATCGATGGGCACTTTTATTATAATGTGCCTGCCGATGATGTCAAGACCTTTCCGCGTTACGGAATGTTCATGATCCCACTATATTGTTATTCTTATCACAACATGGGGCGATGGAAATCCACCCCTCATGCTCCCAAGGTGTGAGAGCCGGGGAGGCCGCGAAGACAGTTTTCCCAGCCTTCTCGCAACGTTCCCATCCTTTTACTACGGCTCCTTCGGTATAAGACGCTTCAGCTTATTCCGTTGGGGTCAGGTGTTTAAATGCCTGTTACCCCACGGTTGACGCTCCTTCCGACTCCTGATCAGGAGGCTCCAATTCGGGAACCGTTTCCCCCGCCTCTGGAGGTTTATATAAACGTCGAGCAAAAATAAGGAACCCGGTATGCCCGACCATGCGGTCCGCTGGCCGGAAGCGCCAACCCTCCGTGTGATAAGGCCGCAGGAGGATCTCCACGGTCTCGATGAAGCCGAATCCATGGGCCGGGAGAGCCTCCAACAACCGGATGACCTGATTGGCAGTGGGGAGGATGGCTCCGAAGAAACCGCCCCCTCGCAGGGCCGTGGCCGCCTGAGGTAGATAGGCCCATGGTTCCGGCAGATCCAGGAAGAGGGCATCCGCCCCGGTCTCATCGAACCCCTCCGCGATGTCCCGGATCCGCCATGTGACCATCTCCGCCAGCCCCACCCGCTCCAGGTTCCGGCGGGCCAGGGCCTGCATCTCCGGCCGCACCTCATAGGTCACCACCCGGCCGAGCGGCCAGACCGCCTGGGCCAGGGCGAGGGTCAACCCTCCGCTTCCGGTCCCAGCCTCCAGGATCAGCCGCCCGGGGCGCACGGAGAGCTTCAGTAGGATGTAGCCGATGTCTTTCGGGTAGAGGATCTGGGTCTGGCGGGGGAGATAGCGAATGAGCTCCTCCGTGGACGGCTCCAGGAGCCAGAAAAGCTCCCCCCGATGGGAGCGCACTGCCGTCCCCCACGGTTGCCCGATGCAATCCTCGTGGGCCACCACCCCTCGATGGGTGTGCAGGCGCCCCTCCGGCTCCAGCCGGATCAGAAAAGGCTTCCCGCCTGGCCCGATCAATAACGCCAGATCACCCGCCTTCGCCTCGCTCGCCATCGATCGCGTAGCGCCTCTTAACCCTTCGTTGCGTGGGGAGGGGAGAGGAGCGGGCCGCTTGACGCAGCCGCATCTCCCAGAGGCCCCACTATCCCTTCCGGAAAACCTCCAAGCGCAACGTGACCCGATCCACTTTTCGTCGATCCACCGCCACGCCCAGGCCCGGGCCCTTCGGCACGGTCAGGGTGCCATCCGGGTTCAGGACGAAGGGAGGATCGATCAGGTCTTCGTAGTAATAGCGATCGCTGGCCGACAGATCCCCTGGGAGGGTGAAGCCGGGCAAGGAGGCCAGGGCCACGTTCGCCGCCCGCCCGATGCCGGTCTCTAACATCCCTCCGCACCAGACCGGCACACCACGCGTATGGCATAGATCGTGGATCCGCTTGGCCTCCAACAGCCCACCGACCCGGCCCGGCTTGATGTTGATGATCCGGCATGCGCCCATCTCCAGCGCCGCTCGGGCATGCCGGACGGTATGGATGCTCTCATCGAGGCAGATCGGAGTCCGCAGACGCGCCTGAAGGAGCCCGTGTTCGTAGAGATCATCCCAGTGAAGCGGCTGCTCGATCATCATCAGCTGGAATTCGTCCAGAGCCGATAGGCGATCGGCATCCTCCAGCGTATAAGCGGAGTTCGCGTCCGCCATCAAGGGGATCTCGGGGAAGGCCCGACGGACCGCCGCGATCATCCCTACGTCCCGACCCGGTTTGATCTTCACCTTGATCCGCTGGTAGCCCTCCTCCAGATAACCGCGGATCTTCTCGATCAAAGCCTCATCGGTGGGCTGGAGCCCGATGCTGACCCCCACCGGGACCCGGTCCCGAACACCGCCCAGATATTGCGACAAAGAAAGACCTGCCTGTCGGGCGAAGAGATCCCAGAACGCCGCTTCCAGGCCGGCCCGGGCCATCGGATGACCGCGCAGCGGCTCGCCGATACGAGCTACGGTTTCCACGTTCGGGATCTCGCGGCCGAGCACGGCCGGGATCAGGAAAGCTCGCAACACATACCATGCGGTCTCCGTGGTCTCATAGGAGTATCCGAAATCCCGGGAGGCGACGACCTCCCCCCAGCCCTCGAGGCCGTCGGCATAGACCGTGACCAGAATGGCTTCTCGATCCAGCTCCCGCCCGAAGGAGGTTTCAAAAGGCTCCTTCAGCCGCATCCGGATCAGCCGCAGCTCCACACGCTCGACGATCATCAGGCGTCCTCGCTGTGAAAGGATAAGGGGCTTGAGGGCATGATCACGCGCTTCTCACCGAGGCCGGACGAGCCGCTTTCTCCTGTCAAGTTGGCAGCTGGTCCCATCGATCTTGAAGCAGCCCATCCCATGAAGCAGGATCCAGTGAACGCCTTTCTCGCGAATCCCATCTTGTACCCTTTCTACCTAACCTTCAGCGCTGACGCAAATTTCTTTTCATATCAGGCCAGGGGCCTCTAGCGCTTTATCCGCTCTAGTGCTTTTCCCACTTTGTTTTGGGATCTGTGATTGGGAAGGCCGATGGTCCAGCCCCCGAAGATCCCCAGAGGAAGAAGAAGCACTCGATATGATCTGCGGGCCGAGCTGGGTCGTCCGTAGCAGACGCTCAAGCGCTCGTTTAGGCTGGAGGGGCGGGAACCCCGGCCGCTTCCCGAGGCCCCCTTGCACTGCGGGCGGGGCGCTACCTGTTTCCTCTAAGATAGTCGACTATGAGATAATGATCATCCCAGGGTCCTGGCGCATACGGCTCTGGTCCCTATTGCGAAAAGGAGGGATTCTATGGAGCTGGGCGAATGGCTTGCACGCGGGCTTCAGCTGACATGGCGCTATAAATCCCTCTGGATTTTCGGATTCCTTGCCGCCCTGGGGGCGGGTGGGACCCCAAGCATGCAGGGAGGTTTCCAGATGAGGGGTCCGACATCCCCGCTGCCTCCCGGTTTCGAGGAAATGATCCGCCGATGGCTGGAGCGCAACTGGCCCTTTCTGGCCCTGACGCTTCTAAGTTTCTTTTTCTTTCTTCTGTTGGTGCAATTGGTTGCCCTCTGGGGGCAAGGGGCGTTGATCCTGGGAGGCGGTGAGGCGGCCGAGGGCCGCCCCCTGGAGTTGGGCGCCCTGGCGCGCCGGGCAACGGCGCGCCTGCTCCGTTTGATCGGGATCATGGTGCTGCTGGGGATCCCGGGCTTCCTGACGTTCCTCGTCCTCCTTCTGGGGCTCATCGGCGGGTTCCTCCTGGCCTTCGCGCAGCGCATCGAAGGGATCCGCATCGCCACGCTTATCCTCATCGCGCTGATGACGCTTGCTCTTCTGGGTTGCTTGCTGTTGCTCAGCTGGGTGTTGCATCTCTGGTCCCGCCTCGCGCTGCGGGCTGCGTTGTTGGAGGATCTCCCCTGGCTTTCCGCGCTGCGCCGCGGTTTCCAAATCGGCCTGCGCCGCGTCGCCCCCCTTCTCCTGGTCTGGCTGGTCTTGGATGTGGGAGTGCTGGGGGTCACCGCCTTCGTCCTTTCCCTCCTGACCGCGGTTCCCCTGTTGGCCCTGTTGGGAGCAGGCTTCTTAGCGCTCTTCGGGGGCGGCAGGCCCATGGAACCATCGGCGTTCGTCCAGTTCGGCCTCATCGCGGTGCTGGCTGGCCTTTGCTTCACCCTGTTCAGCCGCATCCTGCTGGCCCCCGTCATTACGTTTGTGGAAACCTCCTGGACCATGGCCTATCGCGCGTGGATAGGGACAGGGGCGCCCGCGGCGACGGAAGCGGGCCGGTAGCAACCCTTGGTGGTTGGCCCTCCCCTTTTCAGCTTGGGGAAGGAACAAGCAGCCTGGGCATTGAACGGGGCTGGAGTATTGGTTGGACGAGGGGCTTTTCGCCTTTGTTGAGCTCAGATCAAAGCCTGAGGGGTGGTGGATGCGCGCACTGGTCACAGGAGGAACGGGTTTCCTGGGCGCCAACCTCGCAGCCTATCTCCTTCGGCAGGGGTGGACCGTGCGGATCCTCCGTCGGGCGACCTCTTCGCTGAAGGCGGTGGAGGATCTGGACGTGGAGCACGCGATCGGGGATGTGTTGGAGCCGGAGAGCCTGCGCGCCGCGATGGTCGGATGCGACGTGGTCTTCCACACCGCGGCGATCTCCGCCTACTGGCGCACTTCGGCAGCGCAGATCCTCAAGGTGAACGTGGAAGGCACCCATAACGTCTTGGCGGCGGCCCGGGAGATGAACATCCAACGGGTGGTGCTGACCAGCTCCCTGGCGGCCCTCGGGGTGCCGGAGCCCGGCACCTTGCTCACGGAAGACCATCCGTACAATCTGCCCCCCAGTCGCTTTCTCTATGGATACAGCAAGGCGATGGCGGAAGCGATCGCTCGGGTTTTTGTGGAACAGGGTTTAGAGGTGGTCATTGTGAACCCTTCGGTGATCCTGGGCCCCCGGGATATCCATCAGATCTCAGGGAGCCTTCTTCTGGAGATGGCCCGGGGGCGGGTGCCGGCCCTCCCACCCGGTGGGGTGAACGTGGTGGCGGTGGAGGATGTGGTGCGTGGGCACGTTTTCGCTCTGGAGCGCGGACGACCAGGGGAGCGTTACATTTTGGGCGGGGAGAATCTCACCTATCGGGAACTTGCCGATCAGATCGCGGAGGTCATCGGGGTCCCTGCGCCTCGCCGGGTGTTCCCTCCTCGCGTCGTAAAAGGGTTAGCCGCGCTGGCGCGGGCCGCCAGCTTTCTGAGGATTCCCCTTCCGGTGGGGGCCGATCAGCTCTGGCTAAGCGCCCACTTAATCTGGTGCGATGGCCGAAAAGCGGAAACGGAGCTGGGCTATCGTCCGGAGATCCCGGTGCGCGAGGCCATCCGACGCGCCTGGGAGTGGTATCAAGCGTGCCGGTCGCCTCCCTCGACCGCTTGAACGGCTTTCACCTCCTGAAGGCAATCACCAGCGGTCCCCCTTTATTCTGCGGGGGTTCGGACACCACACCCTCCAGGGGGACTCCCCAATTTCATGGCTTACCCCTGTTGCTCGGGTTTTGTCCGCGGGGTATAATATGTCATGACATCTGACAAGTCATCAGACTTTACACATAGAGCATGCGCGCGCTATATCCCTTTCCGGATGGTCCCAGGGGTCGTGGGGAAGGGGATGAGCGTATAAAAGAAAGCCCTCTTGGACAGCATTCTTCGCCTGGGCCCTCAGCCCTCTGAAAAACAGGAGGTTGTCATGGCGCGGATGGTGGAAGTTCCGGAGTATTCCTTGGCCGCTTCCGTGGAGATCGATCCGCGGAGCTCGGCGCTGATCGTCGTGGATATGCAGAACGACTTCGTCCATCCTCAGGGCAACCTCTTTGTCCCCGACGCGCCGGCCACGGTCCCGAAGATCCGCAAGCTGCTCGACCTCGCCCGTTCCAGCGGGATGTTCGTGGTCTTCACCCAGGACACCCATTATCCGGGGGATCCGGAGTTCCCGATCTGGGGTGAGCATTGCCTGGCCGGAACCTGGGGGTGGGAGATCGTGGAGGAGCTGAAGCCCCGGGAGGGGGAGCTGGTTCTTCAGAAACGGCGCTACGATGCCTTTTACGGCACCCCCTTGGAGCATGAGCTCCGGCTGCGGGGGATCCGGGATCTGGTGATCTGTGGGACGGTGGCCAGCATCTGTGTCCACTACACAGCGGCCAGCGCCGCCCTGCGCTGGTTCCACGTGATCCTTCCCGTGGATGCCACCTCCGCGCTCCACCCCTTCGACATGGAGGCGGCGAACCGCCAGACCGCGTTCCTGTTCCAGGGCACGCTGACCACGGTGGACGCGATCCAGGTGCGCTCGCCCGTGGCCGCTTGAGGGAAGAGAGGATGGTCCTTCACGAGAAACACGCCGAGCGCCTGGGGGGGCCCGAGGCGCGTCGGGCCCGGATCCTAGAGTTATTGCGGGCGGCCGGGCGGCCGCTGACGGGTGCGGAGCTGGCGCAGCGTCTGGGGACCAGCCGGCAGGTGATCGTGCAGGACATCGCGGTGCTGCGGGCCGCGGGGGTAGAGATTCTGGCCACCCCCCGAGGTTATTGCCTCCCCAGCGCCCGTCCGGTCCACCGCGCGCTGGTCGCCGTCCGCCACACCCCGGATCAGACGGAGGATGAGCTGACGCTTCTGGTGGATCTGGGGGTCGAGGTGGTGGACGTGATCGTAGAGCACGCGATCTACGGGGAGCTGCGGGGAAGCCTGCACATCGGCTCGCGGGAGGATGTTCGTCAGTTCATGGAGGCGTTGCGACGGACCGGGGCCCGTCTCCTGAGCGAGCTGACAGAGGGCTTGCATCTGCACACCTTGGAGGCCCGGAGCCCGGAGATCTTAGAACGGGCGCGGGATGCGCTGCGCCAGCGAGGCTATCTCGTGGAGTAGGGGCGCCCCGAGGGCAGGCAACAAGGCCTGTCCATACGATCAGCATCCCGATCATCCGCGGGGGCGCCCTAGGGGTAGGGTTGTTCGCATTCCCCAGGCTAGGGCATCTACACCTTCCATGGGGGGTGTTTCTCATGGCTGCCCTCACGATGACTTTTGACGAAGCGATCGACCGCGTGGGCCTGGGTAGGTTTCAGTACAAGCTGATGGCGATCTGCGGGGCGGGGTGGGCGGCGGATGCGATGGAGGTGCTGTTGATTTCCTTCGCCCTGCCGGCCATCCGACGGGAGTGGGGATTGACCACCGCCCAGGCCGGCTTGCTGGGCACTGCCATTTTCCTGGGGATGCTAGCTGGGGCCTGGTTCTGGGGGACGCTGTCGGATCGGATTGGGCGCAGGCTGGGCTTTATCCTCACCGTGCTCATCGACTCGGGCTTCGGCCTGCTCTCCGCCTTCTCCCCGAACTTCGCGACCTTGGTCCTTCTGCGGGCGTTGACCGGCTTCGGCGTAGGGGGCACGCTGCCGGTGGATTACGCGATCTTCGCGGAGTATCTGCCGCGTCAGAAGCGGGGGCGTTATCTGGTCTACTTGGAGGCGTTCTGGGCGCTGGGGGCGCTGATCGCAGCGGGCCTGGCCTGGCTCATCGTGCCGCGAGTGGGCTGGCGGCCGCTGCTGGCGATCTCCGCCCTGCCGGGCCTCATCGTCTTCTGGATCCGCCGCTATGTGCCGGAATCCCCGCGCTTCCTGTTGGTCCACGGACGGGAGGAGGAAGCCCGCTCGGTTTTGGCCCAGGTGGCCCGAGAGAACGGCGCTGCGTTGCCGGAGGGGATCCGGCTGATCGCGCCGGCGGCACCCCACGTCACAGTTGGAGACCTGTGGCGCCGGCCTTACACGCGGACCACCGCGCTGCTGTGGCTGATCTGGTTCGGGATCTCCCTGGGTTATTATGGGGTTTTCACCTGGTTGCCCAGCCTCTTGGTCCAGCGCGGGTTAACCTTTCTGCGCTCGTTTGAATACATCTTCATCATCACCTTGGCCCAGCTTCCCGGATACTTCTCGGCTGCTTACCTGGTGGAACAAATTGGGCGGCGGAGGACCCTGGGATTTTATCTGTTGGCCAGCGGGATCTTCACCTATCTCTTCGCCGTGGCGGCCTCGCTGCCCGCCTATCTGGCGGCGGCGATCTGGATGTCGTTCTTCGCCCTGGGGGCCTGGGGGGCGTTGTACGCCTACACACCGGAGGCTTATCCCACACAACTGCGCACGACGGGGATGGGCGCGGCCAGCGGGATGACCCGAATCGCTGGCGCGCTCGCCCCCACCCTGGGGGGCTATCTGCTGGGGGTCTCCATGCCCTTGGCCCTCACGGTCTTCGCCGCCGCGTATGGGATTTCCGGGCTGGCGGCGCTTTCGTTGCCGTATGAGACGCGGGGTCGGCCTCTGGCCGATGTGGTGGGAGAACTTCGATGAGAAGGGCCGCTGCGGATAGACAGGCGAGTAGATGGGAGGGCCGCTTCAGCGGCCTTCCCACTCTGGAGTCGGTGGCTTGACAAACCCCTCTGGCCATGTTAGATATTAAATTGGATTGCCGAGATAGCTCAGTTGGTAGAGCACCCGGCTGAAAACCGGGGGGTCGGCGGTTCGATTCCGCCTCTCGGCATTGCAGGCGGGCGTAGCTCAGTTGGTGGAGCGCCTCCTTGCCATGGAGGAGGTCGCGGGTTCGAGTCCCGTCGCCCGCTCTGGCGGCGTAGCCGAGTGG
>NZ_JBHOQJ010000154.1:0-10513 GCF_042408365.1 Thermoflexus sp.
GGAAGGCCCGGGCGGACCACGGCGCTTTGAGCGTGAGCAGGAGCGCGGCCCACGCGGCCCGCGCTCGTGGGAGCGCGAGCGCGAAGAGGGCCGGCGAGGCGGCCCCGGCCGGTTTGAGCAAGGCCGTGACCGGGAGCGCGAGCGCGGTGGGCCGTCCCGTGGTGGTGAGCGCTGGGAGGAGGGTGGCCGCCGGCCCGAGCGCCGGGACCGCGGCCCTGGGAGACGGTAGGAGCCGGCTCTTGGAGCCGAGGGGAGGGGAGATCCAAGGGGTGATTCGCTTTCTCCACCGCCGGAAAGGGTGGCGACCTGGCGGCCTTCAGATGTAGATATCCCGCCGCGGATACACAACGTAGACCAGGACCAGGCTGAGAAGGATGATCACCAAGGAGAGCAACAGATATCCGCCATCCAACCGGCCCTCCCGCATAAAGATCGCCGCGTCAAAGTATTTAAATGGCGTAAAATATTTCAAGAGATCAAGTTTCTCGTGCATATTTGACGCCGCAAACATAAAATATGTGGCTAAAATGATGGCGACGGCGGCCGAGAGGGCGCGGGTAGCCGGCCGCATGAGGCTGGCCAACAGCAGCCCGAGGGCCAAGAAGATCAGCTCGATCACAAACATCGCCTCCATCTCCAGGATCAGGAGGCGATAGAACGCCGCGTCGGGCTGGTACGGTTGGACGGCGAGCGCCGAGACGATGCCGGTCACCAGAACGAAGAGGGCACAATTCGCCAGCGCCGCGAGGGCCTTTGTCGTGAGCACGCGGGACCGGCTCACCGGGAGCGCCAAGAGGAAGTCGGCGGTCTTGGCGCTTTCCTCCTTGGAGAGGACGCCGCTCCCCCACATCGCAGCGGCCACGGCCCCCATCAGTGCGAAGTAGAGAAACAGGGCCCCGAACCAGCCGTCCAGGGTGGTGAGGTTAAAGCCGTGCATGCCGAGCGCTGCCGAGACCGCTTGGGGGATCGACGCCAGAATGGCCATCGCCTCCGGGTTGTTGATGTAGCCGGCCATCTTGCCCACGGAGAGGAGGATGAACAACGTCATCACGACGCTCCAGACAAGGAGCGAGCGGAAGCCGGCCTTGAGTTCATGCCAGAAGATGTTCATGGAACCCCCTTCCGTCAGACGACCGCAGGGATATCGCGGCGAACATACCGCCAGTAACTGAAAGCCAAGGAGCCCGCGATCATGGCCCCGCTGAGCAGAACCAGAGACGCCTCGTAGGCGTTATGCTGAACCACGTAGGTGGGATCGAAATGATGAAAAGGGGTGATGAGCTCCAGCTTGACATCGCCCAGCAGGTCCCCAAAGGCGTTCAAGACGTAGCCCCCGAAGCCCAACATGAGGCCATAGGGCGTCACGTTACGGGCCCGCCGCACCAACAGGGAAAGCGCCAGACCCACGCTGAGGAAGACGGCCTGGAAGACCGGAATGACCGCCAGCATCACGAGCAAGGTGCGCGGATCGTAGGAGCGCCCCCCGCGGAACAGCTCGATGAACAGGAAGCTGCTGGCCCAGACCACCCCATCCGTAAGGACCAAGGCGGTGAGGGCGGCCAGGAGTTTGCTGATCAGGATCTGCGCCCGGGTGACCGGCTTGCTGACCAAGAAATCCGCGATCATCCGACTTTCTTCCACCAAGAGCAGGCCGAAGCCGTAGTTGCTGGCCTGAAGGGCCAGCAGGATTTGTAAAAGCGTCATCACAAGGCTGTAATAGCCCATCACAGAGGAAAGGTCCACCCCCGCCATCCCGAACGCTTCCAGATACTCCCGTGGGAACCGCTTGAGCGTTTCCTGCAGCACCGCCGCATGATCGGCGAAGGTGGGATAAAAGCCCATATACAGCAAAATGAGGAGGGCGGCGCCCGCCGACCAGCCGAGGATCGAGTTTCGCTTTCGTCGCAATTCGAACCGATAAATATTGATTTTCATGACCCATCCCTCTGGTAATAGTGCATAAAGATCTCTTCCAAGGTGGGCTCCTCGATCGTCACATCGGTCAGGTTCAGGGCGCTGAGCCGGCGCAGCATCACATTGATGTCCCCTCGATAAAAGAAGTGCACTGCGTTGTCCGTGCGCTCCAAATTGGTCACGCCGGGCAGATCGAAATACGAGAGATCGACATCTTTGACCACCACCCGTACTTTCTTATAGTTGTTTCGAATCAGCGTCTCCATATCGGCGATCTCTACGATGCGCCCTTCGCGGATGATGGCCACCCGATGGCATAACCGTTGAACCTCGCTCAGGATATGAGAGGAAAAGAAAACCGTCACCCCGCGGGCGTTCTCCTCCCGGATGAGCTCGAAGAACCTGCGTTGCATCAAGGGGTCCAGGCCGATGGTGGGCTCGTCCAGGAAAACCACCTTGGGGCTGTGCATCAGGCCTTGCACGATGCCAACCTTCTTGCGGTTGCCGTAGGAGAGCTCATCGACACGGCGGTTCAGGTCCAACTCCATATATTCGGCCAGCTCATACATGCGCCGCATGCACTCACGGTTGTAGAAGCTGGCCGCGTATTTCAGCAGGTCGATGACCTTCATACGCTCGTAGTAGAAGACCTCGCCGGGGAGATAGCCGATATCCTGGCGGATCTCCGGCCCGTGGGCAAACACATCCTTGCCGAAGATCCGGGCGCTGCCCCGCGTGGGATAGATCAGCGAGAGAAGCAAGCGGATGGTCGTGGTCTTCCCAGCGCCGTTCGGCCCGATGAAACCGAAGATCTCTCCCTCCTCCACGCTGAAGGAAACATCTTCAATCCCACGCGTCTTGCCGTAGTATTTGGTGAGGCCCTCAACCTCAATGATGCCCATTGCGTTCCTCCCGGATGTTTCTAACGACCCGCCGCGATCCCTCGGCGGAGAAATTCGATAAATTGATCCGCCACCGTCAACAGGCGCTCATCATAATCCGCCGCCACGTGTTCCGTGTAATACTCCACCACCAGATTGTTCAAAGAAGCCACCAGGAAGGTCATCAGATGGACATCCAGGTCATCCCGTACCTCGCCGCGCCGAACGGCTTCCCGGAGCATCCGCTCAAAGATCTCGTAAGCGATGGGCTTGCTCCGTGCCAGGGCGTCTTGGTAGATGGGGGAATTCCGGCTTGCCAGCAAATGGCGACCGATCTCGACGTAGAGCGGGTGCTCCTGGGCGAACCGGATACCGGCGATGTAGAGCTCCCGCAACAGGGTGAAGAAATCCTCTTGGCCGATACGCTCCAGAACAGGGCGCAAATAAGCCAGTTTCTCTTCCCCGATGATCTGCAAGATGTAAAGCAAGAGATCTTTTTTGTCCTCGAAGTATTGATAAAAGCTTCCCTTGGCGATCCCCGCCCGCTTCACGATCCGGTTGATGCTGACCCGCGCGAAGGGGTGAGAGGCGAATTCCTCCATCGCCACCCGCACGATGAGCGCCCGCTTGTCCTCCGGTAGATTGAAAAAAGTGACCTTCGGCATATGCTAGCTTCCCAGTGACCTCCAGGTCATATGACCACCCGGTCACATTATATGGGGAAAAGGTGGGTTTGCCCAGCGGAGGTGACCGCTGGGTCATGTCGACAGGGGATGGTCGCACGTCGAATGCGGCTCAAGACGGGATGGACCGTGCGGCTGGCCTTGTTCTCTCCTTCCCAACAGGCCAGAACACGCCTTAAGGCCCAATCCGGATGGCGTCCAGTCCCACCTCCGTCTTGAGCCTTTGTAGCTCGGGGAAGCGATAAAGCCCCATCAAGAGCTCATAACGGCTGAAGTTCAGCTCCTTAGGTAGCCGGATCCGATAACGGGTACCGACCAAGTCACCCGGTTGCCAGCCCATTGTCGCATTCAGGGGTCCGTCGGCCTGGGCAACCAGCTGGCCATCAGCGATCACGTGGTGAAAAATGTGCAAATTGTCCGCAGGCTTCGCGCCTCCGAGGCGCCAGAGCGCAACCACCTCCACCTCACCTCCGGGTCGAACCGGACCCCGAACTGCCACCTGCTCCAGGGCCACGTCACCCTCCCAAACGGCCACCGGCTCACGCGGGGTGAGCCTATTCGAGCAGACCAGCGGCCAGAGTGTCGCCTGATCCCTGGGGTTTTCGTCCTCGTCCAGGTCCAGTCCCCAGGCCTTAAGCTCCGGAGCCAGCCAGGCCGGGGCCGCCAGGAAGCAGGCCCCGCCGCTTGGAACCAGCAGGGCCGCCCGCGGATCAGCGGCCCGCACCGGCCGGCTGATCAGTCTCGAGACGTAATCGAGCAGGTGGGGCTCATCGGTCAGAACAACTAACGGGCGATTGGCCGGCGCATCGAAGTTTTGCACCAGCACGGCCAGGTGGTTCAAGTAGGGTTGGATCGATGGACAATCCCGGATAATCTCGGGAGCCACGTAAAAGCCATCGACGGGAACATAATTTTGCTCCAGAAACTCCATGAGGGGCCGCAGGAACTCTTGCGCCTTAAAAGACCCAACCTGTGCATCGGCGTGCACTCTCACTATCGCCGGCTCAGTTCTCAGTGTCTCGATGACATCGATTAGTCCCCACTCTGCCATCCAGGGCCAGAGCAGACCGTAGCCGCTCGGCGGGCGCCGTCCTGTTATGAAGTTCAAAAAGACGCCGCCCGGGTAGCCCGGATAATCCCCGAGGGCCACGTCGGACCGGCCGCAGGTCAGTCGTTCGGCCACCTGGGCGTCAGACTTGAACCAGGCTACTATCTGCCGGTGCTGGTCTCCCAGGGCCGGATCGGCCAAGACTGTCCCTGTCCGGAAGGCGAGCCAAGCTAGGCCTGCAATCATCAATACCCGCAATCCCGTGCTAATCACAGCGCCTGGCAACCGTGCCATATGGTCGTCAGCCAGCAGTGCTGCCACCATCAGTGAGACCATGACAAAGGGCCCGATGTGAAAAAATTCCGGCATACGAGCCAGCAGCGCTGCCGATACGGCGTAAAGACCGAGGCCATCGGTGATGCGACCGACTGCCAGCAGCCCGATGGTTGTGGTGAGGACTGCCAGCCTGAAAAAGAAGCCGGTAAAAAGCTGTCGACTGGCCCCGTTCACGTCTAGAGGCGAGAGAAGGTCCAGATTCAGCCAGCGGCCATCCAATAGCTGAAGCCCTGACCCCATATTGCTCATCCACCTGCCAAAGGGGTCAGCGAAAGCCGGAGCGTACTTACGGTAAACCAGCAGATTAAAGACGACAGCGTCTTTAAATAGGCCGCTCAGGGCGAAGATTCCGAGGGCAGCCAGAATCCCTACACTCAGGCCGGATGCGGCCAGGGTCATGGCCAACTCCCGGCTATAGTACAGAAGACTGCGTCGGCGGATGAGCCACTTAAGGTGGACCAGCCCGAGCGGAAAGGCCATAAAGGGGTCGGCAGCGATGGCCACAACTGTGAAAGCCCAGATGAGAAACCGAGTTCTGATTCGGCTGAGCTCAGCCTCGGGCGCGAGGAAGACGAGGGCGAACGGCACGAAGAAGCCGATGCGAGAAAAAGAGTAATAAATCACCATGTGGCCCCAATAAAGGTACTGGACCAGTCCCCAGATCACCAGGCTTAAGGCCAGGGGCCACACCTGGCTTACCAGGCGAATGACTAGTGTCCAGGCCACGACTTCAAGCGCCAGCAGCAAGAAGCGAGTGGAAAACACCGAGGGACCAAAAAGTTTGAATACCGCGCCTCACTTTTCGGGCTTTTGATGGCAAAATACCGCCCGACCATACATTTGACAATAAATATGCGCGCCATTAATATAATCAAGGCTTGACAAATTGGGAGGAGAAAATGTTTACAGATCCCGAAATATGGACTCGGTTGTATCACTCAGAGCGAGTCGCCGAAGCCCGGGCGGAGGCATTACGTCAAGAGGCGGCGTATGGCGGAGGGGATGAGACTTTCTGGTTCCAAGTCGGCGGGTGGGTGATCCGTCTTGGGCGATGGATGCAGGAGTCATCCGCACGTTGAGAAGAGTCATCACTGTGGGGCCAGGTGCGGAGCACGTCTGGCCCCGCCCGCTTCGCCCCCGAATCTACCCCCTGGGTCGTACTGTCAAGATCACGGGGATATTGCCTCCAAATGCGCTCGAGCGGCTTGGAAGTTCGGATTGAACCGCAGCGCCTGCTGGAACAGTCTCCGCGCCCCTTCCCGATCCCCCAGCACCAGGAGCGCCTGGCCTTTGTAGTCATACCACTCTTCCACATATGGGGTGACCCGTAGGTTCGCATCGACCAAGGCGATGACATCGGCGTAACGGCCGACCGCTAGATAAGCCTCGAAAGGCTCGAAGCGATACCACAGGATCCGCCACGGCAGCTTCAGGGCCCGCGCTTGATCGAACGCCGCCGCCGCGTCCTCGGCTCGCCCCATGTGGAGGAGCGCCGCGCCGGCATTAAACCAGGCGAAGGGATCCTTGGGATTGGCGGCCAGCTCTTCCTGGGCCCGGGCCAGCGTCTCCGTCCACATCCGGGCGTCGTCGTCCCAGACCGGACCGACGAGCTCCCGCACGCGGCCTTCCTCCTCTAGACGATAAATCACGATATACGTCCGGTTGAAGTGACGCCAGTAACGATCCACTTCCTCATAGGGAACACCCTGATTAGGTCCCATGTAAGAGTCCATGATGATGAACTGTCCGGCCCGATCGCTGTAGCCGATCAGCAGCTTATAATGCCCCATCCACCCTTGCCGGGGGTCCGGCTCGAAGCCTGTCTCGATGATGACCGGGAAGCCGGCTCGAAGCAGCCGCTTGAGCCCTTCGATATCCCCGTTCACCCGAACCCGCGCGCCCAGCCCCACGCTCCGGGCGAAGGCCGCCATCTCCTCCGGCGAGACGTTCTTGTCCTCCGGATCAGGCTTGAGGACGGCCGCGGCATCCCGCTGGGTGCCCCGCCATCCGTAGAAGCTCAACGCCATCGCTAGCGTGGCAGGCCCGCAGTTGTTCCAGGTCTGGAACGCATGGCGCACCCCATACAGCAGGACGTCGGCTTGGTCCAGCGCCGCGGGGGTGTTGCGGGCCGCCTGGGTCGGCCCGGGGAAGACCGGGGGGGTGATCGTAGGGGTAGAGGCAGGCCGAGTGGGCGTGGCCGTGATCGGGGCCGCCTCCGTCGGCGATGGGGTCCAGCGCGGCATCGGCGTTGCCGTTCGCGCCGGAGTCGGAGTGAACACCGAGGGCGCAGCTGGGGTCAGAAGAGCAGCCAGCCGCTCCGGCGGGACCGTGGCCGCCGGCGTGGGGACTTCCTCGGGATGAACAGGCCAGAACCACGGCTGAAGGGGCTCCGGGACCACTCGCGCGACATAGCGCGGGGGAAGACGATGAAGGCCTCCCCACGCTGCGCCGAAGCTCATGAGCACTACGGCAAGGCTTAGCCACACCCACTTCCGGTTTAACCCCATCTTTGCCCCTTTCGGTTTTGGAACCATGGCCGGGCGTTCTTCGCGCAGTCCCGCGCCCATCCCCTGAAAGCCCTTTTCAGTCCCCCGCTGAGCCCCCGATCGCCAGCCCGCCGGAAAGCGCGATCCTGGGGATGCCCAGGGCTGCCTCCAGCAACGCGACAAGCCCCGCGGACACCACGGTGTGACCACCGACCAGGACGGTGAGAGGGGCTTGGGCGGCCGCTTCGATCCACTCCCGGATCACTGGATCCTGGATCTCCGAGACGGCAAAGAGATCGGCCGCGTAGCGGTCCACAGGCTCCGGCCAGCGGCCGGCGGCGGCCATCCAAACCCGGATATCCAGCAGGGCCCCATCAGCCAGTTCCCCCAGGGTCTCAAAGAAGCGCGAGGGCCCTACGGCCTGTAGATAAGCATACACCAGGGACCGCACTTCGCCACGGTGCATGCGGGCGCTGGCCTGCATCCCCCGCTCCTCGCTGAACACGCGGGTCCACACGTGGGCATGACGCTCCAGGGCCGCCCAGGCCCATGAGGGGACACGGCCTGCGAGCACCAGACGGCTCCCGGGGGTTCGAAGCAGGGCCTGGATCCGCTGCACCCGTGAGGGATCCCACCCGGTGCGCGCCACCGCCTCCCGGAGGGCGGCAGGCACCTGGGGATGCTGGGCGACGATCAGGGCATCCACCGGCGTATCCAGATCCAGGAGCGAAGCCGTGGAGCGCGGCCAAACCCGAACCGGAAGCCCGGCCTCCCGATGGAGCACCCACGCCATCGCATTGTCAGTGGGCAGCCGATGCGCATAAGGGGGGACCGCTTCCGCCGGGGCCACGGCGACCCAGTCGCTGGAGTGCAGATTGTTGGTCACCAAACCCTCCCGGACCTCCGCAAACTCCGCCAGAACGGCATCCCAATCCGCAGCGCTCATCAACGGCGCAGCGCCCGCCCCGACATAGAGCAAGCGGGAAACCCGGTGGCGCTGGATCAGTTCGGCCAGGCGGACCCCGAACTCAAAGGGCTGATGAACCGGATCGAGATCCAGCTCTAATGGAAAGGAGGCATGTCCCAACGATTCCAAACCCTCTGAATCCGGCGCGGCCAGGATGACCCGATCCACCCGCCCCGTGCGCACGATCCGGCGGATCGTCTCCTGGGCAGCCACCCGCAGGATCCACCCCATTTGCCGCTCCAAGGGGTGGATCCCCAGCGGGCCGATCATGACAATCAAGGCGAGATCTTTCATCCGACCCACCCTCAAGGGAAGGAATCCCTCGCCGTCCTTATCGGACCTGTCGCGCTCAGACCTTTCGAGGCCCTTGCCGATCCTTGGGAACAAACCAGCGCTCAGACGTCCAGCGAACCCATAGCGCCCGTTCAAGGCCGTCACCAAGGCCTTTTATCTTAACATAATCCGTGGGGCTGAGAAGCCTTAGAGACACTATCCCCCATGAATAGCGGTTCCATCCCTGACCCTGCGCTCTCCCACTTTGTGGGAGAGAGAGTAAAAATAAGGTATGGGGATGATCATCTCGGACTGGCACCCCCGCGCGCGGGGGCGATCTTTCCGCAGGGCATGCGGATCGGTGTGGCCGTGGGGTGGAGGAGAAGCACCCCTTGTGGGTGCCCCTCATGGATGCTCCAGGGCCGGCCTTGTGCCCGCCCCTACCCGAGGCATTCGCGTCCTTATGCAGAGGCGCCCACAAGGGGCGCCCTTACACAGGCGCTCCGCGGGGGCGGGTTATCCATAATTCGTCGTTGGATCATCCACACCCCTCGGGGAAACTCCCTTGGCCTACGGTAACGTAAATCCACCACCTAACCGCACAGGAGGCTTCGATGACGACCCTCACACGTGGCGCGGCCACCACCTGGCCCCAATGGATTGCGCTGAGCCTCTACGGGCTTGCGCTGACCATGACCTCCAACGTGGTGGATCCTCCTTGGTTGAGCCAGAAAGCCAGCCAGCTGGCTGGCCCGGGTTGGCAGAACACCCTGCTGGGCAGCGTGGCTTTCATCGGCCTGATCTGGGCCGCCCTGGTCCAGCCGATCTTCGGCGCCTGGAGCGATCGGGTCCGGAGCCCGTGGGGGCGCCGGAAGCCCTTCCTCTGGCTGGGGAGCGTCCTTCTGGCCCTGGCCTTGGCCTTCCTGGTCGCTGCCCCCTCCGTGCCCCTGCTCATCTTGGCCCTGCTCCTGGTGCAAACGTTCTCCAACATGGTGCAGGCCGCCTACCAGGGGCTGATCCCAGATCACGTGCCGGAAGATCAGCGGGGGCGGGCCTCTGGGATCAAGGGGTTTATGGAGATCCCCGCCGTGGTCATCGGCCCGTTGGTGGCGGGCTATTTCCTGGGCCGGGGGCAGATCTGGGGGCCCTACCCGGTGCTGCTTCTGGTCTACCTCCTGGTGGGGCTGATCACCGCGATGGCGGTCCCCTCGCAGGCCCTGGCGGAGCCTCCTGCCCGTCGCCCAGCCTGGATTTATCAAGTGGAATGGGGCCGCGCCCCGACGTTCGCCTTCTGGTTCGCCCATCGCTTGGTGTTCTGGTGGGCGCTGCTCACGTTGCGCACCTTCTTGATCTTCTTCTTCCGGGATACGATGGGCCTGACCATCGAACAGGCGCAGGCCTTAAACGGGACCCTCTCCGCGATCTTGGGGGCGATGATCCTGCTCTTGATCGTCCCTTCCGGGGCGCTGGCCGATCGCTGGGGCGCGCGGCCGCTGCTCCAAGGGGCAGGCCTCCTGGCTGGTCTGGGGACTTTCAGCTTCCTCGGCGTCTCCCGGCTATACGGGCGGCCGGAGCTTCCGGTGCTGGTGGCCGCCTCGCTGATCATCGGCGTGGGCGTGGCCCTGTTTGTGGCCGCCAGCTGGACTTGGATCACGCGCATTGTGCCCTCCGACGAGGCAGCCCGCTATCTGGGGTTGGGAAACATCGCCACGGCGGTCGGCAGCGCGATCGCCCGTCTCAGCGGCCCGGCGATCGATGCGCTGAACCGGACCACAGGCAGCCTCCTGGGCTACGATGTGATCTATGGCTTGGCAGGCCTGTTGTTCCTGGGCAGCCTGCTTCTGGCACGCCCGCCCGCGCGGCCTGGGGAACATTGATCCAACCCATAGGGGTTTTGGGGTGAGCCGGGCGCCCTTGGCGCCCGG
>NZ_JBHOQJ010000157.1:0-11751 GCF_042408365.1 Thermoflexus sp.
TCACCGATGAGGATGCGGTTCCCGAGCCGCTCGAAGAGCCGGTGTCCAGGCGGGGCGATCTGTGGATTCTCGGCCAGCACCGGCTGCTCTGCGGCGACTCGGCGAGCCGAGACGACGTAGCCCGCCTCGTGGCCGGCCAACCTGTATTGCCTCAAGTTCAAGGCGGCGTTGAGATCCCGATCGATCTCCCGCCCACACCTCGCGCACCGAAACACGCGCACCGACCGGGGCCCCTTCGGCCCCACCCCCCACACCGCGAGCCACGCCGGGTGGACGGGCAATCCGGCGGGGCCACGATGAGCGTCGCCCCATCCCATTGGGCTTTGGAGGCCAGGAGCCGAAGAAACATCCCCCACCCCGCATCGGCGACCGACCGGGAGAGCCGGCCCCGGACCATCCCCCGCACGCTCAGCGCCTCCACCCCCCGCACCGGCTGGGGTTTCGCCCGCCCGGTGGGGACCGGAGGCAGGCAACCTCGAGAGACGGCGCAAACCTCGCAGGGCTTTCGCCAAGGGTTTGGGGGCTTCGATCCGCGTCCCGTCCGACAGCACCAAGAACGCGGACAGCCCCAGATCCGCCCCCACCGGCTCCCCTGCGCGGGGGATGGAATCCGGGCGCTCGACCTCGCACGGGAGGCGCACGAACCAGCGGTCGGCCTCCCGGGCGATGGTGGCCGAAAGGATCCGGGCCTTCCCCGCTTGAAGGAGGGAAAGAAGCTTCTCCGTCCGCTCCTGGGTGCGGATCCTCCCCAGGCGCGGCAGCGGCACGTGGCGAGGGGACACCCGGATGGAACCAGTCAGGCGGGCCTTGTGGTCATCCAGGGATTTCTTCCGCTTGAAGCAGGGTCTTCCCGCCCTCCCGGCCCGCCAGTTCCGAAAGGCCCGCTCGAGGTCCCGGAAGGCCTCCTGGGGGGCGCACTGGGAGACCTCCACCCACCAGGGGGCGTGCGCGCGGTTCCAGTGGTTCCATTCTTTGTGGAGCGCCCGGGCGGAGGGGAGGCGTCTTCCCGGTTCCAAGGCCTCCCGGCAGCGGGCCAGGCCCCCGTGGGAGGCGAAGCGGGCCGCCCCCACGGGCTGGGCGAGGGCGATGCGCGGCGCGACGTTGGGGGCGAGCTCCAAGCGAAAGGCTTGGGTCACTCGCATCGCAGAACCTCCAGGGCCTTCCGGGCTCACCGGCAGGCCGAGCGATGACCGTGGCGTCTCTCACATCGCAACAGATGCTAACAAAAATGGGAGCAGTTGGCAACCCCTACCCCCTCCCAGTGCGGCCCCGGCGACACAGAATGGAGGGACAGGCACAAGGCCTGCCCTCACATGGCCTTTAGGGTCCTCGGGCCTGCCCGGGCCCTCCGTGTAGGGGCACCCACCCCACGAAAATTACGAGGACAAAGGCAGGACCACTGTGAAAACGCTGCCTACCCCTGGCTCGCTCTCCACCCAGATTCGCCCCCCACTGGCCTCCACCAGCGCCCGGGCGATGGAGAGGCCGATGCTATCACCGACCCCGGGGATCAGTGGGGTTGTGGCCCGATAGCGGGGCGCGAACACCTTTGGGGCTTCCTCCATGGGGATCCCCCCGCCGGTATCCCGTACATGGAGGAACAGCATCCCGGGGACTTCCGGGTTCAAGCGGGCTTGCAGGCCAATGGTGGAGCCTGGACGACTACATAGGGCGGCGTTGTTCAACAAGTGGTAAAGGATCTGCTCGGCCGCGTCCCGATCCACCCGCACCAAGGGCAGATCATCGGGCCATTCGAGGGCCACTTGCAAGCCCCGCCCCTGGAGCACGGGTTGCAGCTGCCGGAGAACGGCATCTCGGATCTCCCTTAGATTCAGCGGCTCGGGCTCCAGCTGGAAGGCTCCAGCCTCCAACGCCACGACCTGGAGGATTTCCCGAATCAACCCGGCCATCCGCTCGATGTTGGATTGAATCCGCAACAGAAACTGGCGCTGTGTGGCCCCGAGGATGCCCACCGCTTCCCCTAACAGGAGATCCGTGTAGCCCAGGATGGCCGTCAGGGGGGTTCGGAGCTCCTGCAGGAGGGCCAGGATCAGTCCCTCCCGATCGCCTTCAGAGGCCATCGCTGGCGCAGGCGGCGCTGAAGCGGTCTTCAAGGGAATCCCCGCGGGAGGCGATGCCTGAGCTTCGATCAGCCGGGCCAGCTCTTCCGCTCGTCGACGCCAACGCTCTTGCTCCTCCTCTGCCTTAGCGGCCCGGGTGGCCCAGCGGTTGATCTCTCGATACAGCGCCTGCCGCTCCTCGTTATGCCGGGCCTCTATGCGTTGAAGGGTCTCCTCATGTTCCTTTTGAAGGACGACGAGCGCGCCCTCCAGCGCTGCCTTGGCCTCGCGCTCCTGCAGGAGGCTTAAAGTTTGAGCCAGGAGCTCGGCCATCTGCTGACCTGGCGTGGGATCCGGAGGCTGATGCGCCGCCTCCGCAGGATAGCCGATCAGCCAGGCGCCGAGCACGCCCTCTGGGGTGATTAGGGGCTCGACTTGAAGGAAACCGGCCCTTGCCATTCCGAAAGCCTGCCAAAGCCGCTGGAAGGCTTCCCCTTTCTGAGTCTCCGGGGCCAGCAACCCCGAACGACGCTGCAGGATGAGCTCTCCGATTGGTGGATATTCGGAGAAGGGGATCGAAAGATCAGACCCGGCCCGGGGGAGGCGCTCTCCCTCCCGGGCGACGATCAGGAGCTGATCCTCTCGCCAAAGCCCGACCGCGGTCCATCGAGCGCCCATGAGCGCCCGGGCAGCTCTTAAGGCCTCATAGAGGGGGCTCGGATCCTCCTGTTCCCGAAGGGCACGGAGCAATCCCTGGCTCCAAGCTCGCCAGCCCTCAGCCGCCCCACTGGCTTCCCAGGAGATCTGCTGGGCGGTTTGAAGCGCCAGGCGATAAGCGCCGGCCAGCCAGAGCGGATAAGCCGTCACAGCCCCCAAGCGAATCCAGGGGGAAAGGTGGGTCCCAGCGAGGGGTGCATTCAGCTGAAGGAAAGCGCCTAAGGCCAGGGCGAAGAACCCCAGCACACCGACCCCCTGGAAAGCTGGTGATGGCCGGGAGAGAAGCAGACCCCCAATCCCCAGGGACACCCCCAGCGTCCACAGCATCCATGCTTGATCCGAAGGGGTGCCCGCATAAAAGAGCGTGGGGTCCTGCAGGGAGATGCTGAGCCAGTTCGGGGCAATCATCCCATAGGCGCCGAAGGTGATCAGGGTATGGAGTGCGGGGAGCCAGAACCCGGGCGCTTTCCCCAGCATCGCCCAGCCCAGCCATGCCCAGGTCGCCACATCGATCGCCCGCTCCAGCGGAGGCAGCAGGGTGCCAGGGGGCAGCCACTGGCTCTCCACAAAGGCGACCCCGAACAGCCCGATCCGTCCAATCAGGCTGAGGCCGGCAGCCAGGGCCAGGCGACGGGCCACAAGGTTCTGCCGGGCGCGTCGGGCAGCCTGTGCGGCCATCAGCAACAGCCCCTCCAGGGCCAGGCCAATCAGAAGGTGATAGAACAACGAGGCGGAGGCCTCCGTCAGCAATCGGGCTAGGGTTTGCGCGAAGCTCATCGGCTCAACTCATCCCTTCTCCCTTAGGGATCCGATGGGCCAGCTGGGTGGCGGCCATCCCCAGACCGATCAACAGCCAGAACCACTGCACCATGTGATGGAAATCGAAATTCACAAAGTGGTGATCGAAGACGCCGCTGACCAGCGCGGCCAGGACAGCTCCCTGCAGGCCCAACCATATCGGCTCCAAGTCGGGTCGATTCCGCACGGCGCGACGGGCTCGCCACGCGGTCGCAAAGAAGACCCCCATCACGAGGAGAAAGACCCCCAGGCCAACGAGACCCATCTGAACCGCCAGCAACAAGTAGATGCTGGCCACTTTGATGTAAAGGTCAACGTCCGGCACCCCGGCGAAGCCTACCCCGAAAAAGGGGTAACGTGAGATTAATGTAAGAGCATCCCGATATTCTCCAAACCGCATTCGGGTCGCTAAATCTTCCCCCCGGAGCCCCGCCAGGAGGTGCTGAGTATAGTCCTGGGTCATGGGAAGAAGGAACAACAGGATTAGGCTCGTTGCAATCAAGGGAAGCAGCCGCCGATAGCGGAATACGCCGAGCGCGAGAATCGCCACAGCGGTCCCGATGAAAGCTCCCCGGGAGAACGTTAACAACAGCGCCAACCCCATCGCGCCCAGAAAGAGAAACACCAGCGGGCGAGACCACACCGGCCGCCGGGCAAACAGTTGAGGAAAGGTGAGGGAGATCAGGGTGGCCAGCATGGCTCCCAGCAGGTTGGGGTCCACCGCTGTCCCGATGGCCCGTTCCGGCTGCTCCGGATCATCCAGGATGTAACGCAGAACGGCCCCCCCCTCCGGGTAATACCCGAGCGGCCGAAGGCGCAACAACAGATCCTCCGCCCGGGCGTCCGGCAATACATAGAGAGCGATCGCAATGAGGGCGGCCAGAAACCCAAAACCAATGGACCAACGGATCAGACGGGAGAGCCGGACCTCATCGCGGACGAGAGTGACCACCCAGAAGAAGGAGAGGATGGCCAGCAAAAATTCGGCGAACCGCCGGGCTACAGTCTGCGTGAGGGGAGCGTGGCCCAGCCCAGCCATAAAGGTGGCCAGCGTGGTGCCTAGAAAGGCCAGCACCGGGAAGGCGAGGGCCGTTCCCTCCAGCGTCGCCGTGCGTCCAGCGGCCCACCAAGCCAGCCCAGTCAACAGCCATCCCAGGACGGCTAAATCGAGCAAAGTCGGGGTGAAACCCAGCCGCACTGGAACTGTCCCAAAGGGGAGCAAGAAGATTACTGCGAGCACCAGGAGGAAGGCCATATCGATGGAGCTCAGCACGAGCGCGATGAGGATCGCCCCCAGCAGCCCCACGAAGGCGATGACCGGGCCTCCGAGGGCGATCCCCCAACCCAGCCCCCAGGCGGTCACCAGGCCCAGGATCAGCACGGCCAGTCTTCGACCGGCCACTAAGCGCATACCCAACAAGCCGTTCATCGTCGTTCTTCCGAGGTTCGCTTCGCAAAGGGCATGGCCACCGGACGATTTCCTTTCCCTGAGGGGAAGGACAATCCGACAGGGGCCTTGCCCGGTTCGCAACGATCCGCCACTGCAACGAGGAATGGCGGTTCAGGCCATCAGAATTATAATCCTTCATCGGATCATCGGTGGGAGCTTGTCCTCCCAGCTGGCGCCCTTTTTGCTCCAGGGGGCAAGCCTCCCGGTGCCCCGAGGTTTGCCAACCGGGGCTCGACAAGGATCTCGCTCGCCGGGCGTTTCAGCCGGACGAGCATAGGAGGAGGAGCAATTGGGGCGGGCTGCCGCTTCCATACTGGATCAGGCTTACCGGGTCGCTGTCGAGGCGGCCCTCGAGGCCGGGCGGATCCTCCGCTGGCACTTCCAGCGCGGTCTGGAGATCCGGCATAAGGGGGAGATCGATCTGGTCACGGAGGCGGATCTGGCCTCGGAGCGAGCCGTGCTTTCTCGGATTCAAAGCACGTTCCCAGAGCACGCGGTACTGGCAGAGGAGAGCGGAGAAGCCGCTCGCGCCTCACCATGGCTCTGGGTGGTGGATCCTCTGGACGGCACCACGAATTTCGCTCATGGATTCCATGTTTTCGCGGTCTCCATCGCCCTGCTCCAAGAAGGGCAGCGCATGCTCGGGGTGGTTTACGATGTGATGCGGGATGAGCTCTTCACCGCACGGCGTGGGGAAGGGGCCTTCCTGAACGGGCGGCCGATTCGGGTCAGCCGCACCCCCCGGCTGGCGGAGGCGTTGCTGGTGACCGGATTCCCCTACGATCGTCAGGAATCGCCCTTGGACAACACCCGCGAATTCGTCACACTGCTGAAGCATTGCCATGGGGTTTTGCGGGTGGGATCCGCAGCGCTGGATCTGGCGTCCGTGGCGGCGGGGCGCTTGGACGGATACTGGGAGTTTCGGCTGAGCCCGTGGGACCTGGCGGCAGGGGCTTTGCTGGTAGAGGAAGCTGGCGGGCATGTCACCACCCCTCAGGGCGATCCCCTGCCTTCCCTGGGGACTGACATCGTGGCCACCAACGGGCTGATCCATAAGGAACTCCTGGAGCTCCTGGCCTCGTGTCGGATGGCAGCGCCTGAGGGACGGAACCCTTGAGGGGAGTCCCCTGCGCGCTCCGAAAGTGTATGGAGAAAGGACGAATGGATGCCTTGGGTAGGGGCAGGCATTGGGCCTGCCCTTACAGACCTGATGCTTGCCTGGATGGGGCACCTCTTGCGGGTGCCCCTACATGGGTGCCCCATCCCACGTCCACCCTCAACTTGAGGCCAAACACCACTTGACAAAATCAGCGTTTCGGCTATGATAGGCCTTGGAACGAGTCACCGGAGTGCGAGGGGGATGTTCTGAAAGTTTGGCCGTCGGGTCAACGCAGGACTCGCCCGACGGCCTTTTTATTAACGAACCGGAGAGACACCCCTTCGTCCGGGAAGATCGTTCCACACAGGGTAACGGGAGTCCGCCCCTTGCGGGCTTCAAAATCCTTTTGAGGAGTTGCAGCAATGGCTGGTCAGCGTGTCAAGGGCACCGTCCGCTGGTTCAACCGGACGAAGGGGTATGGCTTCATCCGGCCGGATGAAGGAGACCGGGACGTCTTCGTCCACTACACAGCAATTGTCGGTCAGGGGTTCCGGAACCTTGAGGAGGGCGAGCGGGTGGAGTTCACCATCCGTGAGACGCCTAAGGGTCTCCAGGCCGAACAGGTCGTCCGCCTGTCCGAATGACCACGGTGTCCACCTACCCGCCCAGGGCAGAGGGAGCCTCCTCGTGGAGGCTCCCTCTGTTTTTGGGAAGCCATGCTAGGGCCCGAGGCCGCTCTCAGCAACTTTTCCCAATTCCTAAGGTGAAGGAGCCCTTCCCACTTCTTTCACAGACTCCGAATTGCGTCACTCCTACCCAGATCAAAGAACAGGGAAAATACTTTGAGCCAACCAACATGGGGCGAGATTTGCTCTTCTTCTCAAAAGAACGCAAAATAAGTCATCAGGTGGTCTTCCCAGCCCTTAAAGCAGTTCCACTTTCCTATTCGCCCTAATGGCCATTCAGAGTAAAGACATGGCGTGTCATGCCCTTACAGAGATTGAATAGCTCCGCTTATATCTTCTATCTTCGGAGCGCCGAGAATGCCGATTCGGATCCTCGAGCCTGAGCTGGTGGCCCAAATCGCGGCCGGTGAGGTGGTGGAACGACCGGCTTCGGTGGTGAAAGAGTTGGTGGAGAACGCGCTGGATGCTGGCGCTTCACGGATTGAGGTGGAAATCGAGGGCGGCGGGCGCCGGCGGATCCGGGTGGCCGATGATGGCTGTGGGATCCCCGCCGCGGAGGTCCCGCTGGCCTTCGCCCGGCATGCCACCAGCAAGCTCTCATCCTCTGAGGACCTGTTCCGGGTCACCACGCTGGGTTTCCGGGGGGAGGCCCTGGCGGCGATCGCTGCGGTCGCTCGGGTGACGTGTCGAACCCGACCCCCCCAGGAGACCCTAGGTACGGAGCTTCGCATCGAAGGGGGTAAGATCGTGGAGCAACATCCCTTAGCCCGCCCCCCTGGGACCGAGATCATTGTGGAGGATCTGTTCTTCAACACCCCTGCGCGGTTGAAGTTCCTGAAAGGGGAAGGGGCCGAGCGGCGGCAGATCGACCTCTGGATCAGCCGCTATGCCCTGGCGTACCCCCACGTTCACTTCATCCTGCGCCACAACGGTCGGGAGATTTTCTCCCTCCCGGCCGCGCGGGAGCCCCGTTACCGCCTGGCGGCGCTTTATGGAACCGAGCTGGCCGAAGCCTTGTTAGAGGTTGCGGAGGAAGAAGGAGCGGTGCGGGTGCGCGGCTGGATCAGCCCGCCGGGAATGGATCGGCCAGATCGTCAAGAGTTGGTGTTTTTTGTGAACGGACGGTGGGTGCAGGACCGCATGCTACCCGCCGCGGTCCTTCAGGCATATCACACCCTGCTCCCCGGCGGCCGTTATCCATGGGCCTTCCTGTGGATCGATGTGCCCCCTGAGCAGGTGGATGTCAACGTCCACCCAGCCAAGATCGAGATCCGCTTCCGGGATCCCGATGGGATATTTCGGGTCGTCCAGCGGGCCGCCCATCGCGCCTTACGCGAGACCGCGCCGATCCCTGTTTTCCGTTCGAGCAACCTTCCGGAGAGACCTTTGAAGGTCTCTTCATTGCCTGCCTGGACATTTCCTGAGACCACCTCACAAACGCCAGGGGCGGAAAGCTCCCCCTCCTCTTTGCCTCCCCTTCGGGTCATCGGACAGATCCAAGCCAGCTATATCATCGCGGAAGGCCCGGACGGCCTGTATCTCCTGGATCAGCATGCGGCCCATGAGCGCGTGCTTTATGAGACCCTCAGCGCACAGCGTCAGGAAGGTCCACTTCCGGCCCAACCGTTGTTGCAGCCGCTGCTTATCGATGTGCCCCCAGAGGAGATAAGCCTGCTGGAGGAGAACCGGGGCCTGTTAGAGGATCTGGGGTTCCGAATCGAGCCTTTCGGCCCGCACACTGTGCGCCTGCAGGCGGTTCCTGCTATCCTCTCCACCGAAGCAATCCTTCCCGCCTTCCAGGATCTCCTGATGGATTTGCAAGGATCCCGTCGTCCGATGGAGGAGACCCTTGAAGGCCGCCTGATCCGCAACATCTGTAAGCGCGCAGCCGTGAAGGCAGGGCAGGTTCTGAACATCGAGCAGATGCAACATCTGGTCCGAGCGTTGGAGCGATGCGCCATGCCCTGGACCTGCCCGCATGGGCGGCCAACCGTGCTACGGTTCCCGCTGGGACAACTGGCCCGACAATTCGGTCGAGAGGAGTGATCCGGGCATCTTGAATGTCACCTAAGCAGCCCAATCGTTCTACGGAGGACATTTGGGCCAAACGGGGCAACCAACTTCTGGGGTGCTGGAGCCGCTTGCATGAACCCACTTCCCTCAGTGGAAGCGAAGGGGAAAGAAGGGGTTTGGGGGCAGGGCTTCACCGCCCCCAAACCCCGGCCCTTTCCCATGTCCGCGAAGCAGCGCGGAGAAGGGGGGAAGGAGATCCGATCACCTCCCCCGGCCCCTCCAGCGCGGCGGCTTAAAATCCTTTGTCTTCTGCTTGGAGGTCCCTGAGGAAAAACTCTGCGCGGACGGGGTTGGAGTTGCGGAGGGGGATGGCGTTGCAAAGCCCTTCGGCTTCTTCGGCTTGGCGGAGCGCATGATGGAGCCCAGGCCTCGACCGCCAGGATGCAGGTTATATAGGCGATACGCCTGGCCCCAGCCGATCTGGCGCCCCAACATCAGGGCCTGCTCCAGGGAGAGATCGTTGTTCGGATCTTCATCAGTCTGAGAGGCGAGGACGAGCTGCAGCGCCCGGGCGATCTCCCCGTAGCCGAACCCTTGGGTGTGTAGGGCCATCAGATCCGTAACGGAGATCGTTACGGTGATGCCCGCCTGCGGGAACGTCTGACTGATCCATCGGGCCAGAGCCAAGGCCACCGGATGGACCCGCGTGAACGGGATCGTCGGGGTCAGGGTAGGCGTCGGGGTGGGGGTCAGGGTAGGCGTCGGGGTAGGCGTCAGGGTAGGCGTCGGGGTGACAGTCAGCGTGGGCGTCAGGGTGGCAGTCAGCGTGGGCGTGGGCTCCTCCCCTAGGGGTGCAGCGCCCACCGCCCGAGCCATCATCCACCCCAGCCCCGCGGCCAGCGCAAGCCCTAACAAAATTCCAACCATCGCAGGTAAAATTCGTCGCATTGGGCACACCTCCAGTTCTAGGGATGGGAAAAGCCTGGTTGGGTGAAAGGATCACGCCTTAAGGGAACAAGGGGATACTGAAGCAACCTTCACACCAGGAAATCGAATCCCCGTCTGATGGTCCAAACGGTCAGAGCCATCAAACGATTGGATCCGTAGAATAAACCGCTGAAATGAGCGAGGAAGATACGCGTGACGATTTTCACTCTTTATACGGTTTCTTAGGAGGATGAGGGATGGGTCTGCTCACCCCTCATCCCGAGGAGAAACGCTGGATTGCCCGGGCGCGCAAAGGGGATCCGGAGGCGATCGCCGCTCTTTATCGGCATTACGCCGATGGGATTTATCGCTATCTCCTATATCGCGTCGGCGATACGGAGCTAGCAGAAGACCTCACCGCGGATGTGTTCCTGAAGATGATCGAGGACCTGCCGCGGTATGAAGAGCGGGGGCTCCCCTTTGGTGCCTGGCTGTTCCGCATTGCCCGGGCGCGCCTGATCGACCACTGGCGACGACAGCACCGGCGTCCGACCATCGCCCTGGACGATACAGAAACCGGGCCGCAGTTGATCCGGGATGTCCCTGAGGATGAGATCGCTATCTCCGAGATGATCGAGCGCGCGTTGCGGGTGCTGACGGAGGAACAGCGGGAAGTTGTGGTTCTGCGGTTCCTGGTTGGGATGAGCATCGAAGAGGTCGCGCGGGCGATGGGGAAATCCGCTGGGGCTGTGAAGGCTTTGCAACATCGCGCCCTGGCAGCGTTAGCCCGTTATTTGGAGAAGATCCGGTGATGGATCAGGGGACAGAAATCCACGCAGCCGAACTTCTGGAGCGCTGCCTGCGCCGGATGGAAGAGGGAGCGGATCTGGAGCTATGCCTCCGAGAGTTCCCAGAGGCGGCGTCGTTGCGCCCATTACTGGAGGCGGCCCTCTGGATTCAAAAGGGCCAGGTGGCATCCCTGCGCCCTCAGGCGCTCCAACGGATGATCCTTCAGGGGCAAATCTATGCAGCCCGCGCGAAGGCTCGGCCCATCGTTTCCTCTTCCTCCTCACCCGCTTTCCGATGGGCTGGGGCACTGATCTTCGTTCTGGGTTTGATCCTGGCGGCCCTCGGCGTGGTGGGCGCCGCGGAGGCCAGCTTGCCGGATGAACCGTTGTATCCGGTGAAGCGCGCGGTGGAAAGCCTCTTCGCCACACGAATGCCTCCGGAAGAGCGAGCGCTCTGGCTGGCGGAGCGACGTTGGGAAGAATTCGAAAGGGCGGCAACACATGGGCGCTGGCTCCCTGCGGTGGCAGAGGAGAGCCTGCGTCATCTGGGGGAGGCCGCTCAATTCGAAGACGGAAGCTCCTCTCCGCGCGGCGTCCGGCTTCGCGCCTTATATGAGCGACAAGGTGTGATCCTCAGGCAAGCCTTGCAAGTCGCCCCACCCGAATCCCGCGCTGAGCTGGCCCGGGCCCAGCAGGAGTGGGCGCAACTGGCCCATATCTTGGGCTTGCCGGAAGGGGACATCTTCCCTCATCCCGAGGAAATTTCACCAGTAACCCCTGCACCCGCGGCGGAGATCCTGCGAGAGCGCACCCGTACGCCTCCAGGGCTGGAGAGGCAGGCGACCCCTCGCTTCGAGCGAACACCGCCAGGCCTAGAGAAAAAGGAAACACCTCGGCCGCAACGGTCCCCTCCGGGGCAGGAACGGCGGTCCACGCCTCACACTCCTCCTGGTCCGCAAGATGGAACGAAAGGACCAGAGCAAACTCCCCCGGGGCGTCGTTGAGAAAGGGCAATCCAGACAGCCCCGATTTTGATTTTCCGCAGCCAAGGGACGGAAGGGGATCTGCGAATGAGCTGTTCACCTGTTGATCGCCGGGTGCTTTAGCATCTTACGCCAAACCAGGGATCCCAACCCCCGACAGGTTTTTCCCTTCCCCCAACCCGTTTGGTTTCCTCAGTAGGGGTTTAGGGGCGAGCCGGGCGCCGTTGGCG
>NZ_JBHOQJ010000279.1:0-20521 GCF_042408365.1 Thermoflexus sp.
CGCCCTTGGCGCCCGGCTCCGCCCCAAAGCCCCCGCGAGGACATCAACTGCGTAACTCCTACTCGCTGGATCGTCATCCGTGGCCACGAGGCGGAGAAGGAGAAAGGCCGTTCAGGAGCCCCGCTCCGCCTCCGCGATCGACCGAAAGCGCTCCCAGATCACCGGGGCGTAAGCTCGGGCCTCCGCAGCGATCCGCTCCTCATCGAGGGTCAGCAGCTGCCGGTCTTTCAGCAACACCCGCCCCCCACAAATCGTGGTGGTGACGTGGGAGCCGTCCGCTCCGAAAATCAAATGCCAAGGCAGGTTTGCCGCGGTCAGGGGGGTGTGGGGACGGTAATCTAACAGGATGATATCCGCATAAGCGCCCGGGGCCAGAACCCCGACCGGATGGGGCCAGAAGAGAGAAGCGACACGGGCGTTCTCCCGGTAGGCCATCGAGACGACCTCTTCAGCTCCCATCGCCCGGGGATCACGGGCGTGGACCTTGTGTACAAGATAAGCCGTCTTCATTTCCATGAACATATTGTTTGAAAACCCATCGTTGCCCAACCCGACGGTGACTCCGGCAGCTCGCATCGCCCCGACCGGCGCCACACCCACCGCGTTGTTCATGTTGGATCTGGGCTGATGGCTGACCTTGCTTTGTGTGCGCGCCAACAGGGCGATCTCTGCAGCATCCACATGGACGCAATGCGCGCATAGCGTCTGAGGGCCCAGCACGCCCTCTCGGGCCAGTCGCTCCACCGTTCGGACCCCATGGACCGTGAGGCTGTGGCCCTCATCCGCCACATCCTCCGCTACGTGGATGTGGAAACCGATCCCCAGACTTCGGGCTTCAGCAACAGCTTGTTCCATCGTCTTGGGGCCTACCGTGAAGGCCGCGTGAAGCCCGAAGGAAGCCGCCAGGAAAGCCCCCCGGGGATCACCCGAGGCTCGCCACTGTTGAACCTGTCGGATGAAGCGGACATTTTCTTGGATCCCTGCTCTTGCTCCCTCCGGACCATTGCGATCCGTCACTTCGTAGCAGAGGCATGCCCGCAGCCCAGCCTCCATCACCGCTTCAGCGATGATGTCCAGGGAGCCGTCGATGCACGAGGGGCTGGCATGGTGATCGATCAACGTCGTGGTGCCATGGCGGATCGCGTCGATCAGGCAAACCAGCGCGGAAAGGCGGATCGCCTTTTCATCCAGCGCCCGGTCCAGCCGCCACCACAGCCGGCGGAGGATCTGAGGAAAATTCGAGGGAGGCTCATCATGGAGCGGCATGCCCCGAGCGAAGGCTCCGTAGAAATGCGTGTGGGCGCAGATATTTCCCGGCAGGACAAGTTGTCCCCGCGCGTCGAGAGCCTCGGCTTCAGGATAACGAGCCCGCACCTCCGTCGTGGATCCCACCATCACGATGCGATCCCCCTCGATGGCAACCGCCCCGTCCTCAATCACTTGCGGTGGATCCCCCATGGTGCAAACCACCCCGTGGACTAGAAGCCATGCCATTCGATGCCTCCTCTGGCGCGTTGCGGATAAGATCCCGAAAGTCTTCAACGGCGAAAGCCGCAAGCCCCTCTTGGGGGATGCTCCCGGAATCCTAGTATACTATAAGGGATACTCTTTCCTTGGCACCCATAAAACAATCACACTGACAGAGAGGCCGTTGACGACAGCCTTCCCAATGCTCAAAAAGAGAAACAAATGAGCGCTCGTGGTGCTTGCTCATTTAACTTATTTGCATTATAACCAAATGTGCACTACCATGCGTTTTAGCCTACTCGCTGGATCAGCTCTGACGCAGAGGCAATGGGCTCGGCTCGTGAAGTCTAAAGGAGTGTACGAATGTCGAGAGAGCCGGTAGCCATTAAAGGGATTGGGGATGCACTGTGGTTTTCCTTCGGTCCGGAGCCCTGGCCGGAGGCGCTGAGAGCCCTCGAATCCCGGCTGGCGGCCAATTCCAGTTTCTTCGCAGGCGGCCGGGCCGTCCTTGTCCTGGGGGACCGAATACTGGAGGAAGCGGATTTATTGAGCCTGCTCGCTCTGCTGAACCGTTTTGGCCTCACCTTGACCGGGGTGCTCACGGACCATCCGGTGACCCAGGCGCTGGTGCGACGTCTGGGGCTTCCCTTACAATCCCCGCCGGCGATGGAACGGCTCCCCGAGGCTCAAGAACTTCCCTTGGAATCTGCTTGGGTGATCCATCGAACCTTGCGGGCAGGTCACTATTTGCAAGTCGAAGGCCATCTCTGCGTGATCGGAGATGTCCACCCTGGGGCGGAGATCGCAGCCACTGGAGATATCATTGTATGGGGACGCCTGCTGGGCACCGCCCACGCGGGCTGTCAAGGAGACGATGAGGCGGCGGTTTACGCCCTGGAGCTCCGCCCGGTCCAGTTACGCATCGGCCGTTATATCGCGCGCTCACCGGAGGAGCATCATTCGCCGATCCCCGAACAGGCGATGGTCCAGAACGGCCGCATCGTTGTCGAGCCGTGGCGCGCCCTCTCCCGATGGGAGCAATGGCTGGGGCGTCTCCTGGGCCGGCCGTAGTTAGCTGCTTTTTCCTTCTGGGAGGCGTGGGCAATTCGGCTTACCTGCATAGCTTGTTCGATTTTTTGCGTTTGGAACTCGCCACTGCCGAAAGGGACGACTACCCGACGTGAAGCTCCCGGTTTTTCCTAAAGGAGGATCGAGATGAGCGCGCAGGTCATTACAGTGACCTCCGGCAAAGGGGGCGTGGGCAAAACAACAGTGACCGCCAATGTGGGGATGGCCCTGGCCATGGCCGGCAAGAAAGTCGTGTGCATTGATGCGGACATCGGTCTGAGAAACCTGGATGTGGTTCTGGGTTTGGAGAATCGCATCGTTTATGACATCGTGCATGTGGTGGAAGGGCGTTGCCGCACCCGTCAGGCCCTCATTCGAGATAAACGGATCCCCGACCTTTACCTCATGCCCGCTGCCCAGAGCCGCGACAAGTCCGCTGTGAAGCCCGAAGACATGATCCGCATTTGCGAGGAGCTGCGCCCCGAATTCGATTACATCCTGATCGACTCTGCAGCGGGCATCGAAGAAGGATTCCGGACCGCCCTGGCCCCTGCGGATCTTATCCTGCTGGTCACCAACCCGGAGGTCGCAGCAGTTCGAGATGCGGATCGGGTCATCGGGCTGGTGGAAGCGATAGGCAAGCCCACTCCCAAGCTTATTGTCAATCGCCTGAAGCCCGAAATGGTGCGCCGCGGAGATATGCTGGACACTTCGGATGTTCTGGAGATCCTGGCCGTTGAGTTGTTGGGAGTAATCCCGGAGGATGAGCAGGTCATCGTGGCAACCAATCGGGGGACCCCAGTTGTGCTGGAGGAGCGATCGCCCGCTGGCCAGGCGTTTCGCACGATTGCCCGGCGCCTGATGGGTGAAACCGTCCCGCTTTTCCTCTCCGAGGATGGTCAGGGGGTCCTGGGTTGGTTGCGTCGATTGGTGCGCAGCGGAGGTGGTCGATGAGCTGGCTGGACCGATTGCGAAGACAACCGTCGGCCCGCGAAACTGCCAAGCAGCGCCTCCAGGTGATCCTGGTTCATGATCGCAGTGATCTCTCCCCAGGGCTGCTGGAAGTCATCAAGGATGAGATCATCGCGGTTCTCTCCCGCCATGTACCCATCATCGCTGAGGAAGTGCGGGTCACTGTCACCCAAGACGCGCGAGAATGCCGCCTGGTCGCAGATATCCCTCTGGGGAATCGGCACAACCGATCATGATCGGATGGATTGAAGACCACTTCAGGGAATGGCGTCGCTTCGACGGGTGGTTGTTGCTTGGGGTGATGGCCTTGATGGCCGTGGGGGTTGTGACCATCGCCAGCGCCGTGTTACGCTCCCCAGATCTCGCTGAGGCGCCCCGGCGGCAGGCTCTATATGGTATGGTGGGGATTCTACTGATCTTTCTGACCGCAGCAGTGAATTACCGGCTTTGGGGGGCTTTCCAACGCGGAATTTATCTGTTCGTCTTGGGCCTGTTGTTGCTCGCTCTGATCGCTGGCCGTAGCCAGATCGCCCCGGTTCGCCGCTGGCTGGAGATCGCTTCCCTGAACATCCAACCCGCGGAGCTTGTGAAGCCTCTTCTGATCCTCAGTATGGGCCGTTTTCTATCCGAGCATGAAAAGCGGCTGGATTCTCTCCGCACTGTGCTGTTAGCCTTTGGATACCTGTTGCTGCCCGCAGCGCTGATCTTCCTTCAGCCTAACCTGAGCACTGCAGTGGTGACGCTGGCCATCGGCTTCGGGATGCTCTTCGCCTGGGGGGTCCGTCCACGGCATCTTCTCGCCATCGGCTTGCTCAGCGCTCCCCTGGCCATAGGGGCCTGGACCATCATGTTGCCTTATATGCGCGGGCGCCTGTTGCATTTCCTGGGCCTCCAGGCGGATCCCAGCACGACCTATAACCTAACCCAGGCGCTCATCACCATCGGCAGCGGGGGCCTTTGGGGAACCGGATGGGGACAAAGCCCTCAAAATGTCTGGGGCTTCCTCCGTGTGCGCCATACGGATTTCATTTTCGCGGTCTTGGCGGGGGAGTTCGGGCTGATTGGTGCGCTGGGCGTGTTGGCTCTTTACCTTGGGGTCCTCGGGCGGATTTTCCAAACCGCCTGGAGGGCTGAGGACACCTATGGCCGGCTGATCGCCGTTGGGGTGGGCACCTGGATCGCCTTCCAAGCCCTGACGAATATCGGGATGAACATCGGCTTGACCCCCGTGGCCGGTCTTCCCCTGCCCTTCATCAGCTATGGGGGAAGCTCGCTGGTCTCCCTGTGCCTGGGGATCGGGCTGGTCCAGAGCGTGCGGATCCATCGGCAGGAGTTCTCGATACGCGGCTAATGGCCTCCCCCAGCGACCTCCCCGCTGGTCCCTTCAGCCCTGACCCAGGGGCAGCTGCCAGATTGGGAGTTCGCCGTCCCTCCTTTCCTTCTCCCTGGCGAGCATCGACGGTGAGGCCCCGCAGCGCCAGGCCCTGGAATGGCGCGCCCTTCTAAGATTCGCCAACCGGAGGGCTCGACGGGGAGCCGCTCTCCTCACCCCCACCCCTAAGACTAAGAGGAGGTCGAATCATGGGCATGGGTTCTACCCCGAAATTGGGATGGCGTTTATGTTTGTATTAAAATGTTAAAAAATTCGTCAGTTCGATTTGAAAAATCCTGGGGGAGCTGGGCAGGCAACTGCAGCCTGCCTGATGGATAGTTTGCTTGCTCCCTCCTTAGAACCCCCTTCGACCGCCCGACTTGGTGCAAATGAGGAGGAGACGATGGGCAAGTCCGGACAGCGACTTCGGCCCCGCCTGCGACGGATTTGGCTGCGCGGCTGGCACTGGTGGTGGCGGCGGGGGATTTGGATTGTGGGCTTGGGCGGGCTGGGATATTGGGCTTATGTGGAGCCTGTGGTTCTCAACGCCCTCATCCTCCTGCTTCGATTCGCCTTTCAGCTTCTGTTCGCGATCACCTTCGTCATCATCCAATTCATCGCCCTCTTTTGGTTCATGTCCCGCAGCCGTGTGGAGGTCATCAAACCCGGCGACCCCAAGCAGGTGACCCTCGCCGATTACTGGGGCCAGGAGAACCTCGTGCGCCTGGTCCGCCAGTGGATCGACTTGCTGTCGAACCGGGAGCGCTTCGTGAAGATGGGCGGGCAGTTTATCAACGGCATCCTGCTTGCCGGCCCCCCAGGCACCGGGAAGACCATGCTGGCCAAGGCTATCGCCGGCGAAGCAGGCATCCCTTTCATCTCGATTGAGGGGTCCAGCTTTCGCTCCATGTTCTGGGGGGTCGATGTCCTCAAAATGATGTGGTTCGTCGGGAAAGCGCGGAAACTCGCCCGGGAGTATGGCGCATGCATCGCATATATCGATGAGATCGATGCGGTGGGGGCCAGCCGGGGCGGGGTGATGGGGGGCGAGCGGGTCGGTCCCCTGGGCTGGCTGGGCTGGGGGGGCACGGGAGCCCTCACCCGGCTTCTCTATGAAATGGATGGCATCACCCAGCTTACCCGGTGGGAGCGGCTCAAGGGCCGGATCTACCGGCTCCTAGGGAAGCGCCCCCCGCCCCGCAACTGGCATGTGCTGTTCATGGGGGCGACCAACCGCCCGGATGCCCTGGACCCTGCCCTGGTGCGCCCCGGCCGGTTCGATCGCATTATATACGTGGATCTTCCGGATCGGGCCGGCCGCCGGGAGATCATCAAAGGTTACCTCTCGAAGGTTAAGCATGATCCCAGCATTGATATCGAGTCCCTAGTCGCCGACACCGCATGGGCGACCCCCGCCAAAATCATGGCTGCCATCACCAAGGATGCCGTGCGCATCGCCTTGTTCAACGGTCGGGATTACATTACCCAACGGGACATCGAGCTGGCCCTCCAGGAGCAGGCGATGGGTCTGGAGAACCCCATCGCCGAGATGGATCCTCGCCAGCGTCGCCAAGTGGCCTATCACGAGGCCGGCCATGCGGTCGCCCAGTATTATCTGCTGCCGGACGAACGGATCATCCGCGCCTCCCTGATCCGCCGCACCAACATGCCGGGGGCCCTGGGCTATGTCCATAGCGTCCCCAAGCAGGAACTTTATACGGTTCCCCTGCGGCGCCTGGTGGCGGAGATCATGGTTTCCCTAGCCGGCCATGTGGCCACCAAGATCTTTATGGGCGAACATTGGACCGGCGCCGGGGCCGACTTCCAACAAGTTCGCCAGCGGATCATGGTCTTGCTGGATCTGGGATACTTCGGCTTCCACCCGTTAAGGCCAGAGGACCCGGAGCGCTATCAGGAGGTCATTGAACGATTCTGGGCGGAATGCGAGGAAAAGGTGGAACGGCTGCTGCGGGAGCACGCGATGGAGGTGGAGGCTGTCGCCCAGGCGCTGCTGGAACGCCATGATTTGTCCGGCAACGAGGTGGTCGCCATCATCGAATCCGCTCGCGCAGGTCAGCCGATTTCTTTCCCTGCTCCGGCTCCCGCCCCAGCCTCTCCGCAAGCGGCCCCCTCAGCTTAGGAGTCGTGCCCTCGGTTTCCTCATGAGGGCTTGGGGGGAAGGAGCCAAGAGGGATGACGACACAAGCATAGCGGCGCTCAATGGGGGGACCAGAAGGCCAACACGCCCTCCCCCAGCCGGCGCGGTTCCAGCCACCCCGAAGCGTGCAGGGCGTAGATCCCGGCCTCCCCATCAGGCTCCATCGCCGCGATCAGAACAAAACGGTTGTCCGGAGACCAGAGGGACGCTGATTGCTGGAACGCGTCGAAGAAGGCCAGGACCTCCAGAAAAGAGCGGGTGGGGATGAACGCGGCGAGATCCCGATGGGTTTTCCATGCAGGCTCATAAACCCGAGCCTGAAGCAGGACCTGCCCGGAAGCGGGATCGAGCTCCAAAAGGCGAAACGCCAGCAGCTGACGGCCATCACGGGACCAGAAAACCGCCAGATTCGATTGATCATCCAGCCGGGCCCATTGTTCTGTTTCCGTATCGTAAAGGTCTAATGGACCAATGCGAGGGAGGGTGGTGGTAGGGTCGGTGATCAGCGCCAGATAGCGGCCGGTGGGGGACCAGGCGAAGGCCACCCCTCCGGTGAAGGTCATGATCGTGCGGGCGGCAGATGGATCCACGCCTCCCAGTTGAAGGACGCTGGTATCCCCTTCCCGCTCCGCCCAGACCAGCCATCGTCCATCGGGCGACCAGGCGGGTGCGTTGAAAGCAGCCGTGTGATCCGAACGCCGCTGGGTCTCCCCCTGGTCCAGCGCGCGCAGCTCCAGATAGCGTCCGCCTCGATGCCACGCCAGCATCCTTCGAACGGCGCTCCAGCTGAAGAAAAGAGGGCTCCCCTGCGCCAGGATGGCCTCCTGGCCTTTCGCCGGATCCAGCATTCGCAACGTATAATCCCCCGGCCGTGACCCCTTCCGGCTCAAGGCAATTAATAACTGTCCGTTCAGCCAGCTGAGCAGCGCCGGCTCCTCCCCGATCCATTCCCCCCAAACCTGACGGACAGGGGGTCGTCCGGCCGGGAGCTCCAGACGGAGCACGCGCACGGTGGTGACCTCTGCGCTCAGAACCTCAAAGACCGCCAGGCGCTTTCCATCCGGAGACCAGGTCGGAAGCCGGTAAGCGCGGCGGCCCTGGGGGGTGGGGCCGGCATCTTCCGTCAGGGCCTGGCGACGCAGGCCGCTCTGATCCGTCAGATATAGGTTCCCATCGCTTCCCACAATCACCACACGCCCAACTCGCCTTCCCAGGAGGCGAGCCAACGGATCGTCCGGGAGCTGGAAGCCGGAGGGAGGGGCGCAGGCGACCAGGAGGTTAATTAAAATGAGAACGAACCGCTTTCCGTGACCCACGTCCATCCTAAAACCTGAAGCTCAAATAGAACTATGAGCCCTATCGCTAATTTTTATCAATTTTAAACTGACCTTGTCCGTCCAGGCAGGGATTGCACGGACCGGACCGAAGGCGGCGCAGCTTCCAAATCCCGCGCGTAACTTCGGCTACAATGGATGCAGACGAAGTTCTAAGATCCCGCTCAGGGGGTGCCCTGTGGAGTTCGAGCCCGTCATCGGCCTGGAGATCCACGCGGAGCTTCAGACGCGGTCCAAGATGTTCTGCCCGTGTCCGGTGGTGGATAGCACCACGGCCGAGCCCAACCGGTATGTGTGTCCGGTGTGCGCCGGGATGCCCGGGACGCTCCCCGTCCCGAACCGGCAGGCGATCGAATGGACCATCCTTACCGGCCTGGCCCTGAACTGCGAGATCGCCGAATACAGCCTCTTCTACCGGAAGAATTACTTCTATCCCGATCTGCCGTCGGAATACCAGCGCTCCATGTATGATTACCCTCTCTGTCTAAACGGTTATCTGGAGATCGACACGCCGGATGGGCCTAAGCGGGTGCGAATCCGCCGGGTTCACATCGAGGAGGATACGGGGAAGTTGATCCACATAGGGGGCGTGACCCTGGTGGACTTCAACCGGGCAGGCGTCCCATTGATGGAGATCGTCACAGAGCCGGACATGCATTCGATAGAGGAGGTGAAAGCTTTCGCCATAGCCCTCCGCACCCTGCTCCGTTATCTGGGTGTCAACTCGGGGGATATGGAAAAGGGAGTCATTCGCTTCGAGGCCAACGTCTCCGTGCGCCCGAAAGGGGAGGCCCGACTGGGAACCCGCACAGAGATCAAGAACCTGAACAGCTTCCGAGCGCTGGTACGGGCCGTTGAGTACGAGATCCGACGGCAGATCGAGATCGTTCGCTCCGGCGGTCGTGTGGAGCAGGAGACCATGGGCTGGGATGAGACACGGGGGATCACAGTCCCCCAGCGCGGTAAAGAGCACGCCCATGACTATCGCTACTTCCCAGAGCCAGACATCCCACCCCTGGTGATCTCCCGTGAGTGGGTAGAAGCCATCCGCGCGATGCTGCCGGAGCTGCCCCGGGATCGGCGAGCGCGTTTTGAACAGGTTTACGGCCTCCCGCGCTACGAAGCGGCTCTGCTGACAGAGGACCATCGGGTGGCAGATTATTTTGAGCGCGCCGTCGCTCTCGCTCGATATGGCGAGCCGGTGGTGGAACCCCGAACCATAGCTTCCTGGATCATCGGGGAGCTTTTCCGGCTGCTGAACGAAGCCAACCTGGAGATCCAGGACACGGGAGTTCCCCCTGAAGCGCTGGTGGAGTTGATCCGCATGGTCCAGCGGGGGGAAATCAATATCAACACCGGCAAGCTGGTCCTGCGTGAGGCCTTTGAGACCGGGGAGGCCCCCCGCCGCATTGTGGAGGCCAAAGGGTTAACCCAGATCCGGGATGTGGAGGCGTTGCGGGAGATCGTCCTCCAGATCATTGAGGCGAATCCCAAAGAGGTGGAAAGCTATTTGCGTGGGAAGGAAGGCGTGCTGAAATGGTTCGTTGGCCAGGTCATGCGCGCCACCCGTGGCCAGGCGGATCCCCAGCGGGTGAACGAGCTGGTCCGCGAGGCTTTGGAAGCCCGTCGGGCTACCGGCTCGACGTGAGCGGGCTTTTCACCGTGCTTTTGGGGTCCGGAGCGGCTGCTGAAGGCTGCCTTCCCAGCCCCTACGGACTGCAAGGAGGAGGAGGAGAGACAACCCTTCGGGGGTTGGGGGCACCTTCGACGGCCCCCAACCTCTGAAGATCTCCAAAGTCTATAAGCCTCAAAAATCGCAAAACAGTATTCAGTCTTTGTCTATGGCGCTATAATATAAGTGAAAACTTTCCCAAGGAGCCTGCCATGGCCAGTTCCGATGTGATCATACCGGAGGAGACGCGGAAGCGATGGCGGGCCCTGGAATGGGCCTGGGTTCCCGGGGCTGGATTGCGGCTGGTGCTCCAAGAGATCCCTCAGTATCGTGGCCGGATCCATCAATGGGCATGGGTGGCCAATCGGATCGCCGGATTGGGAACCCTGCTCTTCCTCACCATTCATATTCTGGACACCTCGCTGGTCTATTTCGCCCCCACCTGGTATGAGCATGCCATCGCCCTCTATCGCCATCCGCTCTTCAGCCTCGGCGAACTGATCTTAGTGGGTTGCGTCCTCTGGCACGGCCTCAACGGCCTGCGCATTGCGATCAGCGATTTCCGCCCTCGTCTGTGGGCTGCGGAGATCCAGGCCCGTATGATCCTGTGGACCATCGTCGTCTTCCTCGTTCTCTATATCCCCACCTTTTTCATCATGGGTAATGTGATCCTTCAAAAAGGCATCCTGGGGAGGTAATCATGGCAGCCATCCCGAAGGTGGCCCCGCGAACGGTACCGGCTGTACGCCCCCGCCTGGAGGTCTGGCTGTGGGCCTTCATGCGCGTCTCAGGTGTGCTGCTGATCCCCCTGGCCTTCGGCCATCTGGCGATCATGCATGTGATCAACAACGTCCACGATATCAACGTTTGCTTTGTCTACCAACGTTGGAACGTGATGTTCTGGTGGCGAGTTTATGATGCCCTGCTCCTGTTCCTCGCTTACATCCACGGCCTAAACGGTCTGCGCTATGTGATCGATGACTATGTTCATCATCGGGGATGGAATCAGAGGCTGAAGTGGATTTCCTTCGTCGGCGGGACCTTGGTCATCGTGATCGGGGCCATCGCCCTGATCGGCGGAGTGCGGATCACGGCGCTTCCGGCTGGATGCCCACCGCTTGGATGATGAAGCGGAGCTGCGGTGCTGGACAAACTCATCCCTTCCCTCAATCCGGGATATCGAGGAGCGGGAAGGGGCTCGCCCCGCACGATGGGAGGTCCTGGATTGAGCGGTCGGGCTGCCTCATTGGCCCAAAATCTAAATCATGCAAGTTCTAAACTTTAGTAACGTTACGGAAGGAGCATGCGATGAAAGTCCATCGGCATCAATTTGATGCAGTTGTGGTGGGCGCAGGGGGGGCCGGGCTGATGGCTGCCCTCTACGCCTCGAAACAGGTGAAGACAGCGGTCCTCAGCAAGCTCTACCCCACCCGCTCCCATACTGGGACGGCGCAGGGAGGGATCGCTGCGCCGCTGGGGAATATGGAGGAGGACCGGCCTGAATGGTATGCTTACGATACGGTGAAGGGCGGGGACTGGCTGGTAGACCAGGATGCGGCGGAGATCCTGGCCTATGAATCCATCGAGGCCATCATCGAGCTGGAGCACATGGGCCTGCCCTTCGATCGCACCCCTGACGGCAAGATCGCCCAGCGTCGGTTCGGCGGGCATACCCGCAACTTCGGCGAGGCGCCCGTCATGCGGGCCTGTCACTCTGCCGACCGCACCGGCCATATGATCCTCCAGACCCTCTACCAGCAATGCATCAAACACAACGTCACGTTCTTCGACGAATTCTTCGTCACCGACTTAATCCTGGAAGACGGAACGGTCCGCGGCGTGGTGGCCATCGAAATCGCCACTGGAGATATCCATGTCTTCCACAGCAAAGCCGTGCTTTTCGCCACGGGCGGCGCCGGGCGGATCTATAAAGTGACCTCTAACGCTCACTCACTGACCGGCGACGGCATGGCGATCGTATGGCGGAAAGGGCTTCCTCTCGAGGACATGGAGTTCTTTCAGTTCCACCCCACCGGCATCTATAAGCTGGGGATCCTGCTGAGCGAAGCCGCGCGGGGTGAAGGGGCCGTGCTGATCAACGACAAGGGCGAGCGCTTCATGGAGCGTTACGCACCGGCCCTCAAGGATCTGGCCAGCCGCGATGTGATCTCCCGCGCGATCTATACGGAGATCCGCGAGGGCCGTGGGATCGGCGGGAAGGATTACGTCTACCTGGACTTCCGGCCGGAGACCATCAACCGCTTCAAGAGCGCACCGGGTGGGAAGGAGGTCACAGCGGAATACCTGGAGCGCAAGCTTCCGGACATCATCGAGTTCGTTCGCGTGTATCTGGGCATCGACCCGATGCGGGAGCCCGTGCCCATCCAGCCCACCGCCCATTACGCAATGGGCGGCATCCCCACGGATGTGGACGGCCGTGTGATTCGGGATGAGCGCAATACGCCGGTCCCGGGCCTCTACGCTGCCGGCGAAGCGGCTTGCGTCTCGGTGCACGGGGCCAACCGCCTTGGGACCAACTCGCTGGTCGATTTGGTGGTCTTCGGACGGCGGGCAGGCCGGCATATGGCGGAATATTGCAAGCAAGCTGACTTCGCTCCCCTACCGCCGGAGCCCGAAGCGTTCACCGTTGAGCTGACAGAGCGCCTCCGCAACGGAAAGGGGGAGGAGCGCGTCCCGACCCTCCGGAACGAGCTCCAGGAAACCATGCAAACTTACGTGAGCGTGTTCCGCGAGGCCAGCGGGCTGGAGACCGCCATCGAGAAGATCCGGGAGCTGCAGGAGCGTTATCGCCACGTCCAGATCGATGATAAGGGCCATCGGTTTAACACCGATCTTCTGGAGGCAATCGAGCTGGGCTTTCTATTGGACGTGGCGGAAGCTACCGCCTTCAGCGCTCTGAACCGCACCGAAAGCCGGGGCGCCCATTATCGGGAGGATTACCCGAAGCGGGACGATGAAAACTGGCTCAAGCATACCCTGATCTGGCGCCAGAACGGCAAAGTGACCTTCGCCTATAAACCGGTGGTCATCACCAAGTGGCCGCCGAAGGAGCGAAAGTATTGATACCCCCTCGCTATCCGGACTGGCTGGCCCGGGGGCTGCGGGACCTGAAGGCCGCCCGTTCGATGCCGGACGGAGGCTTCTATGAACGGGCGGCCGTTCAGGCTCACCAGACAGCGGAAAGGATATAGCGCAAGATCGCCCAGCGGTGTGCAGAGCATGCAGAGCGCATCTTGGAGTTCGTCCCGCAAAACCTGGGAGAACAGCCTGTGGACCTCGCGGATCCAATCCTTCCCATTTATTGGAGATCATGCTGGAGGGATGCCTTCTGGAGGAGCGGGAGGGGTGAGGTCCTGTTCTGATTGAAGCTGCGCGAGCGGCCGCTCAGGCCCTCGAAATCCGACGTGCTCCATGGGGATGGACCTGGTCAACGCCTTCCCAGACCCAGCTCACACCGGAGGAAACGCCATGAAGGTTCGATTGCGCATCCAACGATTCAACCCGGAGAAGGACCGGAAGCCCTGGTGGGGGGAATACGAGGTGGAGGCGGAGCCGGTCGATCGCGTCCTGGATGCCCTTCATTACGTCAAATGGTATATCGACGGCACTCTCACCCTCCGTCGTTCCTGCGCCCATGGGATCTGCGGTTCTGATGCGATGCGGATCAACGGCCGTAACCGCCTAGCATGCAAGGTTCTAGTTCGTGAGGCAATCGAGGAAGGGCGCGGGGTGATCACCGTTCAACCGCTCCCCGGACTTCCGGTGATCAAGGACCTCGTGGTGGATATGGAGCCCTTTTTCGCGAAGTATCGGACGATCTTACCTTATTTGATCAACGATGAGCCGCCACCGGAGCGGGAGCGCTTGCAGACCCCGGAGGAGCGCGAGCGCTACGATGACACCACCAAATGCATCCTTTGCGCGGCGTGTACCACTTCCTGTCCCTCCTTCTGGGCCAATGAGGAATACATCGGCCCTGCGGCGATCGTACAGGCCCATCGATTCATCTTTGATAGCCGAGATCGGGGTGCGGCGGAACGATTGCGGATTCTGAACGAATGGTTTGGGGTCTGGCGTTGCCGCACGATCTTCAATTGCGTGGAGGCATGCCCGCGAGGCATCAACATCACCCGAGCGATTGAGGAAGTCAAAATGGCCATCCTCACCGGACGCCTGTCCTGAGCGCTTGGCCCGCCTGAACTTTGAGGAATGGTGAGGGCCAACGGCCCTACCCCCCTGGATCCCCCTCCCCACGGCTCCAAAGGCCGTGGGGAGGGGGATGAACAGTATTTGAGGGGGAGCCGGGCGCCGAAGGCGTCCGGCTCCCCCCAGAACTTCCCAAGGGAACCAAAAATCAGGGGCTGGATCGCGCACTGAAGGCGCCCGGGTCGCCGATTGAGCGCCGGATCATGGGCTGTGACGGTCCAGACGGCGCAACCGCTGATAGCCAGCGATCCCCTGGAGCTCCTGCCAACGGGCCTCCCGGTCTCCCCAGCGCCATTCATAAACCACTTTCCCTTCCTCGTCTAAGTAAGAGAAAACCGGGCCTACGCCAAGGGAACGATGCAGGGCTTCAACGACCCGAGGAAGGTCTTCGGCTGCGCGCAAGATCACGTAGCGCCTAGGCTCGAACTCGATCTCAAAGGTTCGCTCTCGCCAGTAGCCCTGATACCGGAAGGGAGGCTCCTTTTGAACGGGATCCACAGGGGAAACCCATGCCTCCTGCAGGCTCACAAACCACAGGCTCTGGCGGAGCTGCTCCGCGATCGCGCCTGGGCTGGGGCGCTTCTCCGCGTAGAACCAATGGACCTCAGGGGGCACAACGGTGATCATTTCCCTCCCTCCAGAGATCGGATCGAAGAAAACTCTTAGGGCCTCACGCTCCAGCGCCCATAACAGATGAGCTGCTTCTGGCGACCCCGACGGAGCTTCAGCACTTCCTGATAAAGGTCAACAATGCGATCAGTGATGATCGGCCATGCAAACCGCTGGGCCCAGCGCCGCCCGTTCTCGCCCAACCGTTGCCGCAACTCATCATCCCGCAAGAGCCGATCCAGCGCCCGGGCCAGGAGGATCGGCTGACGCCGGGGTACCCGCAGGCCGGTTTCCCCATCGCGGACGAGATAAACCAACCCCCCAACATCCGAGGCGATAACCGGCGTGCCGCAGGCCATGGCCTCCAACGCCACTAATCCAAACGACTCGTAATCAGAGGGCATGACGACCACATCCGCGGCGTTGTAGTAATAAGGAAGGGTCTCCTGAGCTTTTGCGCCCAGAAAAGCGATCAGATCCGTGATCCCCAGCTCCGTCCGCAGTTGTTGAAGCCGTCCCATCTCTGCATCCGCTGTCGCATCCGGATCTCCACCGATGACCACCACCGCGAAATCTTGCGTCCAGGTGGGACAATCCTGAGCCAGGATCGCCACCGCCCGCATCAAGGTCTCTAAACCTTTTAGCGGCTCGATCCGTCCGACGAAGAGGACATAACGTCGCTCCAGGGGGATCCCCAAAACCCGACGGGCCTCCATTTTGGGGATTGGACGGAAACGCTGAACATCCACCCCCGGTGGGATGACCGTGACGGACGAAGGCGTGGCTCCGTAAAGCCATACCAGCTGGGCTTTCTCCAGCGGCGTGGCCGCCACCACATGATCGACCTCCCGGACCAGCCGCCGCTCCGCTTCCAGGCGCTGCGGAGGTTCCCGTTCTTCTACCCGCTGTGCAACGCGGTTCTTCATCTGGCCCAGAGTGTGAAACATCTGAATCACAGGGGCCCGCCATACGGACCGCAGGGCCAGCGCCACCAGGCCGGAAAGCCAGTAATGACTGTGGATCACATCGTAGACCAAGCCTTCCTGTTCTGCGAAGCGACGAACCCGCTCAACGAACTCGGGGAGATGCTCTAAGATGCGATGTTTTTCAATCGGGGCTTCAGGGCCAGCGGGCACGTGAATCACACGCCCTCCAGGTCCCAGCTCGTGCACAATATGGGGGAGATGGGGATTTTGGGAGCGGGTGAAAACATCCACCGCGATGCCCCGACGGGTCAGCTCCCGGGCAAGCTCCCGGACGTAAACGTTCATCCCCCCCGTATCCTTGCCTCCTAATGTGGCCAGGGGACATGTATGGACACTGATCATTGCTACCCGACGCACAGGAATGGAACCCCCTTTCACACGTGCACCTCCTGGTAGAGATCCTCTCAAACCCCACCCGTGGGCCTATGCGTTCGCACCTTGCGAGCCAGGAAGAAGGTAACCTTGGCATCAACTTCCAAACCGCCCAGCGCTCGAATGCGTGGCTCAAAATGTGCCCAGACCGCCCGCCAATCCGGCTTGTTCTGCCATCCATAGGCCCGTTCCAGCCAGTCGCACTCAAACCGGATGAACGCTTGGGCCTCTTCCGGATCTAAGTTAACTCCCGTAGGATAGAACTCAATATGTTCCACTTGAAAGCCCATCTGTTCCAAAGCAGCTTGGATCTGCGCTTTGGTGAAGAAGCCCGCCCGAATGTATTGATAGATCTCCAAGGCCAGCTTCTGTGACGGTGTCTCGGCATCTTCCGGCGTGGTGGTCGCCAGGGCAAACCATCCCCCCAATTTCAACACTCGATTCGCTTCTTCGAACAGTCGATGAAGGCTCGGCAGGTCCAGGCAAATATCTTGCAGGGCCAGGAAGGTCCCGATCCCATCGAAGGCACCGCTAGGGAACCCCAGGCGATAGGCATCCATCTGGACGAAGGCGCTGAACCGGGAATTGGAATCCCGAGCATGCTGGCGGGCCAGCTCAACCTCGCATCGCGCCAAATCAATCCCGATGACCACGCTGGGGGCCATCATCCGCTCGATCTCTAAGGCGAACCATCCATCTCCGGTCCCAATGTCTAACCATCGTTCCCCCGGGGCGAAAGGGATCCGCTGCACGATGGCCCGCCGCACACCGTTTAGATCATCATAATAGCTCTGAAACTCCCGGATCACCCGTAGACCCCGTTCTCCCATCGGAACATCCTCCATCGATACGGGCTCGTGTTTTATTAATTATTAGCATTCTCTTCTCAGGCAGTCACCCCTTTCAGCAGCGACAAGCTCCAAAGGTCGAAAATTCCAAGGGGGTATGTGGCGAGGGGAATTGCCCACCCCCCTGCCCTCCTCACCGTGCCGCTTTGTCACACGGGGAGGAGGGAAATTGGTTTCTTTGTGGGGTGCGGGCCCCCGACGGCGGCCCATACCCCACAAAGAAATGGAAGTCCCGCCGTTCGGAACCCACGGGTAGACGGAAGGGCCCCACACGGAAACCCACGGCGTAACTCTTACCGAAATGCCCTATGGAAAGATCGTCCACACGTATTGGGGAGACGACTCTTCTTTCATCAGACAACCAAAGGCGGGTGAAGGGATCCATCTTCACCCGCCTTTTTTGCAGTGTTGCCGGTAAGTCCAGGGGCTGGAATCTTGGCCGCGCTTCGGGAGACTTAACCGCCTGCGGAGATCCCCGCTACGAAGCCGCCTTCCGTCATCTTCCGCACATCCAGGACCTCGTCCAGCTTCTCCGCAGGCATCAAGCCCATCTCTAGGACCACCTCACGGATGGTCCGGTTCTCGGCCATCGCCCGCTTGACCACCTCCGCGGCCCGGTCGTAACCAATATGGGGCGTAAGGGCGGTGGCCAGGATGGCGTTCTTATGGACCAGTGTTTCCATAAGCTCGCGATTGGGGACAATGCCGCAGATGCATTTGTCCGCCAGCACTGTCGCCGCGCTCGCCAGGATGTGGATGGACTGAAGCAAGTTATGGGCGATCACGGGCAAGGCCACGTTGAGCTCAAAGTTCCCTGAGGCGCCGGCCATGTTGATCACCACATCGTTGCCCATCACCTGCATGCAGACCATCAGCACAGCTTCGGGGATGACCGGATTGATCTTGCCCGGCATGATCGAGGATCCTGGTTGTAGCGCAGGGAGCCGGATCTCAGCCAGGCCGGCCTGCGGACCTGAGTTCATCCAGCGTAGATCGTTGGCGATCTTATACATCGAAACGGCCACCGTCTTCAACTGGCCGCTCAGCTCCACGGCCGCGTCCTGAGCCGCCTGGGCTTCGAAATGGTTCTCCGCCTCCCGGAACGGCAGTCCGGTCTCCTCGCTCAGAGCCGCAGCGATCCGCCGTCCGAACTCGGGATGGGTGTTGATCCCGGTGCCCACCGCCGTGCCCCCCAGGGCCAGCTCCGCCAGGTGCGGCAAGGTCGCCTCAATCCGTCGGATCCCATGCTCGATCTGGCTGGCGTAGCCGGAGAACTCCTGGCCCAGCCGGACCGGCATGGCATCCATGAGATGGGTGCGGCCTGTCTTCACAATGTCATCAAACTCCCGGGCTTTATCGAGGAGCACTTCATGGAGATGTCGCAGAGCGGGCAGCAACCGTTCATGCACGGCCAGATAAGCCGAAATATGGATGGCCGCTGGGATCACATCGTTGGAGGACTGACCCAAGTTCACATGATCGTTGGGATGCACCTCCTTGGAGCCGATGGCCCCGCCCAGGATTTGAATGGCTCGGTTGGCGATCACCTCGTTCGCGTTCATGTTCGTTGAAGTGCCTGACCCCGTCTGGAAAATATCCAGTGGGAAGTGATCGTCAAGCTTCCCCTCGATAACCTCCCGAGCCGCCTGCATAATCGCATTCGCCCGGCGCTCATCCAGCAGGCCCAGATCCCGATTCACCCTCGCAGCGCAGTATTTAATTAGACCCAGGGCACGGATGAAGTCCCGATGGAACCGGATCCCGCTGATGGGAAAGTTCTCAACCGCGCGCTGTGTCTGAGCGCCCCAGAGGGCATGGGCTGGAACCCGCACTTCCCCTAGCGAATCCCGCTCGATCCGAAACGCCTCCATGGTTACCTCCTCAGGGCGGATGTCGCTATCACCGCCCACCCCTCCAATCACATGGCCCAGCATCCTGAATGCCCGCCCTGACCATTTTAGCGAGGCGCCTTCCCGCCCCATGCCGTCCCTCTTTAGACACCCTGGCCCGCCCTGCCGTTTCGCCCCGTGGTCCGTTCACAATGGGAGCACACTGGGATTCACCAGCGCCAGATCCGAAGCACCAAATTCAGCACCAGGGTGAGCAAGAGGCTGAGCAGAATCGAAGTGGCCAAAGGGAAGAAGAAAACAAAATTCCCCTTGTGAATCAAGATGTCCCCTGGTAAGCGACCTAGGCCTGGAACCCGACCGATCAGTGTGAAGAGTATGCCGAAAGCTAAGAAGAAGAGACCGATCAGGATAAACCAGCGCCCGAACTCCTGAAGCGGCATCTCCTGACCTCCCGCTTACCATCCTTCCAGGTATTTCCGCCACTCGGTATATTCCCGCAAATAAGAACCAAAGAGATAGCGTATGGTTGGAACGGGCTCAAAAGGCTGGCGGAGCAGGGTCATATGAGCCTCCGCCGGAGTGCGATTCCCCTTGCGGCGATTGCACGCCGGACAGGCGGCGACCAGGTTTTCCCACGTATGCGTTCCGCCCCGATGGCGCGGGATCACATGATCTACGGTCAAGTGAGGAGAAGAACGCCCGCAATATTGACAGGTGTACTGGTCCCGCCTCAGGATTTCCCGTTTCGTCAGACGCAGCCGTCGGGGCGGCCGCCGCACCACATAGCGCAAACGGATCACCGAAGGACAAGGGAAAACTCGAGAAGGGGTCCGTACCTCGCCCCGGCCGTTCTCCAAGATCTCCGCCTTCCCGCTGAGCACCAGAGCGATCGCTCGACGGAGGGAACAAATATTCAAGGGCTCGAAGTTGGCGTTCAGCACCAACACCGGCTCGTGAAGCGAAGATAAGGCTTCAAACCTCCTTGAAACCTCCATGGCGGAACCTTCCAGAACGGCGTGCTGGAGGGAACGCGAACTGCCAACCCGGACAGCAGGAAAGGAAACCGCTTCTCTCTCGGATTTGATTATAAACAAAGTGCGGTGAATCCGCCAATGCGCTCGCCCAAGACACCATGAACGATATACGCTTCGGTAGCGCTCGTCTTGTGAATGATAAAGCTCTGTGTTTATAGTACGATGCCCTAGCGCGACTGCTTTGTCCATATATCTTAAGTTATCTGGTTCAGAGCCCGCGAGAGGAGGCAGGAAGGCCTCACCCCTTCCCCTCATGCTTCATCCACTTAGGAGTTAGATTGGTTTTTCGCGGGGAGGGGGGATCAAGAGGGGTGGGACCATCCGCTCCCCCATTGCATATTCCCAAAACAGTGGAGGAAACAAAAGCACCAGTTGATTCCAAAGGGAGGGAAATGCTTTGTCTGTGAGGGGCGAGGTCGTGACGGTGGACCCTCAACATCCGGATCCCGAGGTCATCGCCCGGGCGGCCGGGATCCTACGGGCGGGCGGGCTGGTGGCTTTCCCGACCGAAACCGTTTACGGGCTGGGTGCGGATGGCCTGAACCCGTTGGC
>NZ_JBHOQJ010000280.1:0-6270 GCF_042408365.1 Thermoflexus sp.
CCCCCGGCCCAGCCCCCAAACATCTTTTATCCCCTCGGGGAGAGGGAATAAGGGGGGTGGGCCATTGGCCCTCGCCATCTCTATCCTTCGGAGCAAAAACAAAATGAAGGGGTCGCGGAAAATTTGACCTCGTGTCGCGCATCGCATAGACTCAAAACGTCTTTGCTGCGATCATCGCTCGGAGGACTGCACTCATGGCGGAGCATGAGACCACATGGGGGGATCACCCCCGAACAACGGTTCGCATCCGCCCTGGGGAGCGGGTGACCCTGTGTCGTTGTTTCCAGTCTCGGAACTTTCCCTTCTGTGACGGTTCCCATCGGGAAGTCGCTGGGCGAGGGCCGGTGGTGGTCATCGTCTTTCAGGAGGAGCCCGCCAGCATGATCGAGAAGGTTTGATGGCCTATGTCCGGACCGTTTAAGGGGAGGGCCCGGACGAGAAATCGGACCGTCCGTTTGTCCAAAGTTCAATTGGCGTAAGTGTGCAGACTGCTTTTTAAACTTTATTAGCGCCCGTTTTGGGCAGTTCTCCCCAGCCCCTCAAACTCCAAGGTTAAGAATGGACGAAGCACTACTACGGATCGAAGCGACTACCAATTGCTTTGAGGGAGGTGTTGACAATGAATGAGCATGAGGTGGTGATCACCGTTCAGAATTTCGAGCAGGAAGTGTTGCGATCCGAAAAACCTGTTCTAGTGGACTTCTGGGCGGAGTGGTGTGGGCCGTGCAAGGCTCTTGAGCCCATTGTGGCCCAGATCGCCCGGGAATATGCCCAGGTCCTGAAGGTGGGCAAACTGAACGTGGACGATTACCCGGAGCTGGCCATGCGCTATGGGGTGATGGGCATTCCCACCCTTATTTTGTTTAAAGAAGGCCGTGAGGTCGCTCGGATCATCGGATATCAGCCCCGGGAGCGTTTGCTTCGGCAAATCCTCCCCCATCTTCAGCCTCAACCCCAACAGCGCTGATGGCGGAACTTCCGGGCGGGGAGGCCACCTTGGGCAGCCTCCCCGCCCAAGAAGCGATCGTCTTCTTTGATCCCCATTCGGGCCACCGTTTGAAGCCGTCCAGCGCGAATCACCACTATTGCGCTCAGCTCAATCAGACCCAACGGATCTTCGGCTTTGTCCCTCCTTGTGTTGGACTTGGAGCCTCGAACTTCAGGGACGTTTCCATCGGGCACCTGGAAACAAGAAGCGCTGAGAGAGGAGCCTCCTCGTCACAACCAGTGCCCTCAAGCGCTGAAGGTCCCTTAGGGCGTTGGGATGGCCGCTCATAGGGGTAAGCTTCCAGAGGCATATAATGGTGAGCTGGAAGCTGCCCATGAGGGGCGCAGCGCTGGCTTCAATTGAGGAGATCGGCCGTTGAGGGGGCTGCGCTTTCGATGGAAATCTGGGATTCGGGCTCGAAGGAAGGAACGCCGGTGGAACGATCGACAACGGGAGCGCCCTTGGCCTCTTCCGCCGTTCGCGGTGGCATGTGGGTGGCCCTGAGCACATACTGGACCCTGGCTTTCGGGTTTGCCGCCAACATCCTTCTCACTCGGACGCTGCCGCCGGAGGCCTTTGGGGCCTTCGCCCTGGCGATGTTCTTCGCCCAGCTTCTGCGGCTCCAGACCAAGTTGGGGTTGGGATATGCTTTCGGGCAGTATAAGGAGACCACCGGGGAATCCGTCGGGACGTATGTGGTTCTGGAGGGGGTGGCGGCTCTGAGCGGTTTGCTTCTCATGGGATTGGCGGCCCCGGCGCTTCGGTTCATGGGCTATGATCCTCTGGTGGTTCAGATCGCCCTCGTTCTTTCTTTTGCTGCTTTCCTCGAAGGGATATCCGCCATTGCGGGGACGTTGCTCGAGAAGGAGCTGCGTTTCGGGCTCACCAGCCTCTATCAAGGCCTGGTTTTCCCCCTTTCGTATCTTCCCGCGTTCTGGCTGGCTGCCCACGGCGGCGGGGCATGGAGCCTGGCGGCTCAGACGACCGTTTATAGCCTCCTGGGGTTAGGGCTTTGGGGGGTGGCGCGGTGGCGGATGAGCCACCTATGGGCGTATCCGTGGCGTTTCCGCCGTGACCTTGCCGGCCACTTCCTACGATTCGGGGCGGCCGCCGGCTTGTGGTTGATGGCCGGGATGCTCTTCAGCCAGCTGGACAACTTCCTGATCGGCACTTTCGCAGGCGTGACGGCGTTGGGCTATTATGACCGTGCTTATCGGATGGCTCAGTGGCCTGCGTTGTTGTTCAACGCAGTGCTCACCCGCACAGCCTTTTACACGTATGCCCGCCTGCAAGATGATCGGGCGCGCCTGGAGAAGACGGTGGCGATGGTGACCTGGGCGATCAGTATGATCGCGATCCCCGTGGCCCTAGCCATCTTCCTTGCTGCACGGGATCTCGTGGTGCTCCTCTATGGGGAGCGGTGGCTTCCCAGCGTGCTGTTTCTTCAGATCCTCAGCGCTTTCTTCGTGCTCCGCCCTCACCTGGAGCACGCCGGTGTGGTGCTGAACGCGATGGGCCGACCCGGGCGGGCGGCTGCGTTGCTATGGGCTCAAGTGGGGGTGCTGGGGGTCGCCGGGCTGCCGCTGACGATGCGCTGGGGTGCCTTGGGTGCCTGCGGGGCGGTGGGGCTGGCGTTGATCGCTGGGATCGGACTGGCCTGCGTGTATACCCGCCGGGAGCTTTCGGTGAGTGCGAACGCTGGCTTGGGGATGCCACTGCTGGCTGGAGGCGCGACTATATTAGGATATATTATAGTCCTTCGGTTTATCCCGCTGGAGAACCTGGGGCTTTTTACGCGACTGGTTGTGAAGGCGATCTACGCGTTCTCGGCTTTCTATGTTCTGGCTTTTGCCATGCAACCTCGGGCAGTGCAGGAACGAGTGCGGTATGTATGGCGGCTGGCGCGAGAGGCAGGACATGAAATGTGAGCTCATTATTTCTGTGCAGAGGCTATTTCTTAGAATTTTTCTCATAGCTGGTACTCTATTTGCAATAGGCCGCTTAGTAAGCCTCTCGTTCCAATTTGGAAAAGAAAGTTTGCAAATGGATTTCGCTGCTTTCTATACTGCTGGTGAGGCGCTCAATAATGGGCTCTCGCCCTATGTGAATTATGCGATCCGGAATCCTCCTATCTGGGATGGCGTTAGTGTTTTCCGACACAGTCGATTCCTGTATCCGCCGCTTGCCGCAGTCCTGTTTCAGCCGATCGCGCTGCTTCCTTATAGTGTGGCGAAATACCTCTGGACGTTACTCCAACTAATTTGCGTTAGCTCCTCGTTGTGCCTTGCGATAGGGATGTTGCGTTTGAAAAGCGAACTGGAACAGCTGCTGGTGTTAGCTTTCTTTGCAAGCACGTTTTATCCTTTATTCACCCTCCTTGAGCGAGGCCAGATTGATGGAGTCACTCTACTCCTCATTGTGCTTGCCACCCGATTGATAGTCATCGAAAACAGGAACACAAACATTATCGCCGGCCTCCTGTGGGCGCTGACCACCCTCCTTAAATTGCATTGCGTGTATATCGTCCCATTCTTCATTATACGTAGGAAATGGGCAGCAATTGGGGGTTATATTATCGGTATATTTGGTATTTTGTTAATTTCATTGCTCACAAAACCAAATCTTTTGATAGAGTATAGTAAAAATTTGCCGAGAATCGCTCAGTTCGGAGAGGGCGGGGACGAGGGAATGAGGCTGCCTGCTCATGTCATACAGGCCTTACGCACCTCGCTTCCAGCGGGGTACGTTCAAAAAGATAACATTGTGTACCGCTATGAGTCCTTTCAGTTTATCTCTAATGCAAGCATTGCTCGGAGCATAGCTGCTGCTCTCCAGAGAAGAGGGCTCAATGTCCAGCTTTCCATCGTTTCTGTCCTTGCTTTTCTGTGTTTTTTTGTAGGAATATGGATGTGGCAATACAGATGGCTTCCTCAGAGGCTCGAAACCTTTGCTGCAGTCCTCTACTGGCAGAGCGCGTGGGTGATCATCCTTTTGTCTGCACCGTTAACTTGGGTTATGAACACCGTATGGTTTTTGCCTATAATGATCGATATTTTGTACATATTATGGAAATATAATGGTAATTTATTGAACAAAGACTGGAGATTGGGGGTTTTTGTGGGCATCTTTGGGCTCGTAATAGCTTGGATGCCCGATCCCATCCTTCTAGCATTTCTGGGATCGGCAAGACTGGCCAATACAAAATATCTGCTCTCGGGGATTTTTGTGCTGGTATCCCTTCTCCTGATGCTTGAAGCAAATTTGAGAATTACTATCGGTCAAGATGCCTAATTGGTGGCCCAAGGCTTTTCAATGTTCTCACATTGGTAAGATATTGCTTTCAATTTGTGATTTTCAGGGGGCTGGGCCGGGGGCCATGCGCTTCCTCACTGTTACGCCGTCTTTGCTAGAACTTTGAAAAGCCCTGTTGGCGGCCAGGAGTTAAACGATGCGCCTGCTTTACCTTAACCACAACTATCGCTACCTGGGCACCTACGAACGGGCCTGGAATCTCGCCAGGGGGTTGGCGCGCCGTGGCCATCAAGTCACATTGATGACCGTCTCGCGCCAGCACCGCTGGAAGCCAACCGTGTCCATCGCCAACGGCGTTCGTGTGGTGGAGATGCCTAACTGGGGACAAAACTACAGCGGCGAGGGCTATGGCCCCCTCGACAACTTGCTCCGCTGCCTACACGCGCTGATCTACCGCTACGACATCATCCACATGTTCGACCACAAGCCTAACGCCTCCTTCGCCGGCTTTGTCGGGCGGCTGCGCGGCGCGAAACTCATCGCCGACTGGGCCGATTGGTGGGGCGGCCCCGGCGGCATCAACGACGTCCCCAAACGCCGCGTGCCAGCTATCGGCAAGTTCGAGGAGTGGTGGGAGATCAAGTCCAAGTTATGGGCTGATGGCGTAGTAACCATCAGCACCGTGCTCAGGCAGAGGGCGTTGGATATTGGATGTCCTGCAGAGCGCCTGATTTGTATCCCTAATGGCGCGGCCACCGATTTGATCCGTTGCTTGCCCGTGGCCGAGGCCCGGCAGCGCCTAGGAGTCCCCCTGGACCGCAAGATCGTGGGCTTCCTGGGAATGGGGCAGGGCGATATGGAGATTGTGATGCCTGCCATCCGGCAACTGCCGGACGTCTGGTTTATGGTGATCGGTCCCAAAAACCAACGGGTGTTAGAGCAGGCCCACGCCTTTGGCATCGGCGATCGCTTGTGGCAGACGGATTTCGTCCCCGATGAGGAATTAAGTTGGTACCTGGCGTGCGCTGATGTCATGTGTCTGCCCCTGACTGACCGGGCGGCTAATCGCGGACGTCTACCGGGCAAAATTATGTATTATATGGCCGCTGGACGCCCAACCGTAGCCAGCCCGGTCGGTGACGTCGTCCACCTTGTGGAAACTTATCGCATAGGCCTGCTGGCCGCCAATCAGGAAGAGTTCGCCCATGCCCTTTGGAAACTGTTGACAGACGATGCCCTGCGGAGGGAGTTGGGGCAAAACGCCCGTAAAGCTGCTGAGATCGATCTTAACTGGGAACGGCGGGTGGAGGAACTGGAAGCCTTTTACCAGCGCATTCTGAACATGCCCTGAGCTTTTAGGGAGGTTGAACATGTCTTTCTGGCTCAAGCGCAAAGTCCTCATCACTGGCGGAGCCTCATTTATCGGCTCCCATCTCGTCGATGCCCTGGTGGAACGTGGGGCCAAGGTCCGTATCGTGGATGATCTCTCCAGCGGCAAGCTGGAGAACATCCAGCACCACCTGGCGAAGGGCACGGTGGAGTTCATCCAGGCGGATCTGCGCGAGCCGGGGGTGGCCCGGATGGCGATGCGGGACATCGAGATCGTCTTCCATCTGGCGGCCGACCACGGTGGTCGGGGCTATGTGGACCTGCATCAGGCCGGCCCGGCCTCCAACCTCTTTCTGGACGGCCTGATTTTCTGGGAAGCCCGCCGCGCCGGGGTGGAGAAGGTGGTCTTCGCCTCGTCAGGGTGTGTCTACCCCAACTACTTACAGACCGATCCCAACAAGGAGCTCTATCTCACTGAGGACTTGGTCCAGCCGCCCTATGATGCGGACAACATGTACGGCTGGGCCAAGTTGATGGCGGAACTGACCCTGAAGGCGTATTACCGGGAGTATGGGCTGAAGTCGGTTTCCTGTCGTTACTTTACCGTGTATGGTCCTCGTGGGGTGGAGAACCATGCGATCATTGCCCTGATCGCCAAGGCGTTTATCGGCCAGAATCCCATTGAGGTGTGGGGGGATGGC
>NZ_JBHOQJ010000281.1:0-3685 GCF_042408365.1 Thermoflexus sp.
GGGAACCCGGTTGGGTTTGATCCCCGAGGGGATGTCGGCGGAGAAAGCCCATGACTGGATGGAGGCCCTGATCTCGCCCGAGCGCTATCTGCCCTTCCATCTGTTGCTCATCCGTCACGGCCGGGAGATCTGCAAGGCCCAGCGCCCCCGCTGCGAGGTCTGCCCGGTGCGGCGCTGGTGCGATTTCTATCGGAGGCATGGCGCGCCGCGGGGATAAGGGCAGGCCTTGTGCCTGCCCCTACGTGAGGGGTTGACAGCTGCTGCTGTCTTTGTTATCACGTGTTATAGTCCGTCGGTCCCCTCCCATTTGGCGGGAACCCAGCCGATGGGAAGGACCGGTGGCCAAAGGCCGCGCTGTATTGGCGGATCGATGAGTGGGCCGCCCGGAAAGGGCACCCCACGCGATCCGAAGGATCGCGTGCCCCCCAAAAGGCCCTACCGCGAGTTCCCCGGGACGTTGGGCCCCCCCAAAAAGTCCGAAGGACTTTTGGGGACCCCGCTGGCCTGTGGAGATCGGCGCTGCGGCGGAGCGGTGGGCGACCACCGGTCGACGAGCCCCCGGTCGAGGAAGCCGGAAGGGACCGGTCATCGATGGAGCCCATCGGGGTGAAATAGATGACGATGTGTCACAGAACGGTCTAGCGCCTACGATGCGATTAGGAAGGAGGATGGGTGGCATCCGGGAGGACTTCCAGGCTGGCGAAGCTGGCCAGGAGCCGCTTGAGGCCTGCCTCCTCGAACATCACCACCACCTCCTCGTCCGAGCCGATCAACCGGCTCTCCACGACAACCCCTTCCCCGAACCGTGGATGATAAACCCGCGTGCCTGGGCGGAAGCGCAGGCTTGGGGGAGGGGAGACCGGGGTTTCCCGGAGCGCATGGCGCTGGCGCTCTTGCCGGGAACGAAGGCCCGTGCTGGCCAGCAATTCCTTTGGGATCTCTCGCAGGAAGCGGGAGGGGGTGCGGATCTCATCATAGCGGCGGAAGGCATAGGTCAAGATCAGAAGATCCTTGGCCCGGGTCATTCCAACATAGAACAGACGCCGCTCCTCCTCCAGCGCCGCAGGCTCATCCATAGAACGGCTGTGGGGGAGAAGGCCTTCCTCCAGGCCGGTGATGAAGACCGCCTCAAATTCCAGCCCCTTGGCGGCATGAAGGGTCAACAGGATGGGCGCATCCACATCGTCCCGCAAGGTGTCCACATCGGAGATCAGCGCCGCCTCGCTGAGGAATGCGGCCAGCGGGTCCTCAAAGGCCCCCGGGCGGTAAGGGGCCGCCACCCGCAACAGCTCCTGCACGTTATCCCATCGCCGTCCCCCGATCTCCTGTTCCTGTTCCTCCAGGCTTTCGAGATACTCCGCATAGCCGATCTCATCGATAATGCGACGCAACAATTCCGCTACACCTGTGCTTTCCCGGATTGACTGCCAGGCCCGGATCCGCTCGGCGAGGTCGGCCAGGGCATGGCGGATCTTTTGGGGAATGGAAATCGAGGCCTCGCCGCGGGCCACCTGTTCGACGGCTGCGAATAAGGAAGATGGGGCTCCTGTCGGGCCGCGGCGTTGCGCCAGGGCGGTCAGCTTGGAGAGGGTGGCCGGGCCGATCCCCCGGGGGGGCACATTGAGAATCCGGGTCAGGCTGAGATCGTCGTGGGGGTTCAGGACCAATCGGAGGTAGGCCAGCAGGTCTTTGATCTCCCGGCGCTGGTAGAAGCGAACGCCGCCGACCAGCCGATAGGGGAGCCCTGCTCGCACGAAGGCTTCCTCCAGCGCTCGGGATTGCGCGTTGGTCCGATACATCACCGCGATCTCCCCCGGCCGCATCCGTCGGGTTTCGATGAGCTCCTGGATCTGGCGGACAACGAAAGCGGCCTCGTCCTCATCATCGAACGCCTCGTAGACGGTGATCGGCGAGCCGGGCCCGCGGGCGGCGACCAGGCGCTTCTCGTTGTAACGTTCGGTGTTGAAGCGGATGACCGACTGGGCCGCCTGCAGGATGGTCTGGGTGGACCGGTAGTTCTCCTCCAGGATGATGATGCGGGCGTCGGGGAAGTGCTCGCGGAAGCGGATCACATTCCGGAAATCCGCCCCGCGCCAACCGTAGATGCTTTGGTCCTCATCCCCCACACAGAACAGGTTGCGGTGCCGGGAGGCCAACTGCCGCAGCAGCAGATATTGCACGGTGTTCGTGTCCTGGAACTCGTCCACGAGGATGTGGCGGTAACGCTCCTGATAGCGGGCCAGGACCTCAGGGTAGTTCTCGAACAGCTCAACGGCCCGCAGCAGGAGATCGTCGAAGTCCATAGCATCGGCGGCCCGGAGACGCTCCTCGTAGCGGCTGTAAACCCGCGCCACGATCTCGTCGAAGTAGGTGCGGATGGGATAATCCTCCGGACGGATGAACTCGTTCTTCGCCCGGGAGATGGCCGCTCGCAGGGCGCCGGGCCGATAACGCTTCTCATCCAGGTTGAGGTCCCGCAGCGCCTGGCGGACGGCTTCCAGCTGGTCCTCTTCATCGTAAATCACGAACTGGGGGTTCAGGCCCAGGAGCGAAGCCTCTCGCCGCAGGAACCGGGCGCAGACAGCATGGAAGGTCCCCAGGGTGAGCTCAGCCGCACGGTCCCCGAAGAGGGCCTCCAACCGGGAGCGCATCTCTTCGGCCGCTTTATTGGTGAAGGTGACCGCCAGGATGTGGAAGGGAGAGACGCGGCGGGCGGTGAGCAGGTAAGCGATCCGGTAGGTGAGCACGCGGGTCTTTCCACTGCCCGGCCCGGCCAGCACCAGAACCGGTCCATCGGGGGCAGTGACCGCCTCCTGCTGGCTTGGATTCAGGTCCCTTAGGAAGGATGGGATACGGGTCATCGTAGGCGATTTACCCCCTGACTGAGCTCCGTTTCAACCTCGGCAAGCGCACGCGTCAACTCGGATCACCGAATGTCCTTTCCGCATGATCCTGGGACAGCGACCGCTGACGATCCGCTGCGTTTCCCTATTTGGATTTGGAGCGGGCGTTGGCGGGCGAACGGGCGAGGATCGGCTCCAGCGTCTGGATCCAGAGCGCCAGACGCTGGGCGAAGCGCGCCAGGCTTTCTTCGTCCAGCGGCGGGAGCGGATGGGTCTCAAACACCTTAGCCCATCCGCGATCCCATAGCTCCGCTTCCACATAAGGTCCCAGACGATCCCGGATCTCCCAGATATGAAGGCTCACCCATTCCAGGGCGGCCCGGTTCCGGCTTGAATCCCGGCTCTCAAAGTGCAGCCCGATCTCGATGCGCCCCCGCCGCTCTCCCAGGTGCCATACCTCGTAGTGAAAGGCCGGGTCGCGGTAATAGATCTGCACCAACCACGGCCGGGCACTCCAGCGGAATCCGTTCAAGTCCGATGGGAGCAACGGCTTGAGCCGCCTGGGAAGCGCTTCCATCCACTCCCGCAACCGCATCGGCGCTCCAACGGTCTGATGTGCGGTTGATCGTGGCGGTCTCATTTTACCACCGGAATCTCATAGAGCCGTTGGGGGTTGAGCGGTGGATTTGCAGGGGCTTTGATGCGGATGGTCTTCCCCACATTCCGTGCTGAGCATATGCCGTGGGAAGCGGATGGCCCTACCCTTTTTATCCCCCCTCCCCACAGCCTGAAGGGCCGTGAGGAAGGGGAGCTATTTTGGGGTGAGCCGGGCGCCAAGGGCG
>NZ_JBHOQJ010000176.1:0-3265 GCF_042408365.1 Thermoflexus sp.
GTCCCGGTCATCACCAACGCCTCCCCCATCGGCGCCGGCGCCCTCAGATCCCGAAAACCGCCGCGGGCCGGATCCTCCAGCCCCACCCGCCCCTCCGGCGTCACCCGCAGCCGCTGGGCGCCGATGCGGTCTGCGGGGAAGGCCTCTTGCCGCGCCCGCAGTTGGGCCGCCGCCCGCGGCACCCAGAGCTCCCAGGCCGCTTTCCGCACGTGGGGCTGGAAGATCAGCTCCGGGCTCAGGAAGATATCCCAGGGGCTCTCTGGATGCAACCGCCGATGGGCCTCCCCTTGCAGATCCACCGCCACCTGGATGGCCCGGGCGATCCGGTTCAGGAGCAACCACACTTCCAGCGCAGCCCCTTCCTCCCGGATCTGCCAGGGGAGAGGCGGCTGGATCAGGCCGCGGATCCCCCGCAGGGGGCGTCCCTCCGCCGAGAGGGGTTCCCACCGCCAGCGGGTGGGATCCGGCAGCAGGGCGCGATCGGCCGGTGTGAGGTTCTCGGGATCCGGGATCTCCTGAAACGCGCAGGCCGGAGGGGCCGGGGATGGAACCCTTGGGACCATCCGGGTGGGGGTGGCCCCTTCTGAGGGGCGTGTGGGGGCCGGTGGGAGGGTGACCGGTGGGGAAGCCGGTGAGGGGGCGGAGGGCGGCAAGGGTTGGCAGGCCCCCCATACCCCCACCGCCAGCACCCCCCAAACCGCGACCGATCGAAGGGCTTTCCCGGCTCGCATGAGCACCCTCCCTATATCAGCTAAATAGGAGTTCTTTTTTCACGGGGTTCCCTCCTTTCCGCCACACTCGGTCGTCATCGTCCCGCTGGGACGGAGTATCGGCTCCCAGAGGGGGTCCGGCCGGGCGATCCACAGAGCTCCATACGCCCGCTCGTCATAGATCCGCCGCCTCCCCTCCCGATCCCGCACCTCTTGGATCACAGCCCGCACCTGGCCCTCCGGCCCCACCGCCATCCACGCTCGCTCCACCGTTCCATCCGCTCCGGACTGGGCCCATTCCCAGTAACGCAACGTCCCTTCGCCGATCACCCGCTCAACGGTCACGCCCTTCGGCCCTCGGGTCACCGGCAGCTCGACGGCCGGTGTTTCCCCTTGCACCGGCCGCCACCCGGCCGCAGCCAGCTGCCCCGGATCCACAAAAAGCGGAAACGTCCACTCTATCTCCTCCGGGGAGGACGGCTCGCGATGGCAACGGGGCCCACCCGGGTCCAGGAGACGGAGCTCCCACCCCTGGTCGGGGGTGCGCCAGATTTCCGCGTAGGGACGGCCGTCGTCCAGGACGAAGCGCCCGTGAAACCGGACAGGCCCTCCAGATGCCCCGACCTCCAGCGTCAGCGTCCCGTGAATCTCACGCCCGTTGGCGGGATCAGGGGCGGAGGGATCGAAGAAGCGGCGGCGGAAGGCCCAGTGAAGGATCCGCCCTGGGCGGACAGGAGGCGTGATGCGATACGCCGGGGGTTCCGCCCCTGGGGGGGTGAGCACCGGGACCGAAGCCGGGCCCCCGGCGGGCGTGGGAGCCGGTGCCGGGGTGGTCCACCCCGAAGCCGCAGGAGATCGGGATCGCTCGCCTTGTGGCAGGAGGGCCATCGCCCCCAGGAAAGCCAGGAGCCCCAAGACCAGCCCGCCAAGGAACCAGAACCTGCCCCAACCCATCTTTCGAGGTTCCATTGCTTCCCCTTCTATTCGAGATTCAACAGACCCATTGCTGACCGCAGCAGCCTAAAACACAGAACAAGCACCATACTGCTTCTTGGGCAGGCCAATGCCGATCGGTCAGAAGAGTTAGGGATAGGAGGCGGTGTGATTTTCCCCATTATTCCTCCCACCTACCAGGGCTCAATCCCTGCGACCGCTGTCGCCCTGCTTCACCGCAGCGCCCAGATCAGCCAGTGCCCCTGACGGCGGATCACGTACACGTGCCGCTTCAGCGCCTCCATCCGCGCCGCCTGAGGGTTCGCGCACGGCCCCGGGCAGACCTCCACCCACCACGTGCGCGCCATCACCGCTTCCCCACACCCGTTCCCCAGCAGCTCCCCATACGGGCTCTCCTTGGCCGGACGAGGGGGCATGAGCTGTTCCGGCCCGGGCGCCTCCTCCAACCGAATCCCTTGCAGCAGCGGCCAGAAGGCGGGGTCGGTGGCCTGTTGGCGGCGCTGTGCATCCGCAGAGGCCAGCGCGTGCAGGAGCGGCAACACCTCCTCCGGGGTGGGCGGAGGACTCATTTCTGTCCCGCTCAGGTTGGGGCAAGCCGCCGCATACGTGAGCTGGACGTTGGGGGCAGCTGGGGTGGGTGGCGGATAGACGGCCGGGTCGAAGCCCGGGGGTGGGGTGAAGGGGAGAAGGGTGGGCGGCCCCGCCAGGGTGGGGGAGGGAGCCGGTCGGGGGGTCGGCGAAGGAGAGGGCGAGACCGTCGGCGAGGGGGAAGCGGGCGGGGCGGCCGGGCGCGTCGGGGAACCCGGCGCACTGGGGACAGCGCCCCCGGGTGGCGTGCACGCCAGCCCCCACCCCAGCCCGATTAGGAGGCCCAAGCGTAGACTACGCCATCCCATCGGAAACCTCCTCTGCACGGAAGCGTCACCTGGACCTCACCGGAGAAACATCATCCCTTTATCCTATCCCCCATAGGAGCCATCGCCCTCCCCGCCGGATAAAGAAAAGATGCATCCTCATCCCAGGAGGGCATTGCTCGAACCGATTCGGTGGAGGCGAGCCCGGGCAAACTTCCACCCACCACAAAGCCTCCAGAACCTCCGCGCCACAGGCGTTCGCCAGCAAATCCGCATAGGGGGATTCCCGCGCGCGCCGAGGCTCCGATAGATTCCCTTCCATAAAAGGCTCCATCTTTTCAGATGCGGATGAGAGTAGCGGCCAAAGCGAGGGGTCGGTCAGTTGGAATCTCTGCTCCCGGTCCCCTGTGGCGAATTGATTGAGAACTTCCAGTGCTTCCTTTCGGGTCAACATCGCCGGGACCTCCACCCCCTCCAGATTGGGACAGCCGGCGGAGAAGTAAAGGATGGTTCCCTCCTTCGCTGGCAGCGGAGCAGGAGCCACAGGCGACCCCGTCAGCTGGGAGCCGGTGCCCCCACCGGCTCCGTGAGGAGCTAGAGAAGGAGAAGGCGGTGGCGGGGAAGGGGAAACGGCCATTGGGCGGGTCGGAACGGTCAGCGTTGGCGAAGGAGTGGGAAGAAGAGACGATCCCTCCGGGAGGGAGCAGCCGGCCGCCAGAAGGATCAGGATGAGGCTCCACGCCAATA
>NZ_JBHOQJ010000178.1:0-4039 GCF_042408365.1 Thermoflexus sp.
TCCGATCTCGCTCTCGCCCCGCCCCTTTTCGGGCTCACATCCGTGGTCCCTCGGGCTGCGAAGAGCCCTGACTTCGGGACCTCTACAACAATCGAGGACCGCCTTTCCTGCTCCTTATTCGCTATCGCCTGCGCCCGATGAAGTCTCCGATTTCTCCTTCCCGGGGTTCTTGGACTTCCGGCTCTCGGTGATGTACCAGCCATCGCCCTTGAAGATGATGCCAGCGGGGGAGAACACCCGGCGCACACCCGGGTGGCCCTCCGGGCAGGTCTCGATGGGAGGATCCGTGAAGCGCTGTTGCTTCTCGAAGCGGAGGCCGCAGACCGGGCACTCATATTCGTAGATGGGCATCGCCCATCACCTCCTCAGGTCAAGGATTGCCGGGATTGCGCCGCTCGAAGCCACGCGAGGCCTTTCATATGAAGAAGCCGGGGCGGGTCGCGAAACCCGCCCCGGCGACCCCTTCCATTGGGGAAGGAGATCAGAACTCCTCGGACGGCGTCGGCGTGGTCTCCTTCTTCTTCTCCGGCACCTCGGTGACCAGGGCCTCGGTGGTGAGGATCATGGCGGCGACGCTGGCCGCGTTCTCCAAGGCCGTGCGGGTCACCTTGGCCGGGTCGATGATGCCCGCCTCCACCATATCCACATACTCGCCCCGCAGCACATCGTAGCCGATGTTCGGGTTGTTCTTCTCCTTCTGGAGGCGGCGCACCATCTCCGCCACCACCGCGCCGTCCTCGCCCGCGTTCTCGGCGATGCGCCGCAGCGGCTCCTCCAGGGCGCGGCGGACGATGTTGATGCCCGTCTGAATGTCGCCGTCGGCCTTCAAGTTATCCAGGGCCTTGGCGGCGTTGAGCAGGGCCACCCCGCCGCCGGGGACGATCCCCTCCTCCACCGCCGCGCGGGTCGCCGAGAGGGCGTCCTCGACGCGGTGCTTCTTCTCCTTGAGCTCGACCTCGGTGGCCGCGCCGACGCGGATGATGGCGACCCCGCCGGCCAGCTTGGCCAGCCGCTCCTGGAGCTTCTCGCGGTCGTAGTCGCTGGTGGTCTTCTCCATCTCGGCCTTGATCTGCTCGATGCGGCCCTTGATGGCCTTCGGGTCGCCCCGCCCGCCGATGATGGTGGTGTCATCCTTCGTCACCACCACCTTGTCCGCCCGGCCGAGGTCCGCGATGCGCACGTTCTCCAGCTTCCGGCCCAGCTCCTCGCTGATCACCTGGCCGCCGGTGAGGATGGCGATGTCCTGGAGCATCGCCTTGCGGCGCTCGCCGAAGCCCGGCGCCTTCACCGCCACGGCGTTGAAGATCCCCCGCAGCTTGTTCAGCACCAGGGTCGCCAACGCCTCGCCGTCCACGTCCTCGGCGATCACCAGCAAGGAGCGGGTCTCGCCCTCCTGGAGCACACGCTCCAGCACCGGGATGATGTCGGCAGCAGCGGAGATCTTCTTGTCATGGATCAGGATGTAGGGGTTCTCCAGCACCGCCTCCATCGTCTCGGGGTTGGTCACGAAGTAGGGCGAGATATAGCCCCGGTCGAACTGCATCCCCTCCACGTACTCGGTCTCGAAGGGGAGGCCCGTCTTGGACTCCTCCACCGTGATCACGCCGTCCTTGCCGACCTTATCCATCACCTCGGCGATGAGGTTCCCGATCTCCGGATCGGCCGAGGAGATGGCCGCCACATGGGCGATGTCGTCCTTGCTCTGGACCGGCTTGGCCATCCGCTTGATCTCCTCGACCACGGCCTTGACGGCCATCTCGATCCCCTTCTTGAGGAGCATCGGGTTGGCCCCCGCCGCCACGTTCTTCATCCCCTCCGTGACCATGACGTGGGCCAACACCGTCGCCGTGGTCGTCCCATCGCCGGCCACGTCGTTGGTCTTGGTCGCCGCCTCCTTGAGCAGCTGCACCCCCATGTTCTCATAGGGGTCCGGCAGCTCGATCTCCTTGGCCACGGTCACCCCATCGTGGGTGACGGACGGGGCCCCCCACTTCTTATCCAAGGCCACGTTCCGCCCCTTGGGCCCCAAGGTGGTTCCTACCGCAGCGGCCAGGACGTCGATGCCGCGCTTCAGGCGGCGGCGAGCCTCCTCCCCAAAAACCAGCTGCTTGGGCGCCATCTCTGATCACCTCCTTGATTTGTGGGATTTCAAGATCGCGGGGTTATTCCTCGATGATGGCCAGGATGTCGCTTTCCTTAAGGATCAACAGCTTGCGCGTGGTATCCACCTTGAACTCCGTGCCGGCGTACTTCGCGAAGAGCACCCGGTCGCCCACCTTCACCTCCATGGGGACCCGTTTGCCGTTCTCATCCACGCGCCCCGGGCCGACCGCGATCACACGGCCTTCCTGCGGGCGCTCCTTCGCGGTCTCCGGGAGGATGATGCCGCTGGGGGTCATCTCCTCCCGCTCAATCGGTTCCACCACCACCCGATCCGCAAGGGGTCGAAGCTTGATCTCCGCCATCGTCCCATCCTCCCAGGGGATAATTCAGAGATGAGCTGCCGAGAAGTCGATGGTTCTGGGGTGAGCCAGGTCGCCTGCAGTGGCCTTGCCCACCACCCCATTTCCCAAGCCGTGAGGGAAACCGGGAGTTCTACTTCACCTTTACTTTGATGGTCCGCGCCTTCACCGCTTCCGCCTTGGGCAGCCGCAGGGTCAGAACGCCATGCTCATATTCCGCCACCGCCCGGTCGGCCACCACCTCCACCGGAAGCACGAAGGACCGAGCGAAAGACCCGGCGCGCCGCTCCTGACGGATCCACGAGCCCTCCCGCGCCTCCTGCTCCTCCCGGAACTCCCCTCGGATGCTCACCGTGTTCCCGCTGACCGTCACCTCGAGGTCCTCCGGGCGAACGCCCGGCACCGCTGCCTTCACCACCACCTCATCCTTCGTTTCATAGATGTCCACCGCCGGCCACTCGAGGGGCCCCGCGAAGAGCAGCGAAGGACGGGAGAACGCCTCATCGAGGATTCGATCGATGGCCCGTCGAAGTGAGAAAACCTCCTGAAAGGGATCCCACCGACGGATCTCACCCGCCATCGCCAGACCTCCTCTTGTTCAAAGCGTGTACCTGGAGGCATCGCGTTGGAGGCCATGAGGCCGCCTTCGGCAACCCGCCCGCCCTCCCAAGCCGTCGGGGGGCTCGGCGAGACCGGGCCCGGGCGGAGAGCACTCCGAACAGCACCCATCATCATAAGTCAAGCTGCGTTAGAGCTGTGCAAGAGCCATATAAGAATTTCGTAAGAGCTCCCCTTCATGCCGCCCGGCGCACCGCCCCCTTCACCTTCAGGTTGTTCACCACGTTGCGAACCCCGCGGATCGATCGAACGATCTGCTCCGCGCGCTGTCGGGCCTCCTCGCTCGGAACCCATCCGGCCAGGGTCACATCCCCTTGAACGCTGGTCGCCAGCACGCGCGCCTGGGGCGGGCTGAGGTCCGGATCGGCGGCCAAACGCAGACCCAATTCGGCTTCGATCTCCGGATCCGACCTCAGATCGTTCTGCACCTCCCGCACGCCCGGGATCGAGCGGGCGATCGTCTCCGCCATCCGCTTCATCGCTGTCGAAGGCACCACGCCGTCCAGGATCACCCGTCCATCCCGGGCTTCCACCCGAATCAGATGGAAATTGACCCGGAGGGGATCATACCGGTAGAGCCGCTCCTCCACCTTCGCGCGCAGGGTCGCATCGTCCATGGCATCCATAGGCGTCGCTCCACGGAGGGTCGGAGAGATCGCTTCAACTTGCAGAACGAGCGAGCAGGCCGCTCCCCATCCGCTCCCTGCCCTGCCAATCCCTTCGGGAGGAGGTTATTCTTGGGACCGGCGCATGCCGAGGGCGAGGAAGGCGTAGTAGGCCAAGGTGGAGAGGGCCTGGGCCAGCGCCGCCACATAGGTGAGGGCCGCTGCTCCCAGCACCTCCCGCGCCCCGCCCGCTCCGCCTCCGTCCCCAGCAACCCGCTCGCCTCCAGCAGCCGCAGCGCCCGCCGGCTCGCATCCAGCTCCACCGGCAGCGTCACCAACGCAAAAACCGCCGCC